>JAMPXO010000005.1 GCA_023701125.1 Vicinamibacteria bacterium | reverse complement strand
GCGGCGCCGGTCAACCCGGCGCCGCGCGGTTCGCCAACGGAGGGAGCGGCTACCGCTTGAGGATGCTGTTGCCCGCGAAGCGGGCCATCGGGCCCAGTTCCTCCTCGATGCGCAGGAGCTGGTTGTACTTGGCCACGCGGTCCGTGCGGCTGGCGGAGCCCGTCTTGATCTGGCCGCAGCTCGTGGCCACCGCCAGGTCCGCGATCGTGACGTCTTCCGTCTCGCCGCTCCTGTGGCTCATCATCGACTGGTAGCGCGAGCGGGTGGCGAGCGCCACGCAGTCGAGGGTCTCGGTCAGGGTGCCGATCTGGTTGACCTTGACCAGCACCGAGTTGGCGATGCCCTTCTCGATGCCCTCGGCCAGGATCGCCGGGTTGGTGACGAACAGGTCGTCGCCGACGAGCTGGATCTTCCCGCCGAGCGCGTCGGTCATGCTCTTCCAGCCGTCCCAGTCCTTCTCGCCGAGGCCGTCCTCGATCGAGACGATCGGGTACGCCTTCACCCACTTCTCGTACATCGCGATCATCTGGTCGGACGTGCGGACCGCGCCGTCGCTCTTCTTGAAGACGTACTTCCTGCCCTCGTGGAACTCGGAGGCGGCGACGTCGAGGGCCAGCGAGATGTCCTTGCCGGCCTTGTAGCCGGCCGCGGCGATCGCCGCCAGGATCGTCTCCAGCACCTCCTCGTTGGAGGCCAGGTTGGGCGCGAAGCCGCCCTCGTCGCCGACCGAGGTGTGCTGGCCCTTCTTCTTGAGGATCGCCTTCAGGTTGTGGAAGACCTCGACCCCCGCCCGCAGCGCGTCCGAAAACTGCTTGAGGCCGTGGGGGACGATCATGAACTCCTGCGGGTCGAGCTTGTTGTCGGCGTGGGCGCCGCCGTTGACGATGTTCATGAACGGCACCGGCAGCACGCGGGCGTTGGCGCCGCCGACGTAGCGGTAGAACGGCAGCCCGGTCGCCTCGGCCGCCGCCTTGGCCAGCGCCAGCGAGCAGGCCAGGATCGCGTTGGCGCCCAGCTTCTTCTTGGTCGCGCTGCCGTCCAGCTCGATCATCAACTGGTCGCACAGCGCCTGGTCGCAGGCGTCCTCGCCCTCGAGCTGCGGCGCGATCAGGTCGTTGACCGCCGCCACCGCCTTCTGCACGCCCTTGCCGAGGTAGCGCTTCTTGTCGCCGTCGCGACGCTCGACGGCCTCGCGCTCGCCGGTGGAGGCGCCCGACGGCACCGCCGCCCGCCCGAGGGCCCCGCCCTCGAGCACGACCTCGACCTCGACGGTCGGGTTGCCGCGGCTGTCCAGGATCTCGCGGGCGTAGACGGAGTCGATCGTGGTCATCGGGGTTCTCCTTCGAAAACCGGTTGTGAGTCGCGAATCAAGAGGTCAGCGGTAGGCCGGGTCCACCAGGCACTCCTCGCCCGGCGTCACCACGACCACGCCGCCCTCGGAGACCGTGTGGCGGCGACGGTCCTCGGCCGGGTCGTGGCCGACGATCGCGCCGCGCGGCAGCTCCACGTCGCGGTCGACTACCGTTCGCCGCAGGCGGGCGTGGCGGTGGACGACCACGTTCGGCATCAGGATCGAGTCCTCGATCTCGCAATAGGAGTGGACGCGGACGTTGGGGGACAGGATCGAGCGGTTGATCGTCGAGCCCGAGATGATGCAGCCGTGGGAGACGATCGAGCTGACCGCGCCACCGCGGCGGCCCTCGTGCTCGAACACGAACTTGGCCGGCGGGAACTGCGGCTGGTAGGTGCGCAGCGGCCAGGCCGGGTCGTACAGGTTGAACACCGGGTCGATCTGGATCAGGTCCATCGACGCCTCGAAGTAGGCGTCGAGGGTGCCGACGTCGCGCCAGTACTGCGACTCCTTCTTGTTCTCGTCCCAGAAGGAGTAGGCGAACACCCGCTCGCCCGCCGCCACCAGCGCCGGAATGATGTCCTTGCCGAAGTCGTGCGCGCTGTCCTGCTCGGCGTCCTGCAACAGCACCTTCTGCAGCAGCGCGTAGTCGAAGATGTAGATGCCCATCGAGGCCAGGCACACCTCGGGGTTCCACGGCGCGCCTTTCGCCACGAACGGCTTCTCCTGGAAGCCGGTGACGTGGTTGTCCTCGTCGACCTCCAGCACCCCGAAACGCCGCGCGTCGGCGAGCGGCACCTCGATCGCACCCACGGTCAGCGTCGCGCCGCGCGCGATGTGGGCGTCGAGCATCTTGCCGTAGTCCATCTTGTAGATGTGGTCGCCGGAGAGCACCAGCACGAAGCGCGGCTTCTCGCGGTCGACGAAGTAGAGGTTCTGGTAGACCGCGTCGGCCGTGCCCAGGTACCAGTGCTCGCCGGTGCGCTTCTGCGGCGGCAGGATCTCGATGAACTCGCCGAGCTCGGTGTTGACGACGCTCCAGCCGAGCCGGATGTGGCGGTTCAGGCTCTGCGCCTTGTACTGGGTGGCGATGAAGATCTTGCGCAGGCCGGAGTTGATGCAGTTGCTGAGCGTGAAGTCGATGATCCGGTACGGGCCGCCGAAGGTGACGGCGGGCTTGGCCCGGTCCTTGGTCAGCGGGTAGAGCCGCTCGCCGGCGCCGCCGGCCAGCAGCACCGTGACCAGGTCGCGCATCAGCAGCAGGCTCACGCCGGCGTACCCCGCACGTCACATTGGGCGGCGGTGCCGGGAGTGAATCCCGGCTCCGGCCCGCGGGGGCTACGTCGCGAACGGGCGCTCCTCCGCCCCCGCACGTCACATTGGGCGGCGGTGCCGGGAGTGAATCCCGGCTCCGGCCCGCGGGGGCTACGTCGCGAACGGGCGCTCCTCCGCCCCCGCACCCCCATGCCTACACCCGTCGCTTCAGCACGACGCGGGCGGGGGCGCCGTCGGCGCCTGCGATCAGCAGCGGCAGGCAGATCAGGTCGTAGTCTCCCGCCTCCACGTTGGAGAGGTCGAGGCCCTCGATCACGATCACGCTCGCCCCCAGCAGTGCGTGGTGGGCCTCGAAGCCGGCGCTGCCGAAGCGCTCGATCGACAGGTAGTCGATGCCGACCAGCTTGATCCCGGCCTGGACCAGGTACTGCGCGGCCTCCGGCGTCAGGTAGACGAAGTCCTCCTGGAACGCGGGGTTCCTGAGCTGGCCCGACATCCGGGTCTTGAGCAGCACCCGGATGTCGTCGCGCAGGTCGGCGGCCTGCAACTCGGCGCGATCGATCCGCTCGCGGTCGGCGACCTCGATCACCCGGCACTTGCCGATCAGGATCTCCAGCGGCAGCGCGTCGACGGTGGCCCCGTCGGCCTTGAAGTGGAACGGCGCGTCGACGTGGGTGGCCGAGTGGACGCCCATCTTGATCCGGGCGACGTTGTAGGGCTTGCCCTCGTCGATGCGGTGGGCGAAGTCCAGCTCGAAGCGCGGGTCGCCGGGAAAGGTCGGGACGGCGCTGGAGAGCGGCACGGTGACGTCGATGTATCGAGCCATAGGGGTGGTTCCAGCGGCTATCTATAGCACGGGATTGACAGGGCTCGCCGGGGCCTGCTAGGTTGCCTTCAAGGCTTGACGTGTCTCCGTGGAGGTCTGCCGTTTGACGAGCTTCCGTCCCGGCACCCTGGCTCTCGCCGCCCTCGCCCTGCTCCCGCGCGGAGCGGCCGCCGAGGAACGCCCGGGCGCCGTCATGGGCTGGGTCGAGGATCGCCAGGGCACGCCGGTCGCCGGCGCGCTCGTCTCGCTGTTCGGCAAGGGCCTCGCCGGCGGCAGCCTGATCGCGGTCTCCGACGCCAGCGGCCGCTTCGACGTGCCGCAGTTGCCGGCGGGTTCGTACACGCTGCGGGCGATCACCGGCGACGGCCTGGCGGCGGCGCCGCGGACCGTCACCGTGCTCCCCAACCACCACTCCCTGTTCACGCTCAGCCTGCTGGCCGCCGACGCGGCAGCCGACGCCCTGGCCCCGCCGTCGACCGCGGCCGAGCGCGACGACGCGGCGCGCGAGTGGAAGTGGCTGACCCGGCACAAGCGCCGCTCCGTGCTCGAGGACGCGCAGGGCGCGCCCGCGGAAGCGGTGGCCCAGGCGGCCGTGCCGGAGACCCCGGACGTGCTCGCCCACGCGCGGCTGGTCGAGGGCACGTTCGAGGTGATCGCCACGCCGGGCGCGCTCGGCGACTCGGCGGGCACGCTGCCGACCAGCCTCGGCTCGGTGCGGCTCAACGGCGCGCTGGCCGACTACGGGCGCTGGAGCCTGGGCGGGCTGCTGGCCGAGGCCGAGAACGACACCTGGCGGATGGCCGCCGAGTTCGTGCTGGAGCCGGGCGGTGGCCACGAGATCCAGATCGGCAGCGGCTACGGCTCGCACTTCGTCGCCCCGCTGGTCACCCCGCTCGACGACGCGCGCGAGAACCGCAGCGTCGGCACCATCTTCGTCGAGGACCGCTGGCGCCTCGCGGACAACACGACCGCGACGCTGGGTGCGCGCTACGCCTACGTCGGCTTCATTGCCGACCGCCACCACGTCGACCCGGCCGCCGCGATCGAGTTCCGGCCGCGGGCGGGCCTGGCGCTGCGGGCCGGCGCGCACTCGCGCACGCTGACCCCCGGCGGTGACCTGCTCGCCCTCTCCACCCTGTCGGCGACGCCGACGATCGCCTGGGCGGTGCTGTCCAACGAGCTGCGCCCGGAGAAGCTGCTGCGTTACGAGGCCTCGGCAGACGCCCGCGTGCACGGTTTCCGGCTGCGCGCCCACGGCTTCCACGAGAGCGCGCGCGACCGCCTCGTCAACGCCTTCGCGGGCCGCGGCAACGACGCCACCCTGCGCATCCTCAACGGGCCCGGCGCTTCGGCGCGCGGCGCCGGGGTCGGGGTCGAGCGCAGCGTCGGCAGCTTCCGGGCCTCGCTCGACTACACGCGCGGCCTCGCCGAGCGCAGCGCGAGCTCGCCGGCGATGATCGTCACCGTGCCCACCGGCCAGTTCCACGACCTGGTGGCGCGGCTCGAGACCGCGATCCTGCGCACCGACACCCGGGTGGCGCTCTACTACCGGGTCAACTCGATGCAGGCCAATGGCGACTTCGAGCCGCCGGCCGTCGTACGCACGCGCTTCGACATTCAGGTGAGCCAGGGCCTGCCCTACATCGGCAGCCTGACCCGCGCCGACTGGGATCTGCTGTTCGCGTTCCGCAACGTGTTCTACGAGCCCAACGAGGGCGGATTCCTCGATGAGCTGGCGGTCATCCAGCCGCCGCGCCGCATGCTCGGAGGCGTCGCCGTCCGCTTCTGATCGGGGGGGCCGCGATGAATCGCGTCGCCAACTCGCCTCCCGAGCCACTCCATGCTACCGTTTCATGGATTCGGATTTCCGAATCCGACGAACCGGATGAGCCAGCAAGTCACTCAAGTTCAGCGTTTTGGGCGGATTCCGTGAAGCCGTATCGCGGCACGGAGCTTGCTCAACTCAACGAGAGCCCGGTTCGGCTGGCCGTGGGGGCCGCGCCCGCCGTGGATCTGAAACCACTCCTGTGTTGAGCCGGGTACACCTGAAGAACGCGCTGGTCCTGGGAATCGCCTTGGCGCTCGCCTGTCTGGGCGCCTACAACATCTTCCTCAAGGCCACGTTCTCGCTGCCCGACGACGGCGTCTTCTGGAAGGACGCGACCGAGGGCGTGCTGGCGGCCCGGGTCGCGCCCGGCGGCCCCGGCGACCTGGCCGGGATCGAGCCCGGCGACCTGCTGCTCGGCCTCGACGGCGAGCCGGTCACCGATGCCCTGCAGGTGGAAGAGCGGCTGCAGGCGAAGCCCGCGGGCAGCCGCCCCGAGTACTCCCTGCTGCGGGTCGGCGAGCGGCGCTCGCTGCGGGTCAGCGTCGAGCCGCTGGGCCAGGGCAACGTCACCCTGTTCTACTACCTGTCGCTGGTCGGCTTCTTCTCGCTGGCCGTCGGCACGATCGTGATGCTGCGGCGGCCGCCCGACGCGGCCGCGATCCACTTCTTCGCGATCTGCCTGCTGTTCTTCCTGATGTACTCGACCTCGTACACGGGCAAGCTCGACGCCGCCGACTGGACGCTGTTGTGGACCGACCACCTGGCGATCCTGTTCCTGCCCGTCGCCTTCCTCCACTTCTGCCTGTCGTTCCCCGAGCGGCGGCTGCCGCGGGCGCGGGCGTGGCTGGTGCCGGCGGCCTACGCGCCGGCCGTGGGCCTGGCCGGGGTCGCGGTCTTCAGCCAGGTGATGTTCGTGCAGAGCGGCGGCCAGAACGACCTGCTGTGGCACGTGACCGCCGCCATCGACCGCTGGAAGCCGCTCTACTTCGCGGTCGGCTTCGCCCTGTCCTTCGCCGTGCTGCTCGACAGCTACACGCAGACGAAGAGCCTGACCGCGCGCAAGCAGATGAAGTGGCTGGTGCTCGGCACCGGCGCCGGCGTGCTGCCGTTCTTCGCCTTCTACGCGCTGCCGTTCGCGCTCGGCCGCGAGCCACGCGCCGCGGGCGAGCTGGCCGGCTACATCCCGCTGGCGCTGATCCCGCTGTCGCTCGCCTACGCCGTGGTCAAGCACCGGCTGATGGACGTCGAGCTGATCTTCCGCCGCTCGCTCGTGTACGTGCTGGCGACCGCGGCGATCGTCGGCATCTCGCTGCTCTCGCTGGGCCTGATGGGCTCGCTGTTCGGCGACGAGGAGCCGCACGAGCCGGGGATCGCGATCCTGACCACGCTGGTCGTGATCCTGCTCTTCACGCCGGTCAAGAGCCGGATCCAGGTGGCGATCGACAAGCTGTTCTTCCGCGAGCGCTACCTGTCGCGGCGGGCGCTGCTGCGGCTGTCGCAGGACCTGAACGCCGACCTCGACCTCGGGCGCATGACCGAGCGGCTGCTGGACGGCGTGGTGGCGGCCCTCGGCGTCGACTCGGCGGCCGTGTTCCTGCCGGGCGAGGACGGCCACTTCGTGATCTTCCGCCGCAAGGGCGCGCTGCCGGCCGAGCGGGCCGACGCGCTGCGCCTGCCGCCGCAGGGGGCGCTGGTGCGCAGGCTGCAGGACGGCACGCCGCTGAACGCCGACACCGCGGCCGAGGCGTTCCCGGAAGCCGGCGGGCTCGACCTCTCGTACTACTTCCCGTGCCGCGTGGGCGGCGAGCTGATCGCGGTCGTCGCGGTCGGCCGCAAGGACGGCTTCGACCCGCTCAACAGCGAGGAGGTCGACCTGGTCCAGGCGCTGTCCGGCCAGGCCGCCACCGCCTTCATGAACGGCCGCCTGTTCGGCCGCCTGCGCGAGAAGGCCGACGACCTGCAGCGGCTCACCGAGTACAACGTGGCGGTGCTGGAGAGCATCGACGCCGGCATCGTCGTGCTCGACCTCGAGGGCCGCATCGCGCGCTGGAACCGGGCGATGGAGCGGCTCGTCGGCCGCCGCCGCGGCGACGCGCTCGGGCGCGCGCTCGACGAGATCTTCCCCGGGCCGTTCCTGGAGGCGCTGAAGGGCAGCCTCGCTCTCGGCGACTCGGAAGAGATCTCCAACATCTACAAGCTGCACCTGCCGTCGGCCGACGGCCGCGCCCTGCTGGTCAACGTCTCGGTGGCGCCGTTCCTGGTCGAGGGCCGTCAGCGCGCGGGCACGGTGCTGATCCTCGACGACGTGACCGCCCGCTTCCGACTCGAGGAGCAGTTGCAGCACTCGGAGAAGATGGCGTCGATCGGCCTGCTGGCGGCCGGCGTGGCCCACGAGGTCAATACCCCGCTGACCGGCATCTCGTCCTACACCCAGATGCTGCGCCAGCAGACGCCCGACGGCGACCCGCGCGGCGAGATGCTCGAGAAGATCGAGAAGCAGACCTTCCGCGCCGCCAAGATCATCAACTCGCTGCTCAACTTCTCGCGCTCGGCCCCCTCCGACTACGAGCGGATCGACCTCAACAAGCTGCTGGCCGACGTGCTGTCGCTGCTCGAGCACCAGCTCGAGCGCTCCAAGGTGCGGGTCCGGCGCGAGCTGGGCGAGGGCCTGCCGCTGGTGCGCGGCCACGAGAACAAGCTGCAGCAGGTGTTCTTCAACCTGATCCTCAACGCCAAGGACGCGATGCCTGCCGGCGGCTGGCTGACGCTGGTCAGCTACGCCGACGAGGACACCGTGGTGGTCGAGGTGCGCGACACGGGCCACGGCATCAAGCCGGAGGACGTCAAGCGCATCTACGACCCGTTCTTCACCACCAAGGGCATCGGCCGCGGTACCGGGCTGGGGCTGGCGGTGTCGTACGGCATCCTCCAGGAGCACGGCGGCGCCATCTTCGTCGAGAGCGCGCCCGGCAAGGGCACCACCTTCCAGGTGGCGCTGCCGGCCCTCGCGGCCGTCGAGGCGGCGCGCGGTTGAAGCAGGGGGACAAGCTGAGGACCACGATCGGATGAAGCGCGAGTCGATCCTCGTCGTCGACGACGAAGAGGTCATGCGCGACGTGCTCGGCACGCTGCTGACCGACGCGGGCTACGAGGTGACGCTGGTCGCCGACGGGCCCGCGGGGCTGGCCGCGGCCCGCCGCCAGGGCTTCGACGCGGCGATCCTCGACGTGATGCTGCCGGAGATGGACGGCCTGTCCGTGCTCGACGAGCTGAAGCGCATCGACCAGGACCTGCCGGTGCTGATGATCACGGCCTTCGCTTCGGTCGAGACGGCGCTGACGGCGATGAAGAAGGGCGCTTTCGACTACGTCGCCAAGCCCTTCAAGCACGAAGAGGTGCTGCACATCCTCGGCAACGCGCTGGAGAAGAAGCGGCTGACCGACGAGAACCGGCAGTTGCGCACGGCGCTCAAGGACCAGGGCCGCTTCACCCAGATCGTCGGCAAGAGCCCGCGCATGCAGCAGGTGTTCAACCTGATCGCGCAGGCGGCGCCGTCGCGCTCGACGATCCTGGTGGTCGGCGAGAGCGGCACCGGCAAGGAGCTGGTGGCCAAGGCCATCCACGCCAACTCGGCGCGCTCCGACAAGCCCTTCATCGTCGTCAACTCCGGCAGCCTGCCCCACGACCTGCTGGAGTCGAACCTGTTCGGCCACGTCAAGGGCGCGTTCACGGGCGCCGTCTACTCCAAGCGCGGGCTGTTCGAGCTGGCCGACAAGGGCACGCTGTTCTTCGACGAGATCGGCAACATCCCGATGGAGACCCAGGCCAAGCTGCTGCGGGTGATGCAGGAGCGCGAGTTCATGCGCCTGGGCGGCGTGGAGACGATCAAGGTCGACGTGCGGATCGTCGCCGCCACCAACATCGACCTGAAGCGCGCCGTCGAGGAGGGCCGCTTCCGCGAGGACCTGTACTACCGGTTGAACGTGATCGCGATCGCGCTGCCGCCGCTGCGCCAGCGCCGCGAGGACGTGCCGGCGCTGGTCACCCACTTCGTCAAGAAGTACGCCGACGAGAACGGCAAGCCCTGCACGGGCGTCGCCCCCGAGGGCATGCAGGCGCTGCTCGATTACGACTGGCCGGGCAACGTCCGCGAGCTGGAGAACGTGATCGAGCGCGGCGTGGTGCTGACCACCGAGACGCGGATCGGCCGCGACCTGATCCCCGACCACGTGCGGCAGGCGCCCCGCTACGCGCTGCCGTCGATGGCGGTGCCGCCCGAGGGCATCAGCCTGCGCGAGGTGATCGCCGACTTCGAGCGGCGGATCATCGAGAACACGCTCGACAGCACGGGCGGCGTGCAGAAGGAAGCCGCGCGCCTGCTCGGGCTGAAGCCGACGACGCTCAACGAGATGATCAAGCGCCACGGCATCGCCATCCCGCGCAGCGAGCGACGGGGCCGCGAGCCCGAAGAGCTGGCCCGCGACTAGGGGGCCGGTTTTTCGACCCGGTTGACATCCAGCGCGGCGGCTTGCTAGCTTGGCGCGATTCAAGTTGCGGTAAATGAAGGGGTTCGGCCGGAAGGTTTGAGCAATTAATGGCTTTTCAGGGATCGCTCGCCGAACTCCATCTGCCCGACATCATCCAGCTGATCAGCGTCAGCGGGAAGACGGGGGTGTTCCACCTCCAGGATGGGCCGCTCAAGGGCGAGATCTTCCTCGCCGATGGCCAGATCGTGCACGCCCAGCTCGAAGAGGCGACCGGCGAAGAGGCGGTCTACGCGCTCGCCATCTGGAGCCGCGGCGAGTTCCGGTTCGACCCCGGGGTGGCCACCCCGCTGCGCACGATCTCGAAGAGCAACACCAACCTGCTGATGGAAGCGGCGCGCCGGCTCGACGAGTGGCGCGTGCTGTCGAAGAAGATCCCGTCGACCGACCTGGTGCCGGAGTTCGTGGTCCAGGACGCGCGCGAGGGCCAGATCAACCTCAACACCTCCGAGTGGCTGATCCTGTCCAAGATCGACGGCGTCCGCTCGATCAAGGACATCGCCCAGGCGGCCGGGCTGTCGGTGTTCGACGCGGCCAAGATCCTGTACGGCCTGATCACCACCAACCTGATCCGGCTGCGCGAGGGCAACCCGAACCGCGCGATGAGCAAGTCCGGCGGCGTGCCGGCCGCGGCCAGCGAGGTGATGACCCGCCTCAACAGGGTCCGCGAGGTGTGCAGCGCCCAGCTCGGCGCCGTCGGCGAGAGCGTCGTCAACAAGCACTACCTGAAGGCCAAGGGCGAGATCGAGAAGGGCGCGGGCAACGAAGCGGTCGACGAGGCGATCAACCAGATCGTGCGCGCGGCCTCGATCCTCAAGGGCCCCGCCGCGACCGAGACGCTGCTGGAGCAGCTCCGCGCGATCCAGTAACCTGCGCCCGCGGCTCGAGGCGGCGGTGCTGTGCGCCGCCTTCGGCTTCACCTGGGCCTGGTTCGCGGCGTCCTCCTTCCTCCCCGTCGTCCTGTCCGCGGCCGCGCTCTGCGTCCTGCTCGAGGTCCTGGTCCGCCCACACCTCGGCGCCTGGCCACGACCCCGCGCCGAGACCCTCGCCTGTCTCGCGCTGGCCGTCGCCTATCGCGCGCCGGCCCTCGTCCACCCCGCCGGTTTCGTCAACAAGGACGGTGCCTACATGGCGTTCGCGGCGGCCTCGCTGCGGCTCGGCGAGCGGCCCGCGCCGGCCTTCACCGAGGGCGCCAACTACCAGGGCACGCTCAAGGCCCACCTGGCCGCGGCCCCGGGCTTCGTCGTCGGCGACGACGCGCTGCTGCTGGTGACGGCCAGCCTGTTCCTCGCGCTGGTCGCGATCGCGGCGACGATGGCGCTGGCGCGGCGGATCGGCGGCCCCCCGGCGGCCCTGGCCGCGGGCCTCTACCTCGCGATCGGGCCCAAGTTCGCGACCGCCTTCCAGCTCAACTGCGTCGGCCAGTACGTCGACGTGATGGCGCTGGGCGGGCTCGCCCTCGCCCTGCTGGCGCGGCTGCTGGACGAAGACCTCCACGGCGCGCCGGCGCGGTTCTGCTACCTCGGCATCGGCGTGGCGCTGGGCGCCGCGGTCTGGCAGCAGCCGGTGGCGCTGTCCTACGTGGCCGCCGCGGGTACGGCGCTCGTCCTGCGCGGGCGCACGTGGCGCGACCCATGGATTCTGTTGGTTCTGGTCGGCGCCGCGCTCGGGGCGCTGCCCGCGCTGTGCTGGAACGTCCAGCACGACTGGGCGACCCGCGAGATCCTCGGCCAGAGCGCGGCGTCGCCCGGGCTCGAGCGCTTCGCCACGCTGCCGCACCAGGCGTGGCGCACGCTGAAGATCTCCTTCCCGATCCTCGCCGGGGTCAGCCCCGAGCACCCGTGGCTCGCAACCTGGCCCGACCTGCGGGTCGCCGCGGCGGCGATCCTGCCCGTGTCGCTGCTCGGCTACCTCGTCGCCACCCGCGGCGGCCTCGGCCTGCGCGGCCTGGCGCCGCGTCCCGCGCTGCTGCCGCTGCTGCTGGCGCTGTTCGTGCTCGCCCAGTTCTGGGCGGTGCCCAGCCAGCGCCTGCACTGGCGGCCGCGCTACCTGCTGCCGCTGGTGGTGTGCACGGCGCTGTTCGCCGGCGTCAGCCTGGCCCGGCTGTGGGCCCGCTCGCGGCCGGCGGCTGCGCTGGTCGCGGTCGCGCTGCTGGCCAACCATGCGGTCGGCACGCTTCCGCGTCTCGGCGCCGCGGACAAGGTCGCCGCCCAGTACGCGGCGATCGTGGCGTTCGTCGAAGGCGCGGGCGTGCGCGCCGGCTACGCCGACTTCTCGCTCTCCGCCCCGGTCACGATGCTGACCCGCGAGCGGGTGCTGCTCTCGCCGGAGCTGGGGCCCACGCCGTACTACGTCTCGCCGCGCCACGCCGACGGCGTCCGCAAGCGGGGCGCCGCCGCCTTCGTGCTGCGACCGCAGGAGGATGCGGACGCCTTCGACGCGGGCCTGCGCGGGTTGGGCGTGTCCTTCACCCGCCACGACGGGCCGGTGACGGTGTTCACGAACCTCAGCCAGCCCGTGCCCGTCGAGGAGGCCCGCGGCTACCTCGTCTCGCGCGCGGGCCCTGCTTCGGGCGACGAGGAGTCCGAGTAGGCGGCGTGCCAGGCCGCGGCGGCAATGCCCGCCTGGCCCAGCCAGTACGTGGCGATCACCGCATACGACGCGGCGGCGAACGGGGCCATGAAGCGGTTCCACGCCAGCAGCGAGTCGGAGACGACGAACGACAGCGCGCCGAGCGCGCCGAGCACGCCCGACGGCCCACGATCGGCACGAGCCAGCGCTCGCCACAACATCGTGCAGATGACGGTCACGTACACCGCCACCGGCAGCTCCAGCGCGCCCAGCCGGGCGCGCAGCAGGCCGAAGTAGAACGCGCCGAAGAGCAGGCACGGCAGCCCGCGCAGCAGGGCCGGGCTGCGGCAGTCGGAGGCGAAGGCCAGCACGTACGCGACGTGGGCGAGCAGGAACGCCACCAGGCCGCGGACGAAACCACCGGGCAGCTCGAGCAGGATGTCGCCGACGGCGGACAGGCCGAGGCCGGCCGCCACCAGCAGCGCGAAGCGGGACGGGGGTGCTTTTTCTGCCCGCGCGCCGCCGGCAGCCCGCAGCGCCGCCCAGGCCAGGACCAGCACGGGCAGCGGCTTGAGCCAGAAGCGGATCTCCTGCACGCCAGCCGCCGTGGCGGCGAAGAACGCGAGGACCGCCAGCAGCGCGACCGCGCGGGCAGCGGTGGGCAGTGCGACCGGGGCGTTCACGGGCGCGATCCACGGGCGGCGGCGATCAGGCTGCGGTAGCGCTCCATCACCACGTCCCAGCGGTACTCGGCCGCGACGTAGCGGCGCGCGTTCTGCGCCATGGCCTGCCGCAACCCGTCGCCGCGGGCGAGCAGGTCGAGCGCTTCGCCGAATTCCTCCGCGGTCTCGTACCAGAGCCCGGCGTTCGAGCGCCGGCAGTGCTCGACCAGCACGTCGGATCGGCCGTTGACCAGCGCGGGCACGCCTTGCGCCATGCCCTCGAGCAGCACGATCGACAGGCTCTCGTAGG
Organism: Vicinamibacteria bacterium; assembly: GCA_023701125.1. Lineage (GTDB taxonomy): Bacteria > Acidobacteriota > Vicinamibacteria > Fen-336 > Fen-336 > WYBL01. The sequence continues at coordinate 72,491 of JAMPXO010000005.1, read as the reverse complement.
GGCTCGGGCAGACCACCGCGGAGGCGCCGGCGAACGCCGCCCACTTCTCCTGCTCGCTGACGAAGCCGAGGTGGCGCACGCCGGGCTCGCGCGGCTCCGGCATCGCCAGCTTGCCCAGCAACACGAGGTCGAGGCCGCCGGCCTGGGCCCGGCGGTACGCCGCGTGGAACGCGATCATCTCGTCACAGCCCTTGCCGGCGTCGATGCGGCCCGCGTACAGCGCGTAGGGCCGCAGCAGGTCGTGGCGGGTGCGGAAGGCGAGCACGTCGGTCACGGGCGGGGCCTCGACGCCCATCCCGGCGACGAGCCCGGGCCGGTCACCGAGCTCGAAGCGGCTGCGCACGAGCCGCTCCTCGGCCGGGGTCAGGAACGCGAACGCGCGCGGTGCGTCGAACACCTCGCGGAACACCGAGAAGCGCAGCGGCGGCTCGTCGTGGGTGGTCGGCACCAGCACCGCGCGCTCGGGGGCGACGCGCAGGCCCTCGCAGGTCGGGTAGTAGAGGTAGGTGAAGAACAGGATCGCGTCGAACTCGCCCTTGCGCCGCGCCAGTTCTTCGACCAGGCCGGGCACGAACGGCCCCTGCCGCACCAGCCAGTCGCGTTCCTCCTCGGGCGTGCGATCGGTGCGCAGGTAGAACGGCTCGGAGTACGCGTTGAAAGCGTCGAGGTCGCGTTCCCGGGCGCTCTCGAAGCGCAGCACCTCGACGCCGTGCTCGTGGCTGCGGCCGGGCGCCAGCTCGTTGCGCCAGGTCACGTAGTCGCGCGCGCAGGAGGTGAACACGGTCACCTCGGCTTCGCGGGCGAAACGCTCGGCCAGCGCACGGGCCAGCGACTCCGAGCCGCCGGTGATGCCCTCCCCATAGCGCTGCAGCACGAACCCGAGTTTCACGCCAGGTCCTCGGGATCCGGCGCCGGGCGAAGCCCGTCGCCGGTCCCATGGGGGCTACGTCGCGAACGGAGCTCCTCCGCCCCCAAGCCCCCGTCGAGAATCGCCTGCAGCGTGGCCACGGGGTCGGCGGCCTGGCGGCGGCGGAGTGCCGCCTGCTGGCCCGCGACCACGGCCGCGCGCAGGGCGCCGTCGCCCAGCACGCGGTCGAGCGCGCCCGCCCACGTCTCTGCCGTCTTTTTCGCCAGCAGCACGCCGGCGCCGTCCAGGGTCTCGCGCACCGCGCCCGCATCGTAGGCGAAGACCGGCACGTCGCACGCCATCGCCTCCAGCAGCGGCACGCCGACGCCCTCGTGCTCCGAGGTGCACAAGAGCGCATCGCTGGCCTGGTAACAGGCCGCCAGCTCGTCTTCGCCGACCCGGCCGAGGAACAGGACGTGCTCGGCCCGCAGCGCTTTCGCCCGCGCCTCCAGCGCCGCGCGGTACGACAGGAAGCCGTCCCAGCCGCCGGCGATCACCAGCCGGGCCCGCGGGTCGAACAGCCGCTGGAAAACGGCGAAGGCGGCGATCGCGTCTTCGACCCGCTTGTTGGGCGCGAGCCGGCCGACGACGAGCAGGTTGCGGCGGCCGTCGGCCAGGAGCCGCGCGAGCACGCGGTTGGGCGCGATTCGCCGCACCCGGTCGACGTCGGCGCAGAGCGGCAGCACGGCGGTTCGGGCGTAGCCCATCGCCTCCAGCTCGCCGCGGTTGAACTCCGATGCACCGAGGCCGAGGTCGGCACTGGCGGCGAGCGCCTTCACCTCGTCGAGGCCCGCGGCGCACAGCCGGGCCAGCTCCGGGGCGTACGCGGCCAGCAGCGCCGGCGGCGTCACGTTGTGATAGCGCAGGACGCGGGTCCCGGCCAGGCGCGGGAACAGCCGACCCGCGGGCGAGTCGGGTCCGAAGTGGAACAGCCACGCGGCCGAACCAGCACGCTCCGCCTCGGGCAACGGTCGCGCGCGGGCGAGCAGGGCGGGATCGACGTGGCCCGCGTACAGCTCCGAGGCGAGTCCGGCCCGACGCAGCGCCGCCTGCAGCAGCAGCGCCTCGTTGCCGACCGCGTCGCCTGCGTGCAACGCGGGCAGCACCTGGTGGACGGCGTTCACGGGCCGGCCTCGAACACGCCGGGACGGGCCGGCAGCGCGGGCTCGAAGCGCAGGAAGCGGGTGGTGACGGGCGCGAACCGCAGCTCGCCGCGGCCGTGGCGGGGATCGGCGAGCAGGCCGAGGATCGCGTCGGCCAGGCTCGCTTCCGCCGCCACCGCTTCCCACGCCTGGCCGTCGAGCGAGCGCTCGACCCGCGGCTGCGTGACCCACGGCGCGTCCGACAGCTCGAAGGTGATGCGCGAGACGAGCCGCGGGGAACCGAGGTCGGCCACGGCCGAACCGCGCTCCCACAGCGTCGGCACGGGCGCGGCGGGCTGTGGTCGCTGCGCCGTCTCACCCGCGGGCACGGCGTAGATCGCCGTGGCGCCGAAGCGGGCGGCCTCCGGCAGCGGCTGCGGCGTCTCCGACACCACGTGGGCCACCTCCACGGCCCGCAGGTAGCGCAACGCGTCCGCGTCCAGCGTGCCTGCCAGCCGCTCCATCGCCCGATCGTACGGCCGCGGGATGAAGCCGGAGTCGCCGTTGACCAGCGGCCGCCAGTGGCCGAGCTGGCGCAGCATCGCCGCGGTGTCGCCCTCGCCCAGCGGCAGCGCGGCGACGGCGCCCGGCTTCTCCGCCAGCCAGCGCTCGGCGTCACCCGGCTCGATCAGCGGCGCCGTGCCGATCGGCGCGTGGCGGGCCTCGAACAACAGCAGCGCCAGCGCGGCGAGCCGCCAGCGCCCACGGCCGGCCAGCGCCAGCGCGCTCAGCACCGCGAGCACCAGCATCACCAGCAGCGCGAAGCGCGAGTACGCGCGGATCGCCCGGAACAGCACGACCTGCTCGTGCAGGAAACGGAACGCCGCGGTCTCCGGCCCGAGCGAGATCCACACCGAAAGGCCGCACAGCGAGACGGCCGCGAGCTGCCAGCGGCGCGGCGCGCGGGCCAGGCCCGCGAGGCCGAGCAGCAGCGGGACGAGGCCCGGGAACAGCCCGTCGCGCACGCGGTCGGGGTCGAGATGGCGCTGCGAGAGCGGGCCCCACAGCGGCGTGCCGGAGGCCGCCCACGACTCCAGCGTGGTCGCGTACACGCGCAGGTCGTCGAGCGTGAACTCGACGCCCTGGAAGCCGCGCATGCGGAAGTAGGGTGCGGCGATCGCCACCAGCGGGGGCAGCGCGACCAGGCCAGCCACCGCGAGCCGCAGCAGGTCGCGCCCCGACAGCGTGCGGGCGAAGAGCGCCAGCAACACGCAGGCCGTCACTGCGGTGGCCGTGATCGCCCCGAGGTAGACGGACGAGAGCCCCTGCAGCATGACGCACAAGGCGACCGCCAGCGCGCGCGGGAACGTGCGCCGCTCCAGAAAGCGGTCGAGGGTCAGCAGCGCCAACGGCAGGAACACCGTGACCTGGGCGTGCAGGTGGGCGAGGCGCACCCAGCGATGGACGCCGACCGCGAAGATCGCGGCGCCGACGAAAGCGGCCAGCGCGTCACCGGTGGCTCGCCGCGCGAGCAGGAACGCGCCGAGGCCCGACAGCGCGAGGCTGGCGAGCAGCACCAGGTTGTAGCCCAGCGCCGGCCCGCCCAGCAGCGTGAACGGCGCCGCCAGGGCCGCCGGCAGCAACAGGTTCTCGGTGAAGGCGTGGGCGTCGGGCAGCGGGTGGAAGATCGGGGCCTGGAATACGTCCACCGGCGACGTCACGAGCGCGTGGGCGCCCCACGCCAGGATCCACGCGTTGAGCCGACCGTCGGGGTACTGCATCAGGCTGTGGCCCGCGAGGTCCGCGGCCAGTGGCCAGCTCATGGCGACCGCCAGCGCGGCGAAGCCCGCGCTGGCGAGCAGCGCCTCGCGGCCCGTGACGGGCCCGGGGGAAGCGGCATCGGCGGCGGCTTCGTCCGCGTCGCGCGCGCTGCGGGCGGAGAGCCCGAAGGCGAGCAGGCCGGCCAGCACCGCCAGCGCGTGGGCGAGCAGGTCGGTGAGCGTCCACAGCGCGCCGCCGGGCGACTCCCCCAGTCGCCTCGGCGGCAGCATCTCCGCCCGACCTGTTGGCGTGACCCAGCCCAGCCGCAGGCGCGGACCGGGCCCGACCCGTTCGAGGCGCACGTCGAGGGTGCGCGCGCCACGGCCGAGATCGACGTCGGCGCCGGCGATCAGGCGCTCGCCCTCGGCAGCGAGCACCACCCGGCCGTCGACGCTGACGGTCACCGCGCCACGACCGTCGGCCCACAGCCGGTAGCGCCCGCTCTCCGGCACGTGGAGCGGGCCCGACCACTCGACGATCCGCCGCCGCGGCGCGGGCAGCCCACGCAGGTCGGGGCCGGCCACGTCGATCGGGCCGGCCGGCAACTCGGCGATCGCGCCTTGCGGTCCGGACAGCCGGGCGGGCAATCCACCCGCGCCGCGCGCCGCGACCACGATCGCGAGCACGGCGCCGAGCACGAGCAGCGCGAGTCCCGCCCGGCGCAGCCCCGGACCCGGCTTCTCGTCCGTGGCCGGCAGCAGCGCCACCAGGATCGCTAGCGCGAGCACCCACGGCGCCAGCGCCAGCGCCCGCACGTCGAGCACCGGGTCGACGAACACCGGCGCGAGCCGCAGCAGCGCCAGCACCGTCAGCGCGATGCCGACGCCGAGCGCGGCCCGCGCCAGCGCGCGCGGCGAGCCGATCCGGCTCAGGGCGCAGCTCCCAGGCTCCGCAGGTGGGCGTCGAGCGCACGCAACACGGACTCCGGGGCGAAAGCCTGCAACCGGCGGCGCTGCCCCGCGAGCACCCGCGCGCGCACGGCCGCGTCGGTCGCCAGCAAGTGAGCCGCCTCCGCCATCGCCGCCGGGTCCGCGTCCTCGAGTTCCACGCCCGCGCCGCCGAGCGTGTCGGAAACCGCCGTGCCGCGGACGGCGACGATCGGCACGTCCATCCGCATCGCCTCGACCAGCGGCACGCCGAAGCCCTCGTGCTCGGAAGCGCACACGAACACGTCCGCGGCGCGGTAGCAGGCGAGCAGCTCGGCGTGGTCGACGTGGCCGGTGAAGACGATCTCGTCCGACGCGAAGCCCAGCTCGTGGAAGAACCGCTGCAGGGTGTCGAAGTAGTGGGCGCGGAGCGGCTCGCCGCGCCCGGTCTCGCGCCGCGGCAGCTTGCCGACCAGCACCAGCCGCAGGTTCGGCGAGATGAAGCGTTTCCAGTAGGCTGCGACACGGATCAGCGCGTCGGGCCGCTTGTTGGGGGCGACGCGGCCGACGAACAGCAGGTTGACGCGGCCGTCGCGGAGCTGGCGCAGCAGCACCGGGTTGGGCGCCTCGTCGTAGCGCGCGAAGTCGAGCAGGATCGGCAGCACCCCGGTCCGCGCGAAGCCCGCCTGCTCCAGCTCGCGGCGGTTGAACTCGCTGTCGCCCAGCGCCAGGTCGACGTGGGGTGCCAACGATGCGAGCTCCTCGCGGCCGAGCTTCAGGATGTGGGCCATCTCGCGGTCGTAGTCCGCGAAGAACTCCGGCGGCGTGATGTTGTGGTGGATCAGCCCGCGCTTGCAGCGCTGCTCCTTGAGCGCCGCCGTCAGCGGCGAGACGATCGCGTAGTGCAGCAGCACGACGTCGTCGGGCCCGCCCGGCGTCCAGTCGGCGAAGTGGCGGCCGTCGCCCTCGAGCCCCTCGTCGAGGTGGAGGGCGTAGACGTCGGACTGGAACCCACGCGCGCGCAGGGCATCCCGCAGCAATCGTGCGGAGTCCCCGATCGCGTCGCCCGCGTGCAGCGCCGGCACCCACTGATCGATGCGTCGGGGGCGTTGGTCGGCGCCGGTCACGACAGCACCGGTGCGAGTTGCTCGCGCAGCAGGGCCCCGAAATCGAGGCCGCGGGCTTCGCCGAGAGCGCGCTGCTGGGTGCGCAACACGCTGGCCCGCAGCGCTTCGTCCGTCAGCAGCAGGTGGCACAGCTCGGCCACTTCTTCGGGACGCTTCTCGCGCAGCAGCACCCCGCCGCCGCGCAGCGTCTCGCGCACGGCGCCGCGGTCGAAGGCGACGACGGGCAGGCCGAAGTGCATCGCCTCCAGCAGCGGCACGCAAAAGCCCTCGTGCTCGGACAGGCACAGGAACAGGTGGGCGACGGAGTAGTAGGCGTAGAGGTCGTCGTCGTCGACGTGGCCGGTGAACACGACCCGGCCGTCGAGGCCGAGCGCCGTCACCATCTCCATCAGCCGGCGGTGGTAGCGCTCGTAGCCGCGGTAGTCGCCGACCAGCAGCAGGCGGCTCGCGGGATCGACGAAGCGGTTGTGGACCGCGAAGGCGCGGATCAGGTCTTCGAGCCGCTTGTTGGGGATCACCCGGCCGACGAACAGGAAGTTGGTGCGGCCGTCGCCGTACATCTTCCGCACGACCGGGCTCGGCTTGCGCTCGTAGGCCTTCCAGTCGAGCACGATCGGCAGCACGCCGGTGCGGGCGAAGCCCGCCCGTTCCAGCTCGGCCCGGTTGTACTCGCTGTCGCCGAGGCCCAGCGCGACCCGCGGCGCGAACGTCTCCAGCTCGCGGCGGCCGTGGTAGGTGAGGCCGGCGAGGTGGGAGTGGAAGCCGAGGAAGAACTCGGGCGGGGTGATGTTGTGGTAGATCGCGACCAGCCGGTCGGGCGCGTGGAAGGCGAGCCGCCCCGCCGCGCTGCCGATCGAGAAGTGGTACACGCAGACGGTGTCCGGTCCGGACACCTTCTCGTACTGCCACAGCGGCTTCGCCCGCGGCGCCATCCGCGGGTGCACGTGCTCGGCGTAGATCTCCGACTCGAAGCCCATCGCCTGCAACTGGGCCTGGATCGCCAGCGCCTCGTTGCCGATCGCGTCGCCGTAGGAGAGCGCGGCGAGCAACTGGTGGACGTGGCGGGTCATCCGCGGGCGGGCGACGCGGCGAACCGCGCCAGCGCCTCCTCGAGCCGGGCGTCGACCGCGCTCCACGCGCACTCGCGTTCGACGAAGGTGCGACCCTGGCGGCCGAGCGCGTCGCGCAGGTCGGCACGGCCCTGCAGCAGCTGCAGCGCCTGCTCGAACTCGCCGTAGCCGTCGTAGAACAGCCCGCCGTCGGCGCGCAGGCACTGGCCGGCGAGCACGGCGCAGCGGCCGTTGGCGAGCACGGGCCGCCCCAGCGCCCACGCCTCGAGCACGGCGATCGACAGGCTCTCGTGAGGCGAAGGCAGCACGAACAGCGCGCAGGCCTCCATCAGCGCCCGCTTCTCGCTTTCGCTGACGGGGCCGAGCGCGCGCAGCTTCGGGTGCTCCGGCAGGCTCAGGTGCTGTCGGCCGGCAAGCACCAGCACCGGCGCGTCGGGATGGGCGGCGCAGAAGCGCAGGTAGTCGCGGGCCAGCACGTCGACGCCCTTGCCGCCGTCGAGGCGGCCGACGTAGAGCAGGTAAGGGGTTTCGAGCCCGAACCGCGCGCGAAGATCGATGCCCGCCGCCGCCGCGACGAGTTCCACTCCCGACCCGATCACCGCGTGCGGCACGCTGTCGCCCGCGACGCGCTGGACCAGGTCGCGCTCTTCGGGCGTCAGGAACAGGTGGCCGCGGGCGGCGCGGAATGCGGGGGCGTATGCGCCGATGGCGAGCACCGGGTCGTCTTCGGCGGTCGGCACCAGCACCGCGCGGCCGGGCACGGCCGCGGCGCCGTGGAAGCTCGTCCAGTAGCGGTACGAGAAGAAGAGCAGCAGGTCGGCCGTGCTCTGCCGCACCGCGTCGAGCAGGGCGGGCGACACCGGCCCGTTCTCTTCGATCCAGACCCGCTCCTCGTCGGCCGTGTGGTGGTCGCGCAGGACGATGTCCGAGTAGAGCGCGAAGCGGCGCGGGTCGCGCACGCGGGCCACCGGGAAGCGGGTCACCCGCAGGCCGTCGACGGTCGCAGGCCCGGGCGGGTAGTGATCGGCCCAGGTCGTGTAGTCGAGCGCGCAGGTGGTCAACATCTCCACCTCGTGGCGAGCCGCCAGCCGCTTCGCCCACGCCCGGCACAACGCCTCCGCGCCACCCTGGACCTCTTCCCCGCAACGCTGCACGACCAGGGTGAGTTTCATCGTGGCCCGCGATCGACCTTGCGCTCCAGCGCCTCGAGCCGGGCCTCCAGCCGCACGTTGTCGCGCAGCGTGGCGTGGAGCACGCGGTACAGGTACTGGTTGATCTGGGTCTGGCGATCGAGCACGTGGTCGGTGTAGAGCCGCACCACCGGCGCCACCAGTTGCTTGAGCGCGACCAGCAGGGCAGCCAGCGGCCCCGTGCGGTGGGTGCGGATCACGTAGTCGGTGGCGATGTTCCAGTCGTGGGCGACGCCCGAGTCGAGCAGGCGGTCGAGCAGCCGCGGATCGATGTGGGCCTGCTCGCCGTAGCGGCGGAAGCGCTCGCGGGCCAGCCCCTCGACCTCGTCGTCTGTCAGCAGCCCGGCGGCGCGACGGCGGGCGCTGCGGGCGCGCACGATCTCCATCACGGCGGCGACGGAAACGCGCTCCCCCGCGCGGATCTCGGGCAACTCGGCGAAGTCGGGCGCGCTCAAGCGATCGCCCGCGTCCGCAGCCGCTCGAACAGCGCCAGGTACTTGCCGACCACCACGTCCCACGCGTAGTGGGTGTCGAAGTAGCGACGGCCGTTCTCGCCCATCGCCTGGCGCAGTGCCGGGTCGCGCTCGAGCAGCGCCAGCGCCTCGGCGAAGTCCTCGTACTCCGAGTAGAAGAGTCCCGCGTTGGAGCGCACGCACTGGCCACGCAACACCGCGCAGCGGGCGTTGGCGAGCACCGGCCGCCGCGCCCACCACGCCTCCAGCGTGACCATCGACAGGCTCTCGTAGCGCGACGGCATCACCAGCGCCTCGGCGCCCGCGATCGCGTCCCACTTCTCCTGGTCGGAGAGGAAACCCGTGTGGACGATGCCCTCGTCCTGCGGCAGCGGCAGCACCGGCTTGCCGACCAGCAGCAGCCGCAGCTTCGAGCCGCGCTCCTTGCGGTAGCGAAGGAAGTAGTCGAAGAGCTGACGGCAGCCCTTGTTCTGGTCGATGCGGCCGACGTAGATCAGGTACGGGTCTTCGATCCCGCGCGCGCGCCGGAAGCCCTCGGGGTCGAGCCGCTCGGGCAACGCGGAGCCGACGCCGACGACGTCGCCCGCCACGTCGAGCCCGGGCGTGGCGGCGAGGATCATCTCCCGCTCCTCGGGACTGTTCCAGACGACGCCCCGCACCTTGCGGAACAGCTCGTCGAACAGGCCGAGCCGGTACACGCCGTCGTCCTCGGCCGTCGGCACCAGGATCGCGCGGTCCGCGGCCGCCAGCAACGCCTCGCGCGTGGTCCAGTAGCGGTACGAGAAGCCGATCACGAAATCGAACTCTGCGCGGTGCTTCGCGAGATGGCTCAGCAACCGCGGGCTGTACGGGCCTTCTTCCTCCAGCCACGCCTTCTCGTCGGCCGCGTCGTGGGGTCCGCCCAGTACCCTCTCCGACCAGTCGCGGAAGCGGTACACGTCGCGGGGGCGCTTGACACGGAAGCGGCGCACGAGGACGCCGTTCAGCGTCTCGGGGCCCTCGGGGTAGTGATCGGCCCACGTCACGTAGTCGGTGGCGCAGGTGGTCAGCACCTCCACCTGGGCGTGGCGCGCGAGGTGCTCGGCGATCAGCCGGCAGTGGTACTCGGCGCCGCCCGCGATGTCCAGGCCGTAGCGCTGGACCACGAAGGCGAGCTTCACCGCGGGCCTTCCGGGCCCTCCGCGCCAGGGTCGTCGCGGTAGACGACCATGTCCTCGAGGGTCTTCTCGCGGCGGGCCAGAAGATCGAGCCGGCCCTGCAGCGTGAGCACGCGGTTCTTCAGTTCCTGGTTCTCCAGGTTGAGCTTGGTCAACTCGCGCGAGAGGTTGTGGAACAGCTCCACGAAGTAGAGGTTCAGGTCGGACTGGCGGGACAGCGCCGAGATCATCGGGTTCGGGTTCCAGAACAGCTTCTGGATCGGTTTCAGGAGCTTGCGGATCGTCTCCAGCGCGCGGCCGACGGCGCCCCGGCTGCTGCGGTAGATCGTCTCGGTGTGGAAGCGGTAGTTCCAGCGCGCGGTGCCGCCGCGGAAGTCGGCCACGAAATCGGGGTTGAACTCGCCCGCGTCGAGCACCGCGTCGAGACGGTGCTCCGCGATCTCGCGCAGCTCGTCGTCCGTGTACAGCCCGCGCCGCTTCTCGTCGATCCGGCGGCGGATCTGCCGCATGATCTCCTCGACGTTCACGTCCTCGGCGCGGATCTCGATGCTCATCCTCGGTCCCTTCGCCCTTCAGTACCCGATCGGCGCCGGGGCGCCCGCGGCGGTGTAGACGATCGCCACCACGGCGACCGCCCACAGGAACACGGTCAGCAGCAGCGGCCGGTCGGTGAGCAGCACGTCGCTCGGGCTGCCGCCCTGGTCCTTGCGGTGGACGAGGTAAAGATAACGAAAGATGCCGTAGATCACGAAGGGGATCGTCCACGACAGCCGGTCGGTCTGGAACTTGGCCACCGTCTCCGGCGCCAGCGTGTAGAACGCGTAGGCCGTCAGGCACGAGGCGGTGACCACCGAGATCATCTGGTCGAGCAGGTACGGGCTGTACTCGGCAAGGATCGCGCGGTGGCCGCTGGCCGCGGCCTCGAGCCCGGTGATCTCGGCCCGGCGCTTGGCGAGGGCCAGGAACAGCGCCAGCAGGATCGTGCACACCAGCAGCCAGTCGCTGATCGGCACCACGATCGCGACCCCGCCGGCGACCGCCCGCAGCACGAAGCCGAGGCTGATCGACAGCACGTCGAGGATCACCACGTTCTTGAGCCGGAACGAGTAGAGCAGGTTGAGGGCCAGGTAGGCGATCGCGCAGGCCAGGAACTCGAGCGAGAGCAGGGCCGCGACGGTCAGGCTGCCGGCGCCCAGCACCAGCGCCGCGGAGCGGGCCAGCGGGACCGAGACGGCACCGCTGGCGATCGGGCGCTGCTGCTTCTCGGGGTGCAGCCGGTCGCGCTCGACGTCGACCAGGTCGTTGACCAGGTAGACGGTCCCCGACAACGCGCAGAAGCACAAGAAAGCCAGCCCGGCCTGCAGCAGCGGCCCGAGTTCGAACAGGTGCTTCGAGAGGCCGAGCGCGGCGAACACCACCAGGTTCTTGGTCCACTGGTGGGGCCGGAGAGCGGCGAGGAGAGGCGGCACGATCCTCGGAAGATGAAGCGCGGGGCGCCCCGGCAGCGCCCCGCTCGAGGCCGACCTTAGAAGCTCTTGACGGCTTCGTCCTCGGAGTCGTAGGTCTCGAAGACGGTGAGCAGCTTGGTGATGGCCAGCAGGTCCTGGATCTTCTTGGTCAGGTTGATCAGCTTCAGGCGCCCGCCCTTGCGGCTGACGGTGGTGTAGCAGCGAACGATCTCGCCGAGGCCGGCCGAGTCCACGTACGGGACGTCGGCGAGGTTCAGCAGGATCTTCTGCGCGCCCGAATCGACCAGCTTGGTGACGGCATCGCGCAGCGCGTCGTCGCCCTCGCCGATCAGGATCTTCCCGTGGAGGTCGAGGATGATGATCTCTCCGACCGTGCGCTCGACGATCTTCATGGCGTCCTGTTCCTCCGCGATGGAGTTCGAAAGTGAGTCGGAGGCGACGCTACCACACGCATTTCGGGAGTGTCAACGCATTGGCGGGCAAGGCCTTCCGGCATCCGGTGCCGCGTGCTAGCGTCCCCGGCCGTGGACCTCCTCGAGCGCCTGCGAGCGCGCGCCGCCCGGCGACCGCTGCGGATCGTGCTGCCGGAGGGCGACGAGCCGCGCACGCTGGAAGCCGCGGCCCGAGCGGCCGCGGCGGGGCTGGCCCGGCCCACCCTGCTCGGCGCCCCCGAGGCGCTGCGGGCGCTGGCCCGCGACCGCGGCCTCGCCCTCGACGGGGTCGAACTGGCGGCGCCCGGCGGGAACGAGCGCACGGTGGACACCGCGGTCCGCTATCTGCTCGAGCGCCTCGGCCCACGCGGCCTGTCCCCGACAGAGGCCCGCGACGCGCTGAAGCAGCCACTGCTGTGGGGCGCCGTGCAGGTGGGCCTCGGCGCCTTCGACGGCCTGGTGGCCGGTGCGCGGGCGACCACCGCGGACACGCTGCGCGCCGTGCTGCGCGGGATCGGGCCGCGCCCGGGCGTGCGCCGGGTGTCGTCGTTCATGCTGATGCAGACGAGCCGCGCCGAGCTCGGTCACGGCGGCGCGCTGGTCTTCGCCGACTGCGGCGTCAACCCCGACCCGACGGCGGAGGAGCTGGCCGAGATCGCGATCCTGGCTGCCGAGAACACGCGACGCTTCCTCGAGATCGAGCCGCGGGTGGCGATGCTGTCGTTCTCGACGATGGGCTCGGCGGACCACCCGCGCAGCCGCAAGGTCGCCGAGGCCGCGCGGCTGGTGCGCGCCCGCGCGAAGGGGCTGCTGGTCGACGGCGAGCTGCAGGCCGACGCGGCGCTGGTGGCGGCGGTGGGCCAGAGCAAGGCCCCGGGCAGCGAGGTCGCGGGCCGCGCCAACGTGCTGGTGTTCCCCGACCTCGGCGCCGGCAACATCGGCTACAAGCTGGTCGAACGCATCGCGGGCGCCCGCGCGATCGGCCCGATCCTGCAGGGCCTGGCCAAGCCGGCCAACGACCTGTCCCGCGGCTGCTCGGTCGACGACATCGTCGACGCCATCGCGATCACGGTCCTGCAGGCGGAGTAGCCCCGGAAAAAGCAAAAGCCGCGCCGGGCCGGTGGCGGCTCCGGTGCGGCTCTATTGGGTTCTGCCGCCGGAGTGAATCCGGCGGCAGTCCCGCGGGGGCTCCGTCGGAGGCGAAGCCTCCTCCGCCCCCGCCCCCCCAGGGGCGTTCTCGGTCTTACTCCGCCTCGCGGCGGGCCTTCTTGCGGTTGCGCTTGCGGGCGAGCGCCTCCTTGGCGCGACGCTTGTCCCCGGGCTTCAGGTAGAAGCTGTGCTTCTTGATGTCCTTGATGACATCTTCCTGCTGAACCTTGCGCTTGAAGCGACGCAGGGCGTTCTCGATCGACTCGCCCTCTTGCAGCTTGATCTCAGCCAGAAAATTCGACCCCCCTTCGGCCTCGGATGGCGCAACTCGCCCCGGAAGCCATTTCCGGGGGGCGGCGCGACGCCGGCATTCGCGCCTTCCGTGCGCCCGGGACGAAGGGCGCGGCGCAAACAGGGAATTCTAGGGCTGATCGTCCCCGGGAGGCAACGGGGGTGGGGTTTCCGCCAAAAGGACCCGGTCGTAGACGTCGCGGGCGTTGAGGCCGAGCCGGCGGGCGACCTCCTTGACCGCCTCGCGCCGGGTCTTGCCCTCCGCCACCAGGCGCGCGTAGAGATCCTCGACCGAAACCTCGGCCGCGGCCTCCTCCGCCACCGCCTCGCCGGAGCCGCCGACCACCAGCACCACCTCGCCCTTCAGCTCGCCGCGAGCGGCGACCTCGGCATGCAGGGTGGAAAGCGTGGCCAGCCGGTACTCCTCGTGCATCTTGGTCGCCTCGCGGCACAGGAACGCGGGCCGCTCGCCGAACGCCTCGCGCAGGTCGGCGAGCGTCTCCAGCGTGCGCAGCGGCGACTCGTAGAAGACGAGCGTCTCGCGGCGCCCGCGCAGTTCCACGAGCGCCTCGCGCCGCGGCTTGGCGCGCGCCGGCAGGAAGCCGACGAACAGGAAGCGGTCGGTCGGCAGGCCCGACACCGAGAGCGCCGCGATCACCGCCGACGGCCCCGGCACCGGCACCACCGGCAACCCCGCCTCGCGCGCGGCGTGGACCACGCGGTAGCCCGGGTCGGAGATGCCCGGCGTGCCCGCGTCGGAGCACAGCGCCACGTCCTTGCCCTCGCGCAGCAGCCCCAGCAGCCGCTCGACCTTGGCCCGCTCGTTGTGCTCGAAGCACGAGGTCAGCGGCGTGGCGATCGCGTGGGCGGCCAGCAGCCGCCCGGTGCGCCGGGTGTCCTCGCAGGCCACCAGTGCCGCCTCGCGCAGGATGCGCAGCGCGCGGGCGCTGATGTCCTCGAGGTTGCCGAGCGGCGTGGCGACGACGTAGAGCGTACCGGCCATGGCCGCGATGTTTGCACGCCTGTGTCACACTCGCGCGTCCTCTCCGACCCGATGCATGTCCCGGCCGCGACGCGCGGCCGCCAGGAGCCGCACGCGATCGATGGCCCAGAGCCGCCGCGACAACCTGCTCGCCTTCTTCCGCATCCAGCCGGAAGAGTCCGAGCGCGTCGCGCTGCTGCTGCTGCTGTCGCTGTTCAGCGTCGGCGGCATCGTGATCACCGGCCAGCTCGTCGGTCGCGCGATGTTCCTCTCGGCACTGCCGCCCTCGGCGATCCCGCTGCGCTTCATCGTGCCGCCGCTGCTGCTGGTCGCGGCCACGGCCGGCTACACGCGGCGGATCGCGGCGGGGCACGGCCGGGTGATGGAGCGGACGTTCCTGCTGCTGGCGCTGGGGGTCGTCGTCGTGCGGGCGCTGTGCGCCACGCCGCTGCGCGACGAGCGGCTGTTCCTGCTGGTGCTGTTCTCCCTGCTCGAGCTCGCCGGCAACCTGTCGATGATCCTGTTCTGGACCCTGGCCGGGATCGTGTTCGACCCGCGCGAGGCGCGCCGCCTGTTCGGCCTCGTGTCCTCGGGCAGCGCGATCGCCAACGTCGCCTTCGGCCTGTTCCTCGGCGAGCTCGCCCGCCAGTTCGCACCCGAAGACCTGATGGCGCTGGTGTTCGTCAGCCTGCTGGCCGCCGGGGCACTGGCCCGGCGCCTGTTGCGCGGCCGCGAAGCGGTAGCCCGCGAGCCACCGCCCTCCGTCCACGCCGCGACCGCGCCGGCCGCAACGACCCCCGGCCTGCTCGCGGACCTGCGCCACTCCCTGGCCTCGCCGCTGGTCGCCACGCTGGGCGCGATCGCGATCGTGGTGGCGCTGGTCGCCAACGTCACCGATTACCAGCTCGACCTCGCCCTCAAGCACGCCTACGGCGGCGACGGCTCGGCCATGGTTTCGTTCCTGGCCCGACTGCGGCTGGTCGCGGGCGGCTTCGCGCTGGCCGTGCAGGTGTTGCTCGCCGGCCGCTTCATGGAGCGCTTCGGGGTGCTGGCGGCGCTGCTGCTGCTGCCCGCGATGGTCGGCCTCGGCAGCGCGGGCGTGCTGCTCACCGGCGGCGCGTTGTGGGCGGTCGCGGTACCACGGGCGGCCGACGTCGCGCTCAAGTACTCGGTCAACGACTCCGCCTTCAACCTGCTCTACCTGCCGCTGGCCCCGGCGGCGCGCTCGCGGGCGAAGGCGCTGGTCGACGGTGTGCTGAAGCCGCCGATGGTGGCGGCGCTCGGGCTCGTGTTCCTGTTCCAGGACCGCTTCTTCGGCCTGACGGTGACGCAGTGGGTGCTGCCGGTGCTGGCGCTGCTCGGCCTGTGGGGCTTCCTGCTGTTGCGGGCCGAACGCGCGTACGTCGCGGCCCTCGCCCAGTCGATCGCGCTGCGCCGGCTCGACGCCACCCGTGGCGAGATCGCCTTCGCCGACGAGACCTCGCGCCGGGTGCTGGCGGCGGCGCTGGCCGAACCGAACCCGGCGAAGGTGATCCACGCCCTCACCCTGCTGCGCCAGGCCCCCGAGGCGGACTGGAGCCCGCTGCTGCGCCCGCTGCTCGCACACGAAAGCGAGGAGGTGCGGCTCGCCGTCCTGGAGCTGCTCGCGGAGCGGCCGGTGGCGAGCCTGGACGACGCGCTGCGGGCCCGCCTCGACGACCCCGTGCCGGCCGTGCGCGAGGCGGCCTGCCGCGCCTTCGCCAGCACCCACGGTGCCGCGGCCGTGCCGGAGCTGACCGCGCGGCTCGGCGACCCCGACCCCGGTCCACGCGGCGCCGCGGTGGTGGCGCTGGTTCGCCACGGCGGCCTGGCCGGCTTCCTCCACGCGGGCGCTCCGCTGCACGCGATGCTCGGCAGCGCCGACCCCGGCGAGCGGCGCGAGGGCGCGCGGGTGCTGGGCCAGCTCGGCGTGCCGAGCTTCTACCACCCGCTGCTGGAGCTGATCGCCGACCCCGACCGCCGCGTGCGGCTGGCCGCGATCCAGGCTGCGGGCCACGTCGGCGCCCCGGAGCTGCAGCGGGCGCTGGCCGACGCCGCCGCCGACCCGGGGGTGCGCCAGGCGGCGCTGCAGGCCCTCGTCCAGTGCGGGGCGGGCCAGCCGGACGCGCTGGCCGCGCTGCTGCGCGACCCAGCGCGGCCCGCCGACCTGCGTCAGCAGGTGGCGCGCGCGCTGCCCCGACTCGGCGTGCTGGCCGCACCGCTGCTCGCCGCGGCGCTGCAGGACACCGACGACGGCGTGCGTGGCGCGGCCGTGGCCGGGCTGCTGGCCCTGCGCGAACAGGGCGGCGCGCCGCCGCCAGACCTGGTCGTCGTGCACGCCCGCCTCGACGCCGAGCTGCGGCTGGCGTTCGAGCGCTTCCTGGCGCTCGAGGACGTGCGCCAGGCCGGGGCCGCAGGCACCCTGCTCGAGGAAGCACTGGCGGGCGCGTTCGCGGCCGACCGCGCGCGGGTGCTCGACCTGCTCGGTCTGCTCCACTCGAGCCTGCCGCTGCCGTCGCTGCGCGAGGCGCTGACCCGCGGCGAGGGGCGCAAGGTGGCGGAGGCGCTGGAGCTCGTCGACTCGGTCGCCGCCTCTGTCCGCGGCCTCGCCGCGCCCTGCCTCGGCGGCAACGCCGCGCAGCGCCTGGAGGCGGCAGAGAAGCGACTGCTGCTCAAGCACGTCGGCTTCGACGCGCTCGTCGCCCGGCTGTGCGCGAGCCCGTCGTCGTGGTGGCGGGCGATCGCGCTCGACGCGGTCGCCCGCAGCGGCGCCACACCACTCGCCACGCTGGCCGAGGACGCCGCCGACGATCCCGATCCGCTGGTCCGCGGCGCCGCCCGCGCCGCTCTCGCCTGGCTTGCCGCCGGCGCCGTCCCGGAGGTCCCGCCGATGCCGCTCGTGCCGCTCGAACAGATCCTTTTCCTCAAGCAGGTCCCGCTCTTCCGCGACATCCCAGGCGAGGAGGTCGCGGGCCTGCTCGAGATCGTCGAGCAGGCGGCGTTCGCGCCCGGCGAAACGATCCTGCGCCAGGGCGACGCCGGCGACGCGCTCTACATCGTGGTCGAGGGCCAGGTCACGATCGACGTCGACGGCGTGCGCCGTCCCGGCCGGATCGGGCCTCGCGACGTGATCGGCGAGCTGTCGATCCTGACCGGCGAACCACGGGCCGCCACTTGCGTCGCGGAGACGGACGTGGTCGCCTTGCGCATCCGTCGCGATCCGTTCTGGGAGCTGATGCGCGAGCACCCCGAGGTCTCGCTGGGGGTGATTCGCATCCTGGTCGCTCACCTGCGGCGCGACAAGGCGACCGCGGTGGCGGGGCCGGATCGGGCGGCGTGAGAGGAAGGGGCATGAAGCACCGGGGGACGACCGTCGCGCTGGCCGCGGCACTGGCGACGACACTGCTCGGCTGCGTCGGCCCGCGCGCGATCTCGCGGCGCACCGTCAGCTACAACACGGCGGTAGAGCAGGCGCGCGGCGAGATGCTGCTGCTCAACGTGCTGCGCTCGCGCGACCGGCGAATGATGGTGTTCACGGGCCTGACCCGGATCACCGGCAGCGTGCGCAGCGAGGCCCGGGTCGGCGTCACCGGCAACGCCGACGCGCTGGAGCGGGCTTCGATCGGCCCGTCCTACTCCGTGTCCGACTCGCCCACCTTCGACATGGCGGTGCTCGACTCGCAGGAGTTCACGCGCGGGATCATGACCCCGCTGTCATTCGAGCTGCTCGAGTACTTCTGGGACCAGGGCTTCGTGCGCGAGATCCTGCTGCTGATGACGATCGAGCGGATCGAAATCGCCTGCCAGGCAGGAGAACTGCGCGAACTGCAGAACGACCCGCAGGACCCCACCTTCCCCGTCTTCCGCCAGGTCGTGAACGCCGCGGCCGCGAGCGGCGCGTGGGAGGCCGACGACCACCTGAACGAGGAGATCGGCCCGCCGGTCGAGGCCGCCGAGGCCGCGCGCCTCGGCACCCTGATCCAGGCCGCGAGCGGCCGACTGCGGGTGAGCGCACGCAAGGATGGCCGCTTCCAGCTCGTGCGGCCGGCGGAACGGCTGCGACTGGCGATGCAGGGCTTCGACCCCTGCGCGGGACCGTACGGCGCGCCGGTGCCCGAGTCACGAGCGATCTTCTACGACACCAAGCGCTCGTTCGAGACGGCGACGGTCGAGGGTTCGGTGCGCCGCGCCCGGCTGGTGGCACGCTCGCCGCAGTCGGTGATCTTCTACCTCGGCGAGATGGCGCGGCCCGGGCGCGAGGTCGTGCTCAGCCCGCGCACCCCCGGCCAGGCGGAGACCGAGCGGCGGCTGTTCGTCGTGCGCGAGGGCGGCAAGTGCCCCGCCGGACCGGTGGCCGCGACGTACGACGGCAAGCGTTACGTGGTGCCGGGCGGCAAGGGGGACTGCCACCCGGGCCGGTCCCTGCAGTCGCTGGCGCTGGCGGCGCAACTGCTCTCGCTCCAGCAGTCTTCGCGCGACCTGCCGGCCGCGGGCACGGTCCGCATCATCGGCCAGTAGCGGCTCAGCGCAGCGGGAACTCGCCGCCGGGGAACAGCTCGGCCGGGTCGACGGGGCGCGAGAAGGCGTGGAGCACCGGCTTCATCGAGTCCAGCCGGCGGTAGCCGACGCCCAGCCGCTGCAGGCGGCGCTCCAGCTTGTCGGCGTGGGTCGCGTTGACCGCGATCAGTGCCGCGTCCGGGGCGGCGTCGGCCGCGCGGCGGTGCTCGAAGAAGTACTCGGTCGTGGTCGGCCCCAGCTTCGCCGAGCAGGTGACGTCGCCGCCGGAGACGAAATTGAGCTTGGCCGCGATGAAGAAGTCCGTGTGGCAGTGGCGCACCCCGGCGGCGCGCAGATCGGCCGCGAATGCCCGCCACCTGCCGTCGGCCTCCGCCGCCCCGGGGAGCTGGACGATCGAGCCGACGGCGCCGAGTGCCAGCACCGCCGCCAGCGCGACGCGGCCCCGCGGCCCCGTCCCCATCACCCCCATCGCGACCGCGACCGGTGCCGCCAGGAACAGGATGTAGCGCGGGTTGCCCGCGATCTGCGGCAGCGCGACCAGCGCGACGACGGTGTTGACCAGGGCGAAGAGCAGCACCACCCGCCGCGCCGCACGGCCCGCGTCCGGCGCGGCCGTTGCCAGTCGCGCGAGCGCGACCAGCGCGAGCGCGACCGCGGCGAAGGCGCCCACGCGCAGGACCACGTCCGCGACCGGGCTCCAGCCGGGGTCGTAGCCGAGCAGCACGGGCCACTGGTCGCTGACCAGGGTCCACAACCGCTCGCCCCACCCCGGGGCCGCCTCGGCGCCCGCGACCTTCTCGCCGCCGGGCAGCAGGTAGCCGAACGATTGCCCGGCGTTGGCGAGATTCCACAGGACGCCTGGCGCGTAGCCGGTCAGCCACCCCGCCGCCAGGCTGGGCACGGCGGCGAGCGCGCGGCGCGGCGGCGACCACGGCAACAGCGCGAGCCCGCAGGCCGCGAGCGGGATCACGCCCAGGATGTGGCACCAGAAGGCGAGGCCCAGCAGCGCCCCGATGGCGCCCCAGCGCGGCACCGACGCGCGCTCGCCCAGCGACTGCGCGCACAGCCACAGCGCCAGCGCGCCGAGACCCAGCACCTCGACGTAGTTGCCGTCGTTGGAGAGCGTGTAGCGGGTGACGAAGGCGGGCGTGAACGCGGCCCACAACCCGGCTCCCAGCGCCGAAATGCGTTCGCGGCCAGGCGCCGCCGCGCGGGCGAGCAGGAAGACGCCGGCGACGAACAGCGGCACGAACGCGATCGAGGCCAGCGCGAACGCCCGCACCGGGTCGACGAACGACATCAGCGCCGCCGCGAGGTGCGACTTGAGCGAGCCGCTGTAGGGGACGTGGGGCACGAACACGTGGTGGCGCACGCCGTCGCGGGCATGCAGGGCGACCGTGCCCGACAGCGCGCCGTCGGGGGTCAGGAAGCCCGCGCCGGCCTGGATCGCCATCGGCAACCGCAAGAGCAGTGCGAGGCCGATGCACAGCCAGAGCGCGTGACGCTCCTCGCGCGAGAGCGGATGCTCGGGCACGAAGACGCCGCTGCGCCACGCCCACAACCCGGCGAGCGCGATCGCGGCCAGGACCAGCGGGAGCGCGGGCATGGCCTCGAGCCAGGCGGGCCGGTAGGGCAGTCCTTCGGGGAACCAGCGCAGCGCGGCAGCCCAGCACGTCAGCGCGGCCAAGGCGCCCAGGCCGCGCACGTTCACGGCCCGAGCCGGCGTGCCCGGGTCTGGGCGGAGGAGCTGTGCGACGGAGCCCAGTGGCCCGAGCGCCGTGATTCACTCACGGCGCGAGCCGCCGACAGACGAAGACGAGGTCCACCGCGTAGCGCGGCAACAGCCCGCCGGCCTTCAGCATCAGCCGCATCAGCGGCACCGCCCACGGCCGGTTCCAGTAGCGCTGCAGCCAGTCGAGCTTGGGCAGCGGCGAGAACCAGTTGAGGAACAGCTCCAGGTGCAAGCCGGTCGTGCGCACGATCTCGAAGCCACCCGCGCGCAGCAGCACCGCGACCTCGTCGTACGACATCTCCGACAGGTGATCGGGACTGTACGGCCGGTCGGAGCGGTCGACCAGGTTGGCGAGCCGCAGCCGGTTGGGCGTCGTCAGGATCAAGGTCCCGCCCGGCTTCAGCACGCGGTGGAAGTCGGCCACGGCCGGCGCGGGGTCACCCAGGTGCTCGATCAACTCGCCCGCGAACAGTGCGTCGAAGGCCGCGTCCTTGAACGGCAGCGGGTGGGCCGAGCCGACCGCCCACTCGACCTGCGGGAAGGCGTCGCGACGGCTCTTCAGCAGGTCGAGGTCGACGTCCGAGGCCACGACCCGGAACGGCCAGTCGGGGCGGATCTCGGTGAACAAGCTGCGCCCGCAGCCGGCGTCGAGCACCACCCCGCCTTTCGGCACGTGGCGCAGGAACAGCGGCTCGAGCCGCCGCAGCATCTCGGCGTGCAACTCGAACAGGAACGGCTCGACCGGCGTGTAGCCGCCCTCGGCGTGGAGCTTCTTGTAGTAGCCGGCCATCACCGTCGGATCGTTGACCTTGCCGGTCACGAAGCGGTTCTCGAGCACCCGACCCTCGGGCGAGCGCAGCACGCACTGGATGCCGATCAGCGGGGCGAAGCGGTAGTCCGGGTTGGTCCACGAGTCGATCGCGCCCTCGCGCTGGCCGTCCCGCTCCAGCCACACGGAATGCGGGCCGATCGTGGTCAGGTCGAGCCCGACCCGGACCTGGGCGTCGCCCTCCGGCAGCCGCAGCGCCCACCAGCCGGCGTGGGTCTCGGGGTGGCGCTCGTCGAGGTGGGAGTAGAGGTCGAGGGTGAAGACGTGGCGCGCGGCGTCCCGGACCCGCGTGCGCAAGTCGATCACCGCCCGCCGCGCGGCGAGGTCGACGCTGCGCTGGACGGGCTGGATGCGGCGCATGCTGGCGCCGAGAATAGCAAAAGGCGCGTTCAGACCGTTGACACTGACGCCCCGGCGTGAGAGGTTTCGCGCAGCGTTTCTGCGGTCGTGCGTGGCAAGGGGTGTCCGTTTGAAGGTTCTCGTCGTCGGCAACGGGGGACGCGAGCACGCGCTCGTCTGGAAGATCCGTCAGAGCCCGCTGGTCAAGGAGGTCTACTGCGCGCCCGGCAACGCGGGCATCGCGCAACTGGCCACCTGCCTGCCGATCGAGACCTCCGACATCGTCGAGTTGGCCGACTTCGCCCAGGACGCCCGCGTCGGTCTGACCGTGGTCGGGCCCGAGCTGCCGATGGTGCTGGGCATCGCCGACGAGTTCTCGCGACGCGGCCTGCCGATCTTCTCGCCGACCCGCGGCGCCGCCGAGATCGAAGGCTCCAAGGCCTTCTCCCGCGAGTTCATGTCGCGCCACAAGGTGCCGTCGCCCCGCTACGAGGTCTGCAACTCGCTCGACGAGGCGCTCGCCTGCTGCGCGCGGGCACCGTTCGGCTTCCCGGTCGTGCTCAAGGCCGACGGCCTGGCCGGCGGCAAGGGCGCCGTGGTGGCGAAGGACCAGGCGGAGGCGGAGGCCACCGCCCGCGCGCTGATGACCGACAAGCGCTTCGGCTCGGCCACCGCGAAGATCGTGATCGAGGAGTTCCTGCCCGGCGAGGAGGTCTCGTTCCTCGTCTTCTCGGACGGCAAGACCGTGCTACCGATGGTCTCGGTGCAGGACCACAAGCGCGTCGGCGACGGCGACACCGGGCCCAACACCGGCGGCATGGGTGCCGTCTCGCCGGCGACCCACCTCACGCTCGACGCCCACAAGCAGGTGATGGCCGAGGTGATCCTGCCGACGATCGCCGGGCTCGAGAAGGAGGGCCGCCGCTTCCAGGGCGTGCTCTACGCCGGGCTGATGATCACGGACAAGGGGCCGAAGGTGCTGGAGTTCAACGCCCGCTTCGGCGACCCCGAGGCGCAGGTGATCCTGGCCCGGCTGAAGAGCGACGTGGTGCCGGTGCTGCAGGGCGTAGCCGCGGGCCAGCTCAAGGACGTCAAGCTGGAGTGGGCCAAGGAGGCCTGCGCGTGCGTGGTCGTGACCGCCGCCGGCTACCCGGAGGCCGTCCAGACCGGCCAGGAGATCCGCGGCCTCGAGGACCTCGCGGGCCAGGCGGACGTGGCCGTCTTCCACGCTGCGACAGCGCTCCGCGACGGCAAGCTGGTCACCGTCGGCGGCCGGGTGCTGGGCGTGACGGCGCTGGGTGCCAGCCTGCCCGCGGCCGTGCAGCGCGCGTACGAGGCGACCGCGAAGGTCGCCTTCGACGGCATGACGTACCGCAAGGACATCGGCGGCCGCGCGATCGCGAGGCTGGGCGCCGCCGCAGCCAAGTAGGAGCGAAGGCCGTGCCGAACAAGTCGAAGGCGGAGCCGCGGGTCGGGATCGTGATGGGCAGCGACTCGGACCTGCCCGTGATGGCCGACGTGGCGCGGGTGCTCGAGGTCTACGGCGTGGAGTACGACATGCGCGTGCTCTCCGCCCACCGCAGCCCGGAGGAGGCGGCGGCGTTCGCCCGCAACGCCGAGCGCCGCGGCCTGAAGGTGATCGTCGCCGGCGCCGGCGGGGCCGCGCACCTGGCAGGCGCGATGGCGGCGCACTCGACGCTGCCGGTGATCGGCGTGCCGCTGGCGTCGTCGCCGCTCCTGGGCTTCGACGCCCTGCTCTCGACCGTGCAGATGCCGCCCGGCATCCCGGTGGCGACGGTGGGCGTGGGCGCGATGGGCGCCAAGAACGCCGGCCACCTGGCCGTCGCGATCCTCGCCCTGCAGGACGGCCGCCTGCGGCGGCTGCTGGGCGACCGCCGCAAGCAGATGGCGGAGGAGATCGCCGACAAGGCCGCCGACCTGCCCGGCCGCCTGAAGACCCTGCTGGATTCATAGGCGGCTCGCGCCGGGGGAACCCCGGCGCTCGGGCCGCGGGGGCTCACGCCGCGAACGGACGCGGCTCCGCCCCCGCACCCCGGGGGCGGCCTCCCTCAGCTCCCGACGCGGAAGCGGACGATCTCTGCGGCTTCCAGCGAGGTCGTGCCGCCCGGGCGGGACACCAGCTCCCGCCCCGTCAGGTCGGTGATGCCCGGCAGCAGCAGCAGCTCCAGCGTGCGCCCGGGCCGCAGCGCATCGCCCGGGTCGACGATCAGCGCCTTCAGGCCGCCCTCGTAGATCAGGCGCAGGCCGACGAAGTCGCGGTCGCCCGGCAGCCGCGGGCCGGCGTAGCGCAACTGCACCCGGCCGGCGAAGGTGCGCTCGTCCATGTCCTTGCTGAACTGGACCGTCAACCGTCCGTCGGGCGCGATCGGCTCGCCTTCGACCGGCAGCGTGAAGACGACGACCGGCGGCAGCACGGGCCGCGGCGGGGGTGGCGGCGTGGGCGCCGCCTGGGCCCGCGACTTGTCGGCGGAGGGCGGCTTCGACAGCAGCACGCGCACGGCTTCGATGTACACGATGCCGGCGCGGGTGAACGGCTTGCCGTAGACCTCGACCCACTTGGCGGTGTCGCGCTTCGAGTCGACGTCGAGGTCGAAGCCGTCGCCCTTCGGCTTGCGGTTGCCGACCCAGACCGACCACATGTCGTCCTTGACGAGCCAGTCGCGGCGGTCGCGCATCGAGCGCGACGGCAGGTCACCGTACAGGTTGCGCCCGCGGAACTGGCCCCTGACGCGGACCATCTTTCCGTCCCAGCGGCCGTTGCCGTCGACCAGTTGCTCGAGCGTCAGGTCCGTGGCCTTGATCTCGCCCTTGATCTCCTCGGCCGGGCCGGTGAAGCGCCAGAACTGGATGAAGAACATCGACTGCGAGCCGGAGTTGGCGGCCGACGCCTGGTTGGCCTGGAACACGCCGACGATCTCGACGTCGCGGCCGATCCAGGAGCGCGCGGCCTGCTCCCACTCGAAGGACACCTCCTGCACGGGTATCAGCCGGATCAGTTGCCCGTACATCAGGGTGCGGAAGGCGTAGCTGCCGAGGTCGACCATCTCCAGCCGGCCCTTGGTCCGCACCGCCCGGTCCTGGTACGAGGCGCCGCTGCCGACCAGGTCGTCGAGCGCCACGTCGACGGGCGGGCCGAAGCGGGCCTCGTAGTCGTCCATCTGGGCGACGGCCGGCGCGGCCACGGACAGCGTCAGGGCGGCGCACAACGACAGGGCGAGCCGGTGGACGGGCGTGGACATCCTGAAGCCAGTATAGGCAAATCGCGTTCCGGCGCCGGGGGTAGACCGGGCGCCGCGTTGCGCCCCCCGGGTGGCACGGCTACGATCCGCCGATTCGGTCCTTTTGCGGCGGCCCCGCCCGCGCCGCGCGCAGCCCGTAGAGATCCCGCCGGAGGAGCCAGAAACCGATGTCCCAGGAGCGAGCGGCCAGCGAGTTCAAGCCCTACATCCCCGACGCGTCGCCGGTGCCGGAGTTCACGGTCCGGGCGGTGCTCGTCGGCATGGTGTTCGGCGTCATCTTCGGCGCCGTCACCGTCTACGTCGGCCTGCGCGCCGGCCTCACCGTGTCGGCCTCGATCCCGATCGCGGTGCTCTCGATCAGCCTGCTGCGCGCACTGGGCAAGGCGACCATCCTCGAGAACAACATCGTCCAGACCACGGGTTCGGCCGGCGAGTCGGTGGCCGCCGGCGTGATCTTCACGTTGCCCGCCCTGATCTTCCTCGGCTTCTCGCTCGAGTACTCGCGGATCTTCCTGCTGGCGCTGATCGGCGGCTGGCTGGGCGTGCTGTTCATGATCCCGCTGCGCCGCCAGTTGATCGTCCAGGAGCACGGCAACCTGCTCTACCCCGAGGGCACCGCCTGCGCCGACGTGCTGATCGCCGGCGAGAAGGGCGGCTCGTTCGCCAGCCGGGTCTTCTACGGCCTCGGCCTCGGCGGCGTCTACACGCTGCTGCAGAACGGCAACGCTTTCGGCGTGCTGAAGGAGGTGCCGACCTACAACCCGGGCTTCCTGCCCGGCGCCTCGCTGCGCGCCGCGATCACCTCCGAGTACCTCGGCGTCGGCTTCATCATCGGCCCCAAGGTCGCGGGCGTGATCTTCGCCGGCGGCGTGTTCTCGTGGATGGTGATGATGCCGGCGATCAAGTTCTTCGGCTCGCTGGTGCCGGACCCCATCTACCCGAGCCCGATCCCGATCGCGCAGATGACCTCCGACCAGCTCTGGAACTACTACATCCGCTACATCGGCGCCGGCTCCGTCGCGGCGGCGGGCCTGATCACGCTGGTCAAGACGATCCCCACGATCGTCTCGGCGCTGACGGCCGGCTTCGCGAAGAAGGACGCCGGCGGCGGCGCCACGGTCGGCGCTCGCATCGACCGCGACCTGCCGTCGATCGTCGTGCTCGGCGGCTCGGCGGCGATCGTGCTGATGATGTGGTCGGTGCTCACCTTCCTGCCGGTGCCCGGCGCGCCGACCTCGTGGCTGCACAACGCCGCGGCCGCGGTGCTGGTGGTGGTCTTCGGCTTCCTGTTCGTGACCGTGTCCGCCCGCATCTGCGGCCTGATCGGCACCTCGGCCAACCCGGTCTCGGGGATGACGATCGCGACCCTGATGGCGACCTGTGCGCTGTTCCTGGCCGCCGGCTGGACCGCGCCCGCCTACGGCGTGCTGGCGCTGTCGATCGGCGGCGTCGTCTGCATCGCGGCGGCCAACGCGGGCGCCACCTCGCAGGACCTGAAGACCGGCTTCCTGGTCGGCGCCACCCCGGCCTACCAGCAGATGGGCCTGTTCGCGGGCGTGTCGGCCTCGGCGGTGATCATCGGCCTGACGCTGATCGCGATGAACACCGGCCTGCAGAAGTTCGACAAGGTCAGCCTCGCGCTCAACGCCAACGCGTTGTCCGAGGGCGCCGTGGTCGAGGGCGAGAAGGAGCACGAGGGCAAGACCTGGACGCTCGTCAACGTGATCGGCTCCAAGACCATCCCCGAGGGCAAGTACCTGGCCGACAAGACGACCGGCGAAGTCGCCTACCAGTGGACCCAGGGCATCGGCAGCCAGGACGCGCCGGCGCCGCAGGCGCGGCTGATGTCGGTCGTCATCAACGGCATCCTCAACCAGAAGCTGCCGTGGGGCCTGGTGCTGCTCGGCGTGTTCCTGGTGATCGCGATCGAGCTGCTCGGCATCCGCTCGCTGTCGTTCGCGGTCGGCTCCTACCTGTCGATCGGCACCACCGCTGCCATCTTCTGCGGCGGCCTGGTCAAGTCGCTGGCGGAGCGCGGGATGAAGCAGACCGAGGAAGGCGAGGCCAGCCCCGGTGCGCTGTACGCCTCGGGCCTGATCGCCGCCGGCGGCATCGTCGGCCTGCTGGCGATCGGCATCAAGCTGGCCGAGGGGCAGGGCTTCCTGCCGCCGGACGCGATCAAGTTCGGCCCTGCGCTGGGCCTCGACGGCAACGACTTCGTCGGCATGCTGGGCTTCGGCGCGCTCGCCTTTTCGCTCTACCACTTCACGCGCAAGCCTCTCTAATCACGGGGCTTGGACGATGGGACGGGCGGGGAGCCCGGGACTTCCCCGCCCGTCTTGACACTTCCGAGACGGGCGTGTTACGTTCTGGACGCGAACTTCCCTCCAAAGCGCTGCACCTGAATCACTTGGAGCCGAAGGCGACGCTTCCACGATGAAGTTCAAGGTCCTCGGCTGCTACGGCGGGAACGTCCAGTCGATCGGGATGACGGCCTTCCTGGTCAACGACGTGCTCAGCCTCGACGGTGGATGGGTGACGGGCGCGCTCAGCCTGTCCGAGCAGGAAGACGTGCGGGACATCCTGATCTCGCACGCCCACCTCGACCACACCTGCAGCCTGCCGTTCATCATCGACAACAACTTCAGCGTGCCGGGTTTCAGCCTGCGCATCCACGCCCTGCCCGAGGTCGTCGACGCGCTGCAAAACCACCTGTTCAACAACTCGACCTGGCCCGACTTCACCTGCCTGCCCAACGACAAGAACCCGGTGCTGCGGCTGCTCCAGGTCCACGACGAGCAGCCGTTCTACGTGGCCGGGCTGACCGCGCGCGCGATCCGCGTCTCGCACCTGGTGCCCACCGCCGGCTTCATCGTCGAGGATGCCCACTCGGCGCTGGCCTTCTCCGCCGACACCGGCCCCACCCACCGTTTCTGGGAGATCGTCAACGACACGCAGAACCTGAAGGCGATCATCACCGAGTGCTCGTTTCCCAACGAGCTGCAGCGGATCGCCGACATCTCGGGCCACCTCTCGCCGCAGACGCTGGCGGAGGAGGTCAAGAAGATCAAGCGCGACGTGCCGATCTACCTCTACGGCTTCAAGCCGCGGCACGTCGCGACGCTCACGGAGCAGGTGCTGGCGATCGCCGATCCGCGCCTGCAGATCCTGGAGCAGGGCCGCACCTACGAGCTGTAGGCCGGCATCCGCCGGCGCCGCACGGGGTCGAGAACGCCGCCGAGCAGCACGGCGGCCGGTGCCCACCCGGCGGTGTGGCGCGTGAAGAAGGCGAGCGCGAACAGCGGCCGGCGGCTGCCCGTGCGCAGCCCGGAGCGGTGCAGAGCAGCGCGGCGAACAGCAGCACGACACAGGCCGTGGCCAGTTGTGAGAGCACCCGCGGCAGTCACAAGTTGGGCACTCCGACGGCCTCCAGGCCCGCATGGACGAGGGCGGGGAACAGCGGCGGGTAGATCGCATGCACGAGCGGGTACGTGTCGACCGTTCTTCCTGACTGAACAAGGGGGGACCGCGGTGCCTGTTAGGATCTTTCCTGTGGTACGGCTGAAGCAACAGGCGATCGGCGACCTGGTCCGTCGGCTTCGCGAGCAGCGGGGCCAGAGCCTGCGGGCCTTCGCCGGCGTGACCCGCTTCTCGCCCAGTTTCATCTCGCAGCTCGAGACCGGCCAGGTCTCGCCCTCGATCGACTCGATGGAGCGGATCGCGTGCGCGCTGGGCGTCACCCTGGGCGAATTCTTCGCGTCGCTGGGCAAGGCCGAGGGCGGCGTCGTGGTGCGAGCGTCGGAGCGCACGGAGCTGCTCAGCCAGTGGTCGCAGGCGACGATCGAAGCGCTCGGACCGATGACCCGCAGCCGCCTGCTCGAGCCGCTGCTGATCACGCTCGAGCCCGGCGGTCGCAGCGGCAAGCACCCGACGGCACAACCACGCGAGGAGTTCGCCTTCGTCGTCGAGGGCGAGGTGGAGCTGCGGCTGGGGCCGGACGCCTTCACGCTGAAGGCCGGCGATTCGGCCACCATCCTGCGCGGCGAGCTCCGACTGTGGAGCAACAGCTCCGCTGTTCGCGCGAGGGTCCTGGTGGTCGCCGTCGCCTGACCCGCTCGCCGGGGCTGCACGCCGCGTCCACCCGCGCCGGACACGAGGCGGGGCATGATCAAGACTTCATGCGCTCACTGAGAAGGAGGTCGTCGATGCGTCGTCTTCGTCTGCTCGCCGGGCTGGGCCTGGCCCTGCTGCCGCTTGCCGCCTGCGGCGGCGGAGACAGCGGCGGCGGCTCGGTCCCCTCCCCGCCCACGGGCGCGACCACGCCGACCCCCACCCCGACGCCGACCCCGAACCCGTTCGCGGCCGCCTGCGGCACGCCGCTACCGAACCCCGCCGACATGTACGGCTATCGGATCAAGGTCCAGCTCGAACCCTCGCGCAACCGCAAGATCATCAACGCCAGCCCGCAGGTGAAGAACGCCCAGTACTGCGCGGCGGTGGGCCTCGGCGGCGAGTTCTGCAACACCCGTCTCGAGACCGATCCCCAGCGCGAGGCCTGCGACCACTACCTGTCGGGCATCTCGGCCACCGGGCGACCCGGCCCCAACTGGTACCAGGTCGTCAACGCCCAGAACGTCGCCTGCAGCGGCGAGGGCCTGCCGAACGTCGGCGCCGCCTGTGTCCTGAAGGACATCACGCAGTACATGGTGGACATCACGTCCTGGGGCAAGTTTCGCGCCTGCTCGGCGAGCGGCAGTTGCGGCGTGTGCGTGATCGAGGAGGGCGACTGGGGCGTGATCCACAACAGCCCCGCCGGCATCTGCAAGCTCGACGGCGAGTAGTCGCGAACGGCCTGAATCGACGAGGGCCCCGCCGCGCGGTCTGCGCGACGGGGCCCTGGCAGGTTCAGGCCTGCGGCGTCAGTTCCAGTAGAACTTCAGGCCGAGCTGGATCTCGCGCGGCAGGCGGGTGCCGGTGACCTGGCCGAACGTGGAGCCGGGGACGGCGCAGGTGAGGTTGGCCTGGTTGGTGCCGGCCGTGCACGAGGCGTCCACGGTCGTGTACTGGGTGTGGTTCAGCGCGTTGATGAAGTCCGCGCGGAACTGCAGGCGGGTGCCCTCCGACGGGTACCAGTTCTTCGACACGGTCACGTCCCACTGGTTGCGGCCGGGCAGGCGGAACAGCGCACGCCCGCTGTTGCCGTAGCTGCCGTCGGGCGCGGCCGAGTAGGCCGCCGGGTTGAACCAGTACAGGCCCGCCGGGACGTTGGCGAACGGGTCGGCGACCTCGTTGGCGCGGTTGCCGCGGCGGCCGCTGTTGGTGTTGCTGAGAGCGATGCGCGGGATCGGCGGCCCGGACTGGAAGGTGCCGATACCCGAGATCTGCCAGCCACCGAGGACCTGCTTGGCCAGGCCCTTGCCGTCCTTGAAGAACGGCAGCTCGTAGACCCAGTTGAGCGACAGCACGTGGGTGCGATCGGTGCGGGCCAGCGCGTACTCGGCGTCGAGGTCCAGCGGGTTCTGCGGCAGGTCGACGGCGTCGCGGTCGTTGGTCGCGTCGACCATGTTCTTCGACAAGGTGTAGGCGACGTTGAACAGGCCGGCGCGGCCGGCGTCGTGGCGGAAGTTGAACAGCAGGCCGTGGTAGCGCGCCTTGGCCGAGGTCTGGCGCATCTGGATCGTGCCGAAGCCGTCGTAGGGACGGGCGATGTTGAGCGAGCCGAGCGCGACCACGTCCGCCGGCTGCGCCTGGTTGATCTCGATCGGCCGGATCAGGCCGTCGCCGCGGGTGCCGACGTAGGTGAGCTCGGCGACGCCGCGCGAGTAGAGCTGGCGGACGACGCCGATGTTCCACTCGATCGTGCGCGGGTTGTCGAACGGGTCGGAGGAGGCGATCAGGTTGCGCACCGCCGTGGTGCCCGGGGGCACGCCGGCGCCGGGGCTGCCGAGCACGGGATTCTGGACGCTGACCGTGTTGACGTAGGGCGGGTTGACGAACGCGTTCTGCTCGAAGATGCCGACCAGCGGCTGGTCGTAGTAGACGCCGACGCCGCCGCGCACGATCGTCTTCGACTCGTGGCCCGGATCCCACGAGAAGCCGAAGCGCGGCGCGATGTTGTTCTTGTCGGTCGCGTGGATGCGGCTCCCGTAGGGCGAGTTGCTGCCCGCCACGACGATGCCGTTGAGCGGGTTGCCGGTGCCGGCCACCAGCAGCGTGCCGGCGGCGTTGGCGAAGCGCGGCGCGGCGGCCGGGTCGTACAGCGCCGGGTCGAAGTTGGTCAGCACGTCTTCCGTGTCCTCGACGCCCGGGTAGATCGCGTAGCGGATGCCGAAGTCGAGGGTCAGGTTCGAGCTGGGCTTCCAGGTGTCCTGCACGAACATTTCGTAGCGGTTGAAGCGCAAGTGGTTGGTCACGTCGCGCTCGGCCTCGGAGTACGTGCAGCCGGTGCCGCACAGGCCGCCGGCGTTGCCGCGCAGGAAGTTCTGGAACGCGGTGAAGCCGCCGGCCGTGACGAAGGTGTAGCGACCCTGCGTCTCGTTGGCCGCGTTCTCGTCCTTCGACTCGAAGCTGACCAGGCCGCCGAGCTTGATCGTGTGGTTGCCGCGGACCAGGGTCAGGTTGTCGGTGAAGGTGTGGTTCTTGTACTCGATGTTGATGAGCTGGTTGGAGCCGATCAACGACAGCCCGCTGACCGACACGGTCGGCATCCGGCCCGAGTTGTTCTGGGCGAACAGCTCGGAGCCCGTGTAGCCGTAGTCCTCGCGGGTGCCGCGGGTGCCGTCGGGGTTGATCGTCCCGATCTTGTTGCTCGAGAACTGGTAGCTGATCTCGTTGAGCGTGCTGTCGTTGATCGTGCCGTTCAGTTGCAGGACGAAGATGTTGCCGGGGACCGTCGTCTCGGTGGTCGCGATGCCGGGCACCGCCAGGCCGTAGAACAGGCCGCCCACCTCCTCGGTCACGCTCTGGTCGTGGGTGTAGCGGGCCATCGCCCGCCACTTCGGCGACAGCGTGTAGTCGAGGCGCAGCACCTCCTGGCGGGTGTCGTTCTTGTTCGGCGCCGTGGTCACGTAGCGGTTGGTACCGACGTTCGGCTGCGGCCACGCCGCCAGCAGTCGCACGGCGTTGGGGTCGCGCAGCGCCGGCGCCACGTAGTTGAGGTTGGCCGGGTCGTTGAGCCAGGCCGGGTCGACCACGTTGGCGGTCAGGTTGGCCGGCGCGCGCTCGATCTTCCGCCACTCCTGGGACCAGAAGAAGAAGAACTTGTCCTTCATGATCGGGCCGCCGAGGGTGTAGCCGAAGTTGTTGTAGTCGAGCTTGGCGGGCTTGCTGGCGATGTCCGGGTTGGTCGACAGGTTGCGGAAGAACGAGTTCGCGTTCATCGAGTCGCTGCGGAAGAACTCGTAGGCCGAGGCCCGGTACTTGTTGGTGCCGGACTTGGTGACGACGTTGACGACGCCGCCGCCGCTGCGCGGCCACTCCGCGGAGAAGTTGCTGGTGATCACCTTGAACTCCTCGATCGACTCGAGGGTCGGTGTCGACAGCAGCGTGATGTTGGAGCCGACGTCGACGTTGGAGGCGCCGTCCACCAGCCAGTTGACCGAGTTGCGGCGCTTGCCGTTGATCGAGATGTCCGCGCGGCTGGTCAGGCCGACCTGGGCTTCGTCGTCGAGCGCCGAGGTCACGCCGGGGACCAGCGTCGCCAGCTGCATGAAGTTGCGGTTGTTGATCGGCAGCTCCGTGACCTGGGTCGAACCCATCAGGTTCTGGACCTGGCCCGTCGGCTGCACCGAGGAGGCCGCGGCCGTCACCATCACCTCGGTGGCGAGGCCTTCGACCTTCAGCAGCGGGGCGAACTCGAGGCGGTCGGAGACGTGCACCTCGATCGCCTTCGCCGTCCACCGCTGGAAGCCGCTCATCGTCACGGTGAGGTCGTAGGTGCCGATCGGGAGGAAGGCGGCCAGGAAGCGGCCGCTCTCGTTGGTGACCACCTCGCGGGTGAAGCCCGTCTTGACGTTCTTGACGACGACGATGGCGCCCGGCAGCACCGCGCCGGTCTGGTCGCTGACGGTGCCGACGATGGTGCCGTTGATTTCCTGCGCCGCAGCCGGACAGGCGGGCAGCAGAAGTCCGAGCCCGAGGAGGCTCGCGAAGATCCTGTTTTTCATGGGTTGTCCTCCCCCAGAGGACGGACGGGAAACCGGATTGGGGGGAGTGTGGTCACACCCGCACGGCGGGTCAAGCCCTTTCCGGCCCGCGATTTGCTTGCGTCGGCGCGCCCGGCGCCGTGGTCAGAGCCGCGAGCGCCCGAGGCTGACCAGGCTGCCGACGAGGCCGAGCATCGCCCCGCCGAGCACCAGCACCAGCGCCGCCTCCGCCGACAGGAACGCGAGCGGGCGACCGAGCAGGCCCGCGATCGCCTCGGACTCGCGGGTCACGAAGCGAAAGGCGAGGCCGAGCAGGGCCAGCGAGACGAGGCCGCCGAGCAGGCCCTGCAGCATGCCCTCGACCAGGAACGGGCCGCGGATGTAGGCGCGGGTGGCGCCGACCAGCCGCATGATGTCGAGTTCGTCCTGGCGGGCGTAGACGGTCAGCCGGATCACGTTGGAGATGGTGAACACGCCGGCCAGCACCAGCACGCCGCCGAGCAGGGCGCCGACGCCGCGCACCAGCCGCACCGCGGTCGACAGCCGCTCGATCCACAACAGGTCGAACAGCACGTCTTCGACGCCGGGGGCTTCGCGATAGCGCTCGACCAGCCGCAGCGCGTCCTCGCGGGCCGCCGCGCCCGGCTGCAGGGTCACCTCCAGCGAGCCCGGGAACGGGTTCTCGCGCAGGTCCTCGGGCAGCGTGGCCAGCTCGCGGAACAGGGCGCGGAAGCGCTCGAGCGCCTGCGCGCGGGTGACGCGGTCCACTTCGGCCACGCCCGGCTCGGCCTTCAGCCGCGCTTCCAGCGAGCGCAGGACCTCCTCCGGCGCCGCGTCCTCGACGTAGAAGACGACCTGGATCTGGCGCGTCCAGCGCTCGACGACACCATCGAGGTTGCCGGCGAGAGTCAGGAAGGCGCCGAGCACGAACAGGCTGACGGCGATGGTGGCGACCGAGAGGGCGTGGACGAGCCGGCTCCGCCACAGGCTGAGGAGCGCCTCTTCGACGAAATACACGAGCGCCCGGAGCCAGGCCATGGGTTGCAGACCGGACGATTATAATGCGCGCGCCATGGCGATCGTGGTCGGCGTCGCGGGGGGCACGGGCTCGGGCAAGACCTCGTTCACCTCGGGGCTGGCGGAGCGCATCGGCGCGGACCGCTGCGCGACGATCGCCCAGGACTCCTACTACAAGGACGGCCGCGAGCTCAGCGACGCCGCCCGCGCCGCGATCAACTACGACCACCCCGACGCCTTCGACACACCGCTGCTGGTCCAGGACCTGATGGACCTGAAGGCAGGCCGGCCGGTGCCGTGCCTCGCCTACGACCACGCCAGCTACTCGCGGCGGGTGCTGCCCGATGCGCTGCTGCCGCGGCCCGTGATCCTGCTCGAGGGCATCCTGGTGCTGGCCGAGCCCGACCTGCGGCGGCTGATGGACATCAAGCTGTTCATCGACGCCGACGCCGACGTGCGCATTCTGCGTCGGCTGCGGCGCGACCTGAAGGAGCGCGGCCGCAGCTTCGAGTCGGTCGAGCGCCAGTACCTCGACTCCGTGCGCCTGATGCACCTCGAGTTCGTCGAACCCTCCAAGCGCTACGCGGACATCATCGTGCCCCACGGGGCCGAGAACCGGGTGGCGCTCGAGGCGATCGTCGCCCGCATCCGCATCCAGCTCGGCGACTAGCCAGCCTGTCGGAACCCGCCCCGGGGTGCGGGGGCGGAGCCGCGTCCGTTTCGCGGCGTGAGCCCCTGCGGGACCGGCGACGGGTTCACCCCGGCGTCGGAACCCGCCCCGGGGTGCGGGGGCGGAGCCGCGTCCGTTTCGCGGCGTGAGCCCCTGCGGGACCGGCGACGGGTTCACCCCGGCGCCGGAACCCGATGATCACCGCCTATTGGCTGGCGACGCGGCCGCGTTCGAGGGTGATCACGCGGCGGCCGGAGCGCTGGATCATCTCGCGGTCGTGGGTGGCGACCAGCACCGTGGTGCCGCGCGAGTTGACCTCCTCGAACAGCTTCATGATCTCGGCGGCCATCTCCGGGTCGAGGTTGCCGGTGGGCTCGTCGGCCAGCAGCAGCATCGGCTCGTTGATCAGCGCCCGCGCGATCGCCACCCGCTGCTGCTCGCCGCCCGAGAGCTGGAGCGGGAACGCGTGCAGCTTGTGATGCAGCCCGACCGCCTTCAACGCCCCGAACGCGCGCCGCTTCTGCTCCTTGATCGGCACGCCCAGGATGCGCAGCACGAACGCCACGTTCTCCAGCACGGTCCGGCGCTTGAGCAGCTTGAAGTCCTGGAACACCACGCCGACCTGACGCCGCAGCTCCGGGATCTGCGCCTCGGGGATGGCCGTGACGTTGCGGCCGGCGACCAGGATCTGGCCCGACGACGGCACCTCCTCGCGGAACACGAGCTTGAGGAACGTGGTCTTGCCCGCGCCCGAGGGCCCGGTCAGGAAGCAGAACTCGCCCTTCTTGACGTGCAGCGTCACGTCGGCGAGGGCCGAGGACTCGCGGTCGTACTGCTTCGCGACATGGAAGGCCTGGATCATCGAACCCGCATGGGATCATGGAACGATGCCGGCGTCGATCCAGGATTTCAAGCCACCGCCGGGCCTGCGTGGCGGGCACCGCCAGACGCTCGCGGGATTCTGGTTCCGGCGCAACCTCGGCTGGCCCCATCCGACCGAGGACGTGGTCGTCGACGCCGGCGACGACGTGAAGCTGCTGGTGCGGGCGTCGTGGCAGCACGGCCCGCGCGAGGCGCGACCGCTGCTCGTCACCGTGCACGGCCTCGGCGGCTGGGACCAGGCGACCTACGGCCTGGCCACCGGCCAGGTCGCCTGGGCCCGCGGCTGGCACGTGGCGCGGATGAACATGCGCAGCGCGGGCGACGCCGCGCTCGTTTGCGCGCGGCTCTACAACGCGGGCCTCGACGGCGACCCGCTGGCGGTGCTGCACCACTTCGCGCGCGAGGTGCCGCGGATCGCCGCCTGCGGCTTCTCGCTCGGCGGCAACCTGGCGCTGCTGATGGCCGGCCGCCGCGCCGACCAACTGCCCGCGGCCCTGCGCGCCGTGGCGGCGGTCTCCCCGCCCGTCGACCTGCTGGCCTGCATCGAGGCGCTGGGGCGCCCGGGCAACCGCGCCTACCAGCAGTACTTCATCGTCAAGCTGCGCGAGGCCTACCGCTGGCGGCAGTCGCTGCGGCCTGACCTGTACGAGGCCGGCCGCGAGCGCGGGCTACGCACGGTGCGCGAGTACGACGAGCAGATCACCGCACCCTACGGCGGCTACCAGAGCGCCCGCGACTACTACGAGCGCTCGTCGGCGGGACCGTGGCTGGCCCGGATCGGGCTGCCGACGCTGGTGCTGACCGCGGCCGACGATCCGCTGATCCCGGCCGCGAGCGTGACCGGGCACGCGCTGCCGGCGAGCGGTCTCGTCCAGCGCGAGATCGCGCCGACCGGCGGCCACGTCGGCTTCGTCGGCCGCGCCGACACCCCGGGCCGCTTCTGGCCCGCGCGGCGGGTGACGGAGTTCTTCGCGCCGCTGCTGGCCTAGCGGGCCGCCTCGCGCAGCAGCGGGCCGAGCGCGCGCCAGACGTTGTCGGCGATCCGGCGATGGCCCGCGGCGTTGGGGTGGATGCCATCGGGCAGGTGGAGCTCCGGGTGGCCGGCGACGCCGTCGAGGAAGAACGGCATCAGCGTCGCGCCGGTGGCCTGCGCCACGGCCGGGTACAGCGCGCGCAGCTCGGCGCGATACGTGGCGCCGTAGTTGGGCGGTACGTCCATCTCGAACAGCACCAGCTCCGGCGCCGGCGACAGCGCCTTCGCCCGGGCCAGGATCGCGGCCAGGTTCGCGCGCAGCGGGCCGAGGTCGAGCCCGCGCAGGGCGTCGTTGGCGCCCGTCTCCAGCAACAACACCCGCGGCTTCTGCCGCAGCAGCCAGTCGATGCGGCCGAGCGCCCCCGCCGAGGTCTCGCCGCTGACGCCCGCGTTGACCACCCGCAGCGGGATCTGCGCGGCGTCGAGCCGTACCTGCAGCAGCCCGGGCCACGCCTGGCCGGGGTCGAGACCATAGCCGGCGGTCAGGCTGGTGCCGACGCACAGCACGATCGGCCGCGGGTCCGCGGGCGAGGTCGCGCGCGGGGCGGCGGCCGCAGCGGGCTCGGCCTCGCGCTCGCAGCCGGCGGCGAGCATCCCGGCCATCCCGATTAAGATCGAACGACGGCCCCCCGCCACCGGCCGCCCTTCCCCAAGGTTGCCCATGCCCATGATCGAGTGCGTTTCGCTCACGCAGTCCTATGCCTCCGGTGGCCGCGAGCTGACCGTGCTCGACGCTATCACGTTCGCCCTGGAGGCCTCGTCGACGACCGCGATCGTCGGCCCCTCGGGCAGCGGCAAGAGCACGCTGCTGGGCCTGTTGGCGGGCCTCGACCGGCCGCGTGCGGGCCGCGTCGTGCTCGACGGCACCGACCTCGGGCCGCTGGACGAAGACGCGCGCGCGCGGCTGCGCGCCGAGAAGGTCGGCTTCGTGTTCCAGTCGTTCCACCTGGTGCCGACACTGACGGCACTCGAGAACGTGAGCGTGCCGCTGGAGCTGCTGGGCCGCCCCGCGCGCGAGCGCGCCCGCGAGTTGCTCTCGCGGGTCGGCCTCGGCGAGCGCAGCCATCACTACCCGAGCCAGCTCTCGGGCGGCGAGCAGCAGCGGGTGGCCGTGGCCCGGGCATTCGCGGCCGACCCGCGGGTCGTGTTCGCCGACGAGCCCACGGGCAACCTCGATGCCCGCACCGGCGCCGCGGTGATCGAGCTGATCGAGGAGATCCACCGCGAGCGCGGCACCACGCTGGTGCTGGTCACCCACGACCTGGACCTCGCCGCCCGCGCCGACCGCGTGCTGCGCCTGCACGACGGCCGCCTGGTCGCGGACGAAGCGCGTGGCTGAACGCGTGCGCCTCCGCTTCGCGTGGCAGACGGCGCGGCGCGAGCTGCGTCACCAGCCGTCGCGGTTGCTGCTGCTCGCGCTGCCGGTGGCGATCGGGGTCGCCGCTCTCGTCTCGGTCTCCGCGTTCGAGGCCGGGGCCCGCGCCGCGCTGCAACGCGAGGCGCGCGGCCTGCTCGGCGCGGACCTCGCGCTCGGCGCCAACCGGCCCTTCACCGCGGGTGCGGAGCAGCAACTGGCCGCACTCCAGGCCGAGGCCGGCCCCGGGGTGCGGCTGTCGCGGGCGACCAGCTTCGGCGCGATGGCGCGAGTCGCCGGCCGCGACGGCGCACGGCTCGTGCAGGTCTCCGCGATCGAAGGTGGATTCCCCTTCCACGGCAACTTCCGGGTCACGCCCGCCGCCGCCCGCGAGCGGCTCGCGGCGGACCCGGCACCGGCCCTCCTGGTCGACCCGTCGCTGCTCGCCTCGCTCGACGTGGCGGTCGGCGAACGGCTGGAGCTGGGCGCGCTGTCTTTCGAGATCGCCGGCACCTTCGAGGGCTGGCCCGGCGACCTCGCGTTCCGCACCGCGTTCGGCCCGCGGGTCGTGATCGACGCCCGCCACGTCGCCGCCACCGGATTGATCGGGTTCGGGGCGCGGGTGCGGCACGAGGTCTACCTCGCGCTGGCCGAGGGCCGCGACCCGGTGCCGCTGGTCGCCGCGTACCGCCCGCGGCTGGCGCGCGAACGGGTCACGCTGCGTTCGCCGCGCGACGACGAGCAACGAGCGGGCGAAGCGCTGGCGCGGATGTCGCGCTTCCTCGGCCTGGTCGGCTTCGCCGCGCTGCTGCTGGGCGGGCTCGGCACCGCGGCCGGGGTCCACGCCTTCGTACGCCGCGCGCTGCCGAGCCTCGCGGTCTTGCGCGCGATCGGTGCCTCTTGGCGCGACCTGGCCGCTGCGCTCGGTTTCCAGGTCGGGCTCGCCGGCCTGCTCGCGGGCCTGGTCGGCTCCGGGCTCGGGCTCGTGGTGGCGCGGGCGCTGCCGCGGCTGCTGGGCGACTGGCTGCCGGTCGTGGTCGAGCCGGCGGCGGCGCCGCTCGCGATCGCCTCCGGCCTGGCCACCGGCGTGCTGGCGATGTTCGCGTTCTCCGCGCTGCCGCTGCTGGCGATCCGCGACGTGCCGGCGCTGGCGGTGTTGCGCGAGGGGTTGCAGGCCGCGGCGCCGCGGCCGTGGCGCGATCCGGCGCGGGCGACAGTCGTCGTCGCCTCGGCGGCGACGCTGGCGGCGCTGGCCGTCGTCCAGGCCAGGCGCGTCGGCCCCGGGCTGGCCTTCGCCGGCGGTGCGGCGCTGGTCGCACTGGTGCTGGCGCTGGTCGCCCGCCTGCTGGTGCGCGCGCTCGCGCGGCCGCTGCCCGCGGCGCTGCCCTACGCCGTGCGCCAGGGCCTCGCCAACCTGCAGCGGCCCGGCCACCAGACGACGCCGGTCGTCGTCGCCCTCGGCTTCGGCGGCTTCCTGCTCGCGCTGATGGGCCTGGTCGAGGCCAACCTGGTGCGCGGCCTCGACCTCGGCGACGCCGCGGGCCGCGCCAACGTCGTCGTGTTCGAGATCCAGCCCGACCAGGTGGAGGCGATCACCGCCGACCTGCGCGCGCGCGGCGCGGCACCGGATCCCGCGGTGCCGATCGTCGCCATGCGGCTGTCGAGCGTGAAGGGCGCGAGCGTCAGCGACCAGTTGGGCGAAACCGACGCGGAGGGCGAAGACCGCCGCCCGCGCGGCCTGCTGCGCCGCGAGTACCGCAGCTCGTACCGCGACCACGCAACCGCCGCCGAGACCACGGTCGCGGGCGAACGATGGGCGGAAGGCGCAGGCCGCGCGCTGCGGCCTGACGAGCCCGTTCCGGTTTCGCTCGACGCGGGCCTCGCGGCGGAACTCGGCGTGGGCGTCGGCGATGAGCTCGTGTGGGACGTGTCCGGGGTGCCGCTGCCGTCGCGGGTCACCCACCTGCGGCGCACCGACTGGACGCGGATCGAGCCCAACTTCTTCGCGGTGTTCCCGGCGGGGGTTTGGGGGCAGAGGAGCTCCGTTGGCGACGGAGCCCCCAAGGGACCGGCGACGGGCTTCGCCCGGCGTCGGAACCCGACGGCACCCCTGGAAGTGGCGCCGCGCACGTTCGTCACGCTGGCCCGGCTGGAGAGCGCGGCGGACCGCGGCCGCGCCCAGCGCGAGCTGCTCGAGCGCTTCCCCAACCTGGCCGTGCTCGACGTGACCGCGGTGCGCGCCTCGGTCGAGGGCCTGCTGCGCCAGGTGGCGCTGGCGGTGCGCTTCATGGCCGGCTTCTCGCTCGTCGTCGGCGCGGTGGTGCTGGCCGCCGCGCTGCTGGCGCTGCGCCGCGAGCGGCTGCGCGAGGCCGCGCTGCTGAAGACGCTGGGCGCCACCCGCGCCCAGGTCCGCGCGGTGGCCGTGGTGGAGGGCATGGCGCTCGGCCTGCTGGCCGCGATCAGCGCCTCGGCGCTGGCGCTGGGCCTCGGCCTGCCGCTGCTCGAGACCTGGTTCGAGCTCGAGCCCGCGGTGCCGTGGGCGGCGCTGGTGACGCTGTCCGCCGGCCTCGCCGCCGGTTCCGGGCTGGCGGGCGTGCTGACCGCCGCCGAGGCGTTCCGTCGCACCCCGCTCGAGCTGCTGCGCGCGGAGTAGGATCGACGGCCAACGGAGGCGCGCCATGGCGGAGTCGCTGCGCACGCGGCTCGAGCGGTTCGGTTTCAATTTCTTCCCCGCCTATCGCGGGACCGGCGGCCGCATCCGCCACATCGCGGCCGACTGGAGCGAGGTGCGGGTCGCGCTGCCGCTCAACTGGCGCACCCGCAACTACGTCGGCTCGATCTTCGGCGGCTCGATGTACGGGGCGCTCGACCCGATCTACATGGTGATGCTGATCAAGCGCCTGGGTCCCGACTTCGAGGTGTGGGACAAGGCGGCCAGCATCCGCTTCCGGCGCCCGGGCCGCACGACCCTGCACGCGACCTTCCGCGTCGACGACGCGCTGCTGGCAGAGGTCCGGGACGCGGTGGCCCGCGACGGTCGCGTCGAGCGCACGTTCACGGTCGACCTGGTCGACGCGGCCGGCCTTGTCCACGCGAGCTGCGACAAGCTGCTGACGATCCGCGGCCGCGAGCGGCGCACGGTCGCCGCGTGAACCCCGCGCTGGCCGTGGCGGCGGGCCTGACGGTGCTGGTGGCGGCGGCCCACTCGTACCTGGGCGAGCGCTACGTGTTGACCCGGCTGTTCCGGCGCGACAGCCTGCCGAAGCTGCTGGGCGGCACCGAGTTCACGAAGCTGGTGCTGCGCTTCGCGTGGCATCTGACCAGCGTCGCCTGGCTCGGCTTCGGCGCGCTGTTGCTGGCCCTGGCTGCGGGCCCGCCGACACCAGCCACGCTGCGCGCGATCGTCGCGGTCACGTTCGCCATCCACGCGCTGATCACGCTGGTCGTGTCGCGCGGTCGCCACCTGGCCTGGATCGCGTTCCTGGCGATCGCGGCGCTGGCCTGGATCGGCTGAGCCCGGGGCTCAGGAGGCCGCGGCGGGTTCCTCGATCGTGACCTTCATCTCGATGCGCTCCGTCGCCCGGTCGCCGTCCGCCGCGACCAGGCTGATCGCATCGGCGATCTCCAGCCCCGCCACGACTTCGCCGAAGATCGTGAACTGGCCCTGCAGCGTCGGCTGCGGGTAGAGGCAGATGAAGAACTGCTGGCCGGCCGAGGCCGGCGCGCCGGGCTTGAGCACGGCGGCGACGACGCCACGTGCGAACGGGGTGGGCGTGATCTCCGGCTTCATCGTGCCGAGGCCGGTCGTGCCGTAGCGCGACTCGAAGCCCTTCTTCGCGGACAGCGGGTCGCCGCCCTGGACGATCGCGTTCTTGATCACGCGGTGGAACGTGGTGCGGTCGTAGCCCCTGGCCTTGGCCGTGGCGAGGAACGCCTTGACGTGGCGCGGCGCGAGGTCGGGCCGCAACCGGATCACGATCGTGCCCTTCGTGGTCTCGATGCGTGCCAGCGGGAAGGCCGCCTGCGGGTCGGCGGTCGGCGCAACCGGGGCCGTCGGCGACGCCGCCGGGTCCTGGGCCGCGACGCCCGCGGCCAGCAGCAGTCCGAGCGCCAGCGCCAGTCGCTTCACGCCGCGCCCTCGAACAGCGCCCGCAGCTCGTTCGCCACCTCGGGCTCGAGGTCCGTGAAGGCGAGGCCGTGGGCGTAGCCGAGCGGCTCCGACTCGCGCCACTGCACGGTGCCTTCGAACTTGAGGAAGTTGTGGGTCGAGGCGGAGACGTGGAGGCCGACCCGGATCCGGGTGCCGAGCTCGAGCGGCACCAGCAGGTTGACCTGGGCGCCGCCCTTGCTGAGGTTGACCAGTTCGCCGAGCGCCAGCGGGGCGCTGTCCTGCGACAGCACACGCACCTTGACCATCAGCTCGCGGCGGGGCAGCCGGCGGCGCTCCGGCTCCTCGCGGGGCGGGTGCGGGGCCTGCAGCGCGCGCTCGCAGGCGGCCAGCAGATCCTGGAAGGCGAACGGCTTGCCGACCAGCGCCGCGACGCCGGCCTTGACGCCGCGCTGGAAGGTCTCCTCGTCGTTGCGGGCGGTGGCGAGCACGACCGGCGGCGCGTCGGGCAGCTCCTTGAGCCGGTCCAGCACACCCCAGCCGTCGAGGCCCGGCATCATCACGTCGAGCAGGATCAGGTCGAACGGTTTCGTCTGCAGCCGCTCGAGGGCGGCGGTCCCGTTCTCCGCCTCGGCGACCTCGTAGCCGGCGCCGCGCATCACGGCGACGAGCAGCACGCGGACGTCCTCCTCGTCGTCGACCACGAGCACGCGCTTGCCCCGCGTGTCACTCATCCCACTCCCCCTCTTCGAGCCAGCGCTCGCGGGCCGCGAGGCGACGCTCGACCTCGGCCCGGTCCCCCAGGGTCGAAGTCCCGACGCCCTCGACCGCGCACGACGCCGCGCAGCAGGCGAACGCGACCGCCGCCAGCGGGTCCCCCGTCTCATGGTAGCGGAGCAGCAGGGTCGCGGCGAAAACATCTCCGGCGCCGGTCGGGTCGACCTCGGGCCGGGGCAGGCTGGCCACGGGCTGCTCGCCGCCGCGGGACAGCAGCACGGCCCCCTGCCAGCCGCGGGTCAGCGCCACCAGCGGCACGTAGCGCAACAGGTCGGACGGGGCCCCGCCGCCCGCACCCAGATCTTGCTCCGACAGGCTCAACAGGTGGACGCCGGCGAGGTCGGCGGCGGGGTCGCGCCAGCGTACCGGGTGGACCTGGCCGTCGTCGTCGGTCGCGCGCAGGTAGCCCTGGGCGATCGCGCCCACCGCCGCGGCCTCGAAGGCGTGCGCGAAGCCGGGGCCGAGCTCGCC
Organism: Vicinamibacteria bacterium; assembly: GCA_023701125.1. Taxonomy (GTDB): domain Bacteria; phylum Acidobacteriota; class Vicinamibacteria; order Fen-336; family Fen-336; genus WYBL01. Next base: position 29,324 of record JAMPXO010000005.1, on the reverse strand, counting down.
CGCGACCGGCGCCAGCAGCAGCGCGTCCGGCCGCCGCCACGCGTCCGGCACCCGCCCGGGGTCGAGGTCCGCGGCCCGCGCGGGCATCCGCTGGTGACGCTCGCCGCCCGGGTAGGTGTTCACGAAGCGGGTGGTGCGCGGCGCCGGCTGCAGCCGCACGTCGACCCCAGGCAGTTCCCGCGCGGGGTCGAAATCGGGGCCCGCGGAGGTCAGCACCGCCACCTCCCAGCCCAGCTTGCGAGCCGCCAGCGCGGCGTACGAGACGGCACCGCCGAGCACGTCGCGGCCGGCGACCTCGTCCCACGTCACGTGGCCGGCGGCGAGCAGCAGCGGCAGGCTGCGACCCCTGGCCTCAGGCCCGCGGCTTCTCGAACAGCGGGATCTGGGTGCTCACCGGCGCCTGGGTCACGGCCACGGGGTAGCGACCCGAGAAGCAGGCCGTGCAGTGGCGGTCGCCGGCCGCGTCGCCAGCGGCGGCCAGCAACCCGTCGTGCGAGAGGTAGGCCAGCGAGTCGGCCTCGACGTGGGCGCGGATCTCGTCGACGGTGCTGTTGGCCGCGATCAGCTCGCTCTTCAGCGGGGTGTCGATGCCGTAGTAGCAGGGGCCGATGGTGGGCGGGCTGGAGATCCGCAGGTGGACCTCCTTGGCGCCGGCGGCGCGCACCATGCGCACGATCTTGCGCGAGGTGGTGCCGCGCACGATCGAGTCGTCGATCAGCACCACCCGCTTGCCGTCCAGGATCTCGGCGACGGGGTTGAGCTTGATCTTGACCCCGAACGAGCGGACCTTCTGCTTGGGCTCGATGAAGGTGCGGCCGACGTAGTGGTTGCGGATCAGGCCCCACTGGAACGGCAGTCCGGCCTGTTCCGCGTAGCCCATCGCGGCGCCCATCCCGCTGTCGGGCACCGGCACCACGACGTCGGCCGGGGCCGGCGACTCCTTCGCGAGCTGGCGGCCGAGGGCGAGCCGCGTCAGCAGCACGTTGCGGCCGAACACCTTGCTGTCGGGGCGCGCGAAGTAGACGTGCTCGAACACGCACTGGCGCACCGGCTCGGGCGGGAACGGCCGGAACGAGCGCACGCCCTCGCGGTCGATCACCAGCATCTCGCCGGGCTCGACGTCGCGCACGTATTGGGCGTCGATCAGGTCCAGCGCGCAGGTCTCGGAGGCGATGATCGGCGCGCCGTTGAGGCGACCCAGCACCAGCGGCCGGAAGCCCCACGGGTCGCGCGCCGCGACCATCGCGTCGGGAGTCAGGAACAGCAGCGAGAAGGCGCCCATCACCTTCGACAGGCTGGCCGCCACCGCGTCCTCCAGCAGCTCGCGGTGGGACCGCGCGTACAGGTGGAGGATGACCTCGGTGTCGGAGGTCGACTGGAAGATCGAGCCCGCCGCCTCCAGCTCCTGGCGCAGGCGGTGGGCGTTGGTCAGGTTGCCGTTGTGGGCGATCGCGATCGGCCCGCGGTGGCAGTCGATCACGTACGGCTGGGCGTTGGCCGAGACCGTGTCGCCGGCGGTCGAGTAGCGCACGTGGCCGATCGCGGCCTCACCCTCGAGCGCCTGCAGGTGGCTCTCCTCGAACACCTCGTTGACCAGGCCCATCGCCTTGTGGGTGCGCAGCCTTCGGCCGTCGGTGGCGACGATGCCCGCCGACTCCTGGCCGCGGTGCTGCAGCGCGTACAGGCCGAGGTAGGCGAGGTGGGCGGCCTCCGGGTGGCCGAAGATCCCGAACAACCCGCACTGGTCGTGAAAGCGGTCCGTCTCGAGGGCCGTGCGGCCGAAGCGGTTCATTCCTCTTCTTCCTTGCGGGCCAGGGCCACGGCGGCATCGAGGGCAGCAACGTAGTCCGGAGCATGCGCGGTGAGGTAGGCCCGGCAAGCGTCGACGTCGAGGCCCGCTTTGATCAGTTCGATGACGTCGGTGCGGTCCTTGTGCCGGTGCGCCTTCAGCTTCATGTAGACGAGCGGAGCCGCTTCCAGCATCGAACCCGGCTCGGCGGCCAGCGCGGCGACCAGGAAGGCTTCGCCGCTCTGCGGCTCGAGGAAGTCGATCGCCACCTGGTTCACCTGAAACGGCACGCCGGGGCGCAGCGTGACGAGCCCCCCCTCATGGTGCTCGAACGCCTCTCCACCCACCAGGAAATCGACGTCCCTCGTGGCCCGCGGAAACCCGTTCGCTCCCACGGCCAGCCCGCCGACGACGACGTGGCGGACACCCACCTGGCGCAACGCAGCCGAAGCCCGTCGCATGGCCTCGAGGACCTGGTCGGCGACCACGCCCTCGAGCAGTCCCGGGTCGGGTTTCGTCAAGCCCCCTCTCCGGGGCGGCGCGATCGACAGGTGCGGGCGAGCCAGCATCCGTCGAGTATCGCGCCAAAGCTGCGCGTCATCCCAGCCGCCGTTCGAGGCTCGTCCAGGCTTCGTGCAGGCGCGCCACGGGCAGGTCGACGAGGCTGGTGCCGCCGCAGGTCAGCCGCAGGCGGTCGCCGCCGACGCGGCCGAGCGTCGTGCACGGCACGCCGTGGCGGGCGGCCACGGCCGCCAGCCCGGCGGCATCGCGAGTCGTCACGACCATCCGCGAAGGCGCCTCGCCGAACAGCAGGGCGTCCGCGCGCAGGGTCGAGGCCGGCAACGCGAGATCCGCGCCGAGGCCCGGCTCCTCGCCCGCGAAGCAGGACTCCGCGAGTGCTATCGCGAGGCCACCGTCCGAGCCATCGTGAGCCGAGCGCAGCAGGCCCGCGCCGTTGGCCTCGAGCACGCAGCGGTAGAGCCTCGCCTCGGCCTCGATGTCGAGCCGCGGCGGGCGGCCCGCGACGCGACCGTGGACCGTCTTCAGGTACTCGCTGCCGCCCAGCTCGTCCGTGCACGCGCCGAGCAGCACGACCTCGTCGCCCGCCTCCCGGAACGAGCGCGCCAGCACCTTCGACACGTCCTCGATCAGGCCGACCACGCCGATCGTCGGCGTCGGGTAGATCGCCACCCCGTCGGTCTCGTTGTAGAGGGAGACGTTGCCGCCGGTGATGGGGACGGCGAGGGTGCGGCAGGCATCGCCCAGGCCGCGGATCGCCATCACCAGCTGGCCCATGATCTCGGGCCGCTCGGGGTTGCCGAAGTTGAGGCAGTTGGTGGCGCCGATCGGCTCCGCCCCGGAGGCCACCACGTTGCGGCAGGCCTCGGCCACCGCCAGCCGCGCGCCCTCGTACGGATCGAGCCAGACGAGGCGTGCGTTGCAGTCGACCGACATCGCCAGCGCCTTGCGCGTGCCCTTGACGTGGATCACCGCCGCGTCGGAGCCCGGCCCGAGCACGGTGTTGCCGCGCACGGAACAGTCGTACTGGCGGTAGATCCAGCGCTTGCTGGCGATCGTCGGCGCCGCCAGCACCTGCAGCAGCGCAGCGCCGAGGTCGCCGGGAATCGGCAGGTTCGACAGGTCGTGGTCCACCGCGGGGTTCTTCGGCTCGACCCACGGCCGGTCGTAGACGGGCGCCTCGTCGGTCAGCGCCTCGTTCGGCACGTCGGCCTCGAGAGTAGTGCCGTTCCAGACCCGGAGCCGCTTGTCCGCGATCACGTGGCCGATCGCCTCCGCGTGCAGGTCCCACTTCTCGAAGACGCGGATCACCTCGTCCTCGCGGCCCTTGGCGGCGACCAGCAGCATCCGCTCCTGCGACTCGGACAGCATCACCTCGTACGCGGTCATGCCGGTCTCGCGCTGCGGCACCTTGCGGATGTCGATCTCGACGCCGGTGCCCGAGCGTGCGCCCATCTCCGAGCTGGAGCAGGAGAGGCCGGCCGCGCCCATGTCCTGGATGCCCAGCACCGCGCCCGTCTTCATCGCCTCCAGGCACGCCTCGAGCAGCACCTTCTCCATGAACGGGTCGCCGACCTGGACCGTCGGCCGCTTCTCCTCGGACCCTTCGCCGAACTCGGCCGAGGCCATCGTCGCGCCGTGGATGCCGTCGCGGCCGGTCTTGGCGCCGACGTAGAAGACGGGGTTGCCGATGCCGTCGGCGCGGCCCTTGAAGATCTGGTCGGCCTTGACCAGGCCGAGGCAGAAGGCGTTCACCAGCGGGTTGCCCTGGTAACAGGGCTCGAACACCACTTCCCCGCCCACCGTCGGACAGCCGAAGGCGTTCCCGTAGCCGCCGATGCCCGCCACCACGCCGGAGAGCAGGCGCCGGTTGGCTGCATCCTCGGGCGAGCCGAAGCGCAGCGAGTTGAGCACCGCCACCGGCCGCGCGTTCATCGTGAAGATGTCGCGCAGGATGCCGCCGACCCCGGTCGCCGCGCCCTGGTAGGGCTCGATGAACGACGGGTGGTTGTGGGACTCGATCTTGAACACGGCGGCCAGGCCGTCGCCGATGTCCACCGCGCCGGCGTTCTCGCCCGGGCCCTGCAGCACGCGCGGCCCCGTCGTCGGCAGCCCGCGCAGGTGCTTCTTCGAGCTCTTGTACGAGCAGTGCTCGGACCACATCACCGAGAACAGGCCGAGCTCGGTGCGGTTGGGCTCGCGGCCGAGGAAGCGCTCGATGCGCTCGTACTCTTCGGCCGTCAGGCGGTGCTGGTCGAGGACTTCGGGGGGAGGAATCGCCATGGCGCCGGCATTATGGCCTCGCCCCGGCTGCTCCGGTCAGAGCACCGCGGGCTCGAGCAGCTGGATCGTGCCAGCCTCGGCGTCGATCTCCACGGGCAGGCCGCAGGGCAGCGTCCACTGCTCCTCCTGGTGGCCGATCACCGCGTTGTGCCAGGCCGGGATGCCGAGCTTCCCCACGTGGTCGCGCAGGATCTCGCGCAGCGTCAGCGAGGCGTAGCTGCCCTCGCCCGGCTCGCAGCGACTGCAGGTGCCGAACACGAAGCCGGCGAGCTGCTTCAGCACGCCCGCGAGCGCCAACTGGGTCAGCATGCGGTCGACGCGGTAGGGCTCCTCGCGCACGTCCTCGAGGAACAGCACGGCGCCCTCGAAGCTCGGCAGGTACGGGGTGCCGACGAGCGCGGTCAGCACCGTCAGGTTGCCGCCCAGCAGCCGACCCCGGGCCCGGCCCGGCGTCAGCGTGCGCACGCGGTGGTCGCGCCGGACGAGGTCCTTGTCGTCCTTCGAAGGCGGCGCGAGCAACGCAGCCTCGCCGTCGACCAGTACCCGGAACGCCTGGCTGCGCTGGTACTCCGACCAGCGCGAGACGCCGACCGGGCCGTGGAACGTGACGAGGCCGGTGCGGGCGGGGATCGCGAGGTGGAGGGCCGTGATGTCCGAGTAGCCGAGCAGGGCCTTGGGGTTCTTCGCGATCAGGCCGTAGTCGAGGTGGGGCAGGACGCGGGCCGAGCCCCAGCCGCCGCGCACCGCCAGAATCGCCTTCACCTCCGGGTCCGCGAACATCGCGTTCAGATCCGCGGCGCGCGCCTCGTCCGGGCCGGCGAGGTAGCCGTGGCGGGCGAGCGCGTGCTGGCCGCGGCGCGGCACGAAGCCGAGCGCGCGCACGACGTCCTCCACGAGCTCCAGCTCGCCCTCGTCGAGGGTCAGCGTCGCCGGCTGGGCGAGGCCGACCACGTCGCCCGCCACCAGCCGCTTCGGCTTCAGCAGCTTCGGGGCGGGGGCGTCCGCCGGCGCCGTTCGTGGGGCCTGCGCGCGCGCCACGGGCGCCGAAGCCGCCAGCAGGGCCGAGGCCGTCAGGCCGGAGAGAAAACCGCGCCGCGAGTGCATGCCGCCTCCTTCGATCTGCGGCGATTGTAGTTAAGCTTGCCGAAACGATGGGACGAGTGGCTCCGCGCGCGATCGTGGGCCTGGTGATGGCCGGGCTGCTGGGCTGCGCCGCGCCGCGCGAGGCGAAGCCGGCGACGCCGCTGCGGCTCGCCGTGCGCGCCGACGTGGCGGGCTTCTTCCCCGACGCCGGCGTCAACGAGGCGTTCACCGTCCAGGTCAACGACGCGCTGTTCGACACCCTGGTCCGCTTCGACCGCCGCCTGCATCTGCAACCCGCGCTGGCGGCACGCTGGGAGAACCCCGACGACCACACCTACCGCTTCGAGCTGCGGCCCGGCATGCGCTTCTCGGACGGAAGGCCACTGACCGCTCACGACGTGGCGGCCTCGCTCGAGGCCAACCGCCGGGGCTGGGTGACGCGCGACTACCTGCAGGCGGTCGACTCGGTGCGCGCGATCGACGACCTGCACCTCGAGGTGCGCACCCGGGTGCCGTACCTCGCGCTGCTGACCCGGCTGCCGTGGGGCTTCGTCGTGCCGGCGGATGCGGCCGCCCCGGGCAGCCGGCCCGCGGTCGGCAGCGGCCCGTACCGGCTCGCCGGCTGGGACCGCGGGCGCGAGATCCGACTCTCTGCCAACCCGCACTGGCGCGGCGCGGCGCCCGAGTTCTCCGAGGCGGTCTACAGAATCGTGCCCGGCGCGCAGGAGCGGGTGCGCCAGGTCGAACGCGGCGAAGCGGACGTCGCCGACCAGGTCCCGCTCGAGGAAGTCGCGCGGCTCGAGCGCGCACCCGGGCTGCGCGTGATCCGCCGCGCCGGCCTGCGCGTGCTGTTCCTGACCCTGCGCGTCGACCGGCCGCCGTTCTCGGACCCGCGGCTGCGCGAGGCGCTCGACCGGCTGATCGACCGCCGCGAGCTGACCCGGCGGGCGCTGGGCGGCCTGGCGGAGCCCGCCACCCAACTGGTGCCGCCGGCAATCGTCGGCTACGACCCCGCGGCGCCGGTGACGACGCCCGACCGGGACGAGGCGCTGCGGCTGCTGCGGGCGGCGGGCGCCGAGCGGCTGGCCTTCCGGCTCGACGGCCCGAACAACCGCTACGTCAACGATCGCGAGATCCTCGCCGAGCTGGCGCGCCAGTTCACCGCGGCGGGCCTGCAGGTGGAGCTCGACACGATCGACAAGCGGCAGTTCTTCCCGCTGATCGAGAGCGGTGGCTCGGTCGCCCACCTGATGGGCTACTCGTGCGAGTCAGGCGATGCCGGCGACGTGCTCGGCTCGGTCCTGCACTCGGCCCAGGGCGGACCGCTCGGCAGCCTCAACTCGGCAGGGCTGAGCGACCCCGAGCTCGACCGCCTGATCGACGCGGCCGACACGGCGCGCACCGACGATGCCCGCGCCGCAGCCCTGCGGGCGGCGCTGCGCCACGCGGCCTCACTGCGCGTGGCGCTGCCGCTGGTGATCCAGACCGAGGCGGTCCTGCTCGGCCCGCGGGTGGAATGGGACCCGCCGCTGAACCTGGCGCTGCGTCCGCACGAGATGAAGCGCCGGCCCTAGCCTGGGCGCGGATCGACCTACGCTCCGGCTCGGCGAGTCGTGGCTCGACAGCGGGCGCAGCGACGGTCACCGCCGCTGCGCGGTCGACTCAACGCTCCGTTGGCGGCGCGGCGGAGCGGCTGTTCGATCGGCGCTCCGCGCGCGAGCCGACGGAGCGACGGTTCGAAACGGACACGCCTACGAACCGCTGCGGTGGTGCCGTTCCCGGTTGTGGTGCACGTCCCGCGCCGGCGGTCGGTTTGCGGTACCGCCGTCACGGGCCGTGCCTGGCTGGTTCGGGAACGCCGGTGGTTGCGCGCTTCCTCCTCGACTGAGGGCCCATTGCCCGCCTCCTTCTTCGAAGGCGGGGCAATGGGCCCCGCCGAGGAGGAAGCGCGATGGCACAGGCTCACACGGTCCCGAACAGCAACCACGGCACGGTCCACAGGCTCGACTGCTACCGGTTGGCGGTCGAGTTCCACCGGTTGGTGGCGAAACCGGCTCCGCACGGGAGCGGGCTCGGGGATCAGTTGCGGCGGGCGGCGGCGAGCATCGCGTTGAATCTCGCAGAGCGGTCGCGCTAGACCTCTGGAGGGAAAAGGCCCCGTCCAGCACTGCCCGCAGCCTGCCGAACCTCACGCTCCCAGACTGCCCTGAACCGCTTGCAGCCCAGCTCAGGTCGTGAGGGACCGTTCACACGGTCGTCGCAATCGAGGATCTGGCAGACCTCGGTACCGCCGAATTTCTTCCGCCGAAGGCCGCGTCTGACCCATCGGCTCGTACATCACCTGACTCACAGTGGGGCGGGCCATCACCACGTGGGTGACCCGTGGGGCGTCGAACCCGGTCGCCAGCACCTCGCAGTTGCAGAGCACCCGCAACTCGCCCCTACGGAAGCGGTCGATCAGGCGTCTGCGCGTGCCCTCCCGCGTGTTTCCGCTGACAACGGCAGCGGGCACACCGCGCTCCCGGAGGAGGAAAGCCATGCACTCGGCATCCCGAACGCTCGGGCCAAAGTACAGGATCGAGTGTCGAGGGTCCCGAGCGAGCGGGAGCATTCGCTCCAAGACGGCAAGGCGCTGCTGGGACTTGTCCGCTGTCACCGCGAGCGCCCTGTCGATGCGCTCGATATCCGCCTCAGTCGAAAGGGCCTGGTCCGAGCTTCCTGGCATCCGCCTGGACACCCCTGGATTGGGTCCGGGTACGGTGCGCCTTCAGTTATGGTTCCGAGTCTCACAGATCAAGTGCGGTCGGGTGTGCGCCGCCATGAAGCGGCGGCGGCCAGGGCCAGCAGCGCCGCGAGCGCCGCGAAGACCGGGGTGAAGATCGCCTCGTGCTCCAGCGAGGGCAGCAGCAGCGGGGCGCCGAACGTCGTGGCGTTGATGCCCGTGTGGAGCACGACCGCCAGCCACAGGTTGCCCTGCGTGCGCTGCCAGAACCAGGTGAACAGGATCGCGCTGGCGAGCACCAGAGCGGCGAACCAGGCGACCGAGCCGCCTTCCTGGGCGGCGCCCCGGAGCCAGAACAGCGGCAGGTGCCACACCACCCACATCGCCGCGAGCGCCAGGCTCGCGCCCAGTGGACCGAGCGGGCCCAGCAGTCGCGGCAGTGCGAAACCACGCCAGCCGATCTCTTCGCCGAGCGGGCCGCCCACGACCAGGATCAGCGCGAAGAACAGCGGCGCGAGCCACAGGTTGCCGAGGTTCTCGAGCCGCAACGGCTCCGCCTTCCACGCGAGGTCGGCGGCGGCGGCCACGACGACGAGGGCCAGCGGGCCCAGCAGGGCGATCGCGTAGTCGGCGATGCGCGCGCGCCAGCGCTTCAACCCGCGCAGCAGGGCGCCCGCCTCGCCGAGCCGGGTGGCCACGATCAGTGCCGCCAGCGCCGGCCCGAACGAGCCCCAGGGCATGACCGGCACCTGCGCCGCGATCAGGCCGCGCTGCGACGCGATGGTCGGGACCCACAAGCCCCACGAGAGCAGCAGCGCCAGGGCGAAGAACGCTCCGACTTCTCGCCGGGCGTCGCGGCGCGTGGAGCCCGCCACGCTACTGCGCCGGGGTCGGCTCGTCCGCGAAGATGCCGCGCCTGGCCTGGTCGCGCTCGATCGAGCGGAACAGGGCGCCGAAGTTGCCCTCGCCGAAGCTCGCGTGGTTCTTGCGCTGGATCAGCTCGACGAAGATCGGGCCGACCAGGTTCTTCGTGAAGATCTGGAGCAGGTAGCCCTCGTCGTCGCCGTCGACCAGCACCTGGCGGCGGCGGATCTCGTCGCGGTCCTCGGTGACACCCGGGACGCGCGCGAAGGCCTCGGCGTAGTAGTCGTCGTCCATGTCGAGCATCTCGATGCCCGAGCCCTCCATCTTGGCGAGCGAGGCCAGGATGTCCTCGGTCAGGAAGGCGATGTGCTGGATGCCCGGGCCCTTGTACTCGTCGAGGTACTCGTTGATCTGGCTCTTCTTCTCGTCGGCCTCGTTGATCGGGATGCAGAAGCTGCCGTCGGGCGAGCGCAGCGCGTACGAGGTGAGGCCGGTCTTGACGCCGCGGATGTCGAAGTAGCGGACCTCCGAGAAGCCGAACACGTCCTTGTAGAAGGACGACCAGCGCGCCATCGTGCCCTTCTCGACGTTGTTGGTCAGGTGGTCGATGCGCAGGAAGCCGCGCGCGGGCTGGGTGAACGGCTCGGGGTGGGCGACGAAGCCGAGCGACGCCCAGAAGCCGGGCTGGCCGTAGCCTTCGAGGAAGTAGACGAGGCTGTCGCCGATGCCGTAGATCGCCGGCAGCGGCGCGCCGCCGCGCTGCAGGTCGACCCGCTCCGGCAGTCGCGCGCCACGCGCGACCGCGGCGTCGCGCCCACGCGCCGCGTCGTCGAACATCCAGCCCATCGAGCAGGCCGACGGGCCGTGCGCCTTCGTGAACGACGCCGCGAAACCGCCCGGGTCGCGGTTGAGCAGGAAGGCGATGTCGTTCTGCTGGTAGAGGTCGATCGCCCGCTCCGCGTGGCGCATCGTCAGCGAGAAGCCGAACGCGCGGAACAGCGCGTCGAGCTTGTCGGGCTCCGGCGAGGCGAACTCGACGAACGCGATGCCGCGGAGGCCGGTCGGGTTCAGGGCGGCGGCGGGGGCGGATGCGGACATGGCTCTCTCCTCTGTCGTGCGGACGGGAATCCGATGTTTATAGCGGAGCGCCACTGCGACGGATAGCACAATGTTTGGCCCATCTCTGTGCGCTCTGCTTACAATGACGGGATGCAGGTCACGCTCGACCAGGCCCGCGCCCTCGACGCGCTGGCCCGCGAGGGCACGTTCGCGAAGGCGGCCGCGGCGCTGGGCAAGGCGCACACGGCGGTGCTCTACGCGCTGCGCGGGCTCGAGCAGCAGACCGGGCTCGCGCTGCTCGACCGCTCGGGCTGGCGCACCCAGATCACGCCCGCCGGCGAGCGCGTGCTGGAGCACTGCCGGCGCCTGCTGCAGGCGGAGGCGGACCTGGCCGCCGCCTGCGCCGAGGTGCGCACGGGCTGGGAGCCGGCCGTGCGGGTGGTGCTGGACGGAATCTTCCCCGCCGAGCCGCTGCTGCGGGCGATCGGCGGCCTCGCCGACGAGGGCTGCCCGACCCGCTTCGACGCGCTGGTCGAGTTCCTGACCGGGGTCGAGGCCGCCTTCGAGCGCGAGCGCGCCGACCTGATGGTGTCGCTCTTGCCGCCCTCGCTGCCGGGCCTGCGCGCGCTGGCGCTGCCGCCCGTGCGAGCGCGGCTCGTCGTCCGCCGCGGCCACCCGCTGGCGCGGCTGAAGGGGCCGCTGCACGGCTCGGACCTCGCCCGCCACGTGCTGGTCACCGTGCGCGGTTCCGACCCGCGGCTGCAGCTGGTCACCGAGCCGCTCGAGCAGCGCTCGACCGTGCGCCTCTCCGACTTCGCCGCCAAGCGCGCCGCGATCCTCGCCGGCCTCGGCTTCGGCTGGTTGCCCGACCACCTCGCCGCCGCCGATCTGAAGGCCGGCCGGCTGGTGGCGCTGGCCGTCGACGGCCGCCGCGAGCACGTCTTCGAGCCGCGGCTCTACCACCGGGCGTCGACCCCGCTCGGCCGCGCCGCCCGCCGCCTGTGCGACGCGCTGGGGGCCGGCGGTTAAACTGGCGGTTCCGTGAACTACATCGCCCTCGCCATCCCGGTCTTCTTCGTGCTGATCGGGATCGAATGGACCGCGGCGCGCCTGGAGCGGCGCGAGGTCTACCGCCTCAACGACTCGGTGGCCGACCTGTCGTGCGGCGTGCTCGACCAGGTCCTCGACGTGTTCACGAAGACCGTGCTGTTCGCCGGCTACCTCTGGCTTCACGCGAACTACCGCCTGTTCGACGTGTCCGCCGACGCGGCGTGGGCGTGGCTCACCTGCTTCGTCGGCATCGACTTCCTCTACTACTGGTTCCACCGCATGAGCCACGAGGTCAACGCCTTCTGGGCGGCCCACGTGGTCCACCACCAGAGCGAGGAGTACAACCTGACCGTCGCCCTGCGCCAGGGCGCGCTGCAGGGCTCGTTCTCGTGGATCTTCTACCTGCCGCTGGCGCTCGTCGGCTTCCCGCCCGCGATGTTCCTGACCCTGTCGTCGTTCAACACCCTCTACCAGTTCTGGATCCACACCCGGCTGATCGGGCGGATGGGGCCGTTCGAGTGGGTGTTCAACACCCCGTCGCACCACCGCGTGCACCACGCCCGCAACCCGAAGTACATCGACCGCAACCACGGCGGCACGCTGATCGTCTGGGACCGGCTGTTCGGCACGTTCGTCGCCGAGGCGGACGAACCCGTGTACGGGATCACGACCCCGCTGCGGAGCTGGAACCCGGTCACGGCCAACCTCGCGACCTGGGTCGACCTGTTCGGCAAGGCGTCGCGCGCCTCGCGCTGGAGCGACCGACTGCGGCTGTTCGTCGCCCGACCCGGCTGGCAGCCCGCGGAGCTGGGCGGCTTCCAGCCGCCGCCGGAGATCGACCCCTCCGAGCGCAAGTTCGACCCCGAGGTCGCGCGCCCGGTGGCGACCTACGTCTTCGTCCAGTTCACGCTGCTGCTGCTCGCCGCCGGCGTGTACTTCAACCGCCAGCAGGCGCTGCCGTTCCCGGCGCTGGCCGCCGGCGCCGCGCTGATCGTGGCCGCGATCGTGGCCGCGGCCGGGTTGCTCGAGCGCCAGCCGTGGGCGCCGTGGCTGGAGGCCGCGCGGCTCGCCGCGCTGGCGCTGTTCGTGGCCTGGAGCGCCGCCGCGTGGACGTCCGCGGCTGGCGCCTTCGCCGTGTTGTCGATCGCCGGGCTCAGCCTGGCACTGCGCGCGTCGGCGCAGGTCCCGCAGGAGGCGTGAACGGAATCGTGATGGACAAGGTCAAGGCCCGCGGCCGCAAGTTCTGGGACGAGTGGGTGCGCCCGCTGCTGATCGTCGCGCTGGTGCTGGGCTCGTTCCGCTCGGCCTTCGCCGACTGGAACGACGTGCCGACGGGCTCGATGAAGCCGACCATCCTCGAGGGCGACCGGGTGTTCGTCAACAAGCTCGCCTACGACCTCAAGGTGCCGTTCACGCTGTGGCGGCTGGCGCGCTGGGCCGACCCCGAGCGCGGCGACATCGTGGTGCTGTTCTCGCCCCACGACGGCAAGCGGCTGGTCAAGCGCATCATCGGCATCCCCGGCGACCGGCTGGAGATGAACGACCGGCGCCTCTACGTCAACGGCCACCCGGCCGAGTACCAGCCCGCCGACGGCGCCGCGACGCCGATCGAAGGCGCCGAGTTCCTGCGCGAGACGGTGAACGGCCGCGCCCACCTGATCATGCTGACGCCGGGCCGACCCAACTTCTCGTCGTTCGAGGCGGTCGACATCCCGGCTGGCAAGTACTTCCTGGTCGGCGACAACCGCGACAACAGCTTCGACTCCCGGTTCTGGGGGTTCGCCGACCGCGAGTCGATCGTGGGCGAGGCGACCGCCGTGGCGCTCTCGGTGGACATCCACAACTACTGGGTGCCGCGCTGGAAGCGCTTCTTCACCGCCCTGGAGTAGGCGACCCCGCCCCACGCGGGCTACGCGTGGACGGCTGAACCCAGAAACGCTTCCAGCAGTCGCCGGCCTTCGGCGCCGTGGTGGAGGTGCGGCTCGGCGGCGCGCTCCGGGTGCGGCATCAGGCCCACCACGTTGCGGCCCTCGTTGCACACGCCGGCGATCGCCCGCGCGCTGCCGTTGGGGTTGGCCGCGTCCGCCCCCAGACCCCCGTCCCGCCCCACGTAGCGGAACACGACCTGGCCGCACTGCTCGAGCCGGTCGAGCTCGTCCGCTTCGGCGTGGAAGTTGCCCTCGCCGTGGGCGATCGGCATCGACAGCACCGTACCCGGCGCCAGGCCCGCGGTGGCCGCGGTGTCCGCCCGCTCCACCCGCACGTGGACCTGCTGCGAGAGGAATTTGACCGAGCGGTTGCGCAGCATCGCGCCCGGCAGCAGTCCCGCCTCCTGCAGGATCTGGAAGCCGTTGCAGATGCCGAGCACCGGCCCGCCCTTCTTCGCGAACTCCGCGACCGCCGCCATCACGGGCGCGAAGCGGGCGATCGCGCCGGAGCGCAGGTAGTCGCCGTAGGAGAAGCCGCCGGGCACGATCACGGCCTCGGCGTCGCCGAGCGAGCCGTCCTTGTGCCACACGAAGCGGGCCTCGTGGCCGCACACGTGCTTGACCGCGTGGTAGGCGTCGTGATCGGAGTTCGAGCCCGGAAACACGAGCACCGCGACCTTCATCTAGAGGACCTCCACCGTGAAGCCCTCGATCACGGGGTTCGACAGCACGCGCCGCGCCATCTCCTCGGCCTGGGCCTTCGCCGCGGCCGCGTCGTCGCCTTCCATCGCCAGGTCGAAGAACTTGCCTGCCCGCACGTCGGAGACGGCGGCGTAGCCGAGGCCGCCGAGTGCCTCGTGGATGGTGCGGCCCTGGGGGTCGAACACCGACTTCTTCAGGCTGACGTGGACGCGGACGCGGATCATCGCGGGCTCCTCACTGGCGGCTTGCTCAGGCGGCGCCGGCCGCGGGGCCGGCGGGCCCGTCGTGCAGCACCTTGCGGATCGGGAACGGAATCTCGACGCCCTCGCGGGCGAAGCTCTTGTGGATCGCCTCGCGCACCGCGCTGCCGGCGAGGCCGGCCTGCTCGTAGTCCTTCGCCCAGCAGATCAGCATCAGGTTGATCGAGAAGTCCGCAAACTGGGTCGCCAGCACCACCGGCTCGCGCGCGGGCTCGACCAACGGGCACTCGCGGGCGGCCGTCGCCAGCAGCCCCTTGGCGCGCTCGAGGTCCGTGGCGTAGGCGACGCCGACGTTGATGCGCAGGGTCAGGTTGCGGCTGGGCTGGGTCAGGTTGGTGACCCGGTCCTTGACCAGGATCGAGTTGGGCACGATCAGGATGGTGTCGTCCAGGGTCCGGATCCGGGTGGCACGCATGCCGATCGCCACCACGTCGCCGACCTCGCCGGTGCTGAGCGAGATCCGTTCGCCGACCTTGAACGGCCGGTCGAGCATCAGCGTGAAGCCGGCGAACATGTTGGCCAGCGTGTCCTGGGCCGCGAGACCGACCGCAAGCGAGCCGACGCCGAGCGAGACGACCAGCGAGCGCACGTCGACCTGGAAGCGCTCGAGCACGGTGATCACGGCGATCAGCACCAGGAACACCTTGCCGAGCTTGTTGAGGAATGGCCCGAACTCGGCGGCCAGTTCGCCGTCGCGGGCCGCGACCGACTCGGTCGCGTACCACGCCATCACGATGCCGTACGCGCGCATCAGCGCCAGGGTCAGGATCAGGACCCCGAACACGAACAGCAACGCGTCGAGCCGCTGCATCCAGCGGCCCTCTACCTGCAGCCGCTCGATCGCGGCGTTGGCGCCGAGCAGGAACAGGGCGTAGGTCAGCGGGCGCTTGAGGGCGGAGAGCAGCCGGTCGTCGAGGTTCGAGCTCGTGCGCGACGCCGTGCGCTCGAACAGCCGGCCGACGCTCCACGAGATCACCCGCGCGACCAGGTAGGAGCCGGCCAGGATCGAGACGGTGATGGACGTCTCGATCGCCGCGGGCCACAACCAGGCAGGTGTCATGTCGCGAACACGCGGGCGAACAGTGCGTCGACGTGGACGAGGTAGCGCTCGAGCCGGAACACCTCGTCGAGGGCAGCCGGCGTGATCGCCGCCTTCACCTCCGGGTCCTGCTCGACGCGGGCGCGGAAGTCGCCCTCCTGCTCCCACGCTGCCATCGCATGGCCCTGCACGATGCGGTACGCGTCCTCGCGCCGCATTCCCTTCGCGGTCAGCTCCAGCAGCAACTGGCCCGAGAACACCAGGCCGCGGCCGGAGTCGAGGTTGCGGCGCATCCGCTCCACGTTGACGCGCAGGCCGGAGACGATGCCCGTGAAGCGGCGCAGCACGTGGTCCAGGGCGATGAAGCTGTCGGGCACGATCACCCGCTCGACCGACGAGTGGCTGATGTCGCGCTCGTGCCACAGCGCCACGTTCTCGAGCGCCGCCAGCGCGTTGCCGCGGATCAGCCGGGCCAGGCCCGTGACCTGCTCGCAGCCGATCGGGTTGCGCTTGTGCGGCATCGCCGACGAGCCCTTCTGCTTCGCGCGGAACGGCTCCTCGACCTCGCGCACCTCGGTCTTCTGCAGCGCGCGGATCTCGGTCGCGAACTTCTCCAGGCTGGCCGCCAGGATCGCCAGCGTGGTCATCACCTCGGCGTGGCGATCACGCTGCAGCACCTGCGACGCGATCGGCGCCGGCTGCAGGCCGAGCCTGGCGCACACCTCCGCCTCGACGTCGGGGCCGAGGTGGGAGAAGGTGCCCACGGCGCCCGACAGCTTGCCGACCGCGATGTTCTCGCGCGCCCGCAGCAGGCGCTCGCGGTCGCGGCCGAGCTCGGCGTACCACAGGGCGAGCTTGAGGCCGAACGTCATCGGCTCGGCGTGCACGCCGTGGGTGCGGCCGATCATCGGCGTGTGCTGGTGCTCGAAGGCGCGCGTCTTCACGGCCTCGCGCAGGGCGTCGACGTCGCCGACGATCAGGTCGAGCGCATCGCGCATCCGCATCGCCAGCGCGGTGTCGACCACGTCGGACGAGGTCAGGCCGTAGTGCAGCCAGCGCCCCTCGGGGCCGACGTTCTCCGCCACGCAGGAGACGAACGCGATCACGTCGTGCTGGACCTCGGCCTCGATCGCGTCGATACGGGCGACGTCGAAGCGGGCCTTGTCGCGGATCGCCTGCAGCGCCTCCGGCGGCACGACGCCGCGGGCGCACAGCGCCTCGGTGGCGGCGATCTCCACGTCGAGCCAGGCCTGGAAGCGGCTCTCGTCGGACCACAGGCGCCCCATCTCGGGCCGGGTGTAGCGCGGAATCATGGCAGCGCGCCGAGTCTAGCAAACCGACTCACACACACTTCTCAAAACAGGCGGAGCTGCTCCCGCGGGCGGGCGGGCTCGGGGGCCGGCGCCTCCAGCTCGTGCCAGGCATCGCCACCGTTGGCGGCCAGCACGTGCAACGCGACCTCCGTGCGGCCGCGGCGCGAGAGCGCCTGCTCCGCCACCTGCTGCGCCAGCTCGGGGTGGTTGTTCTGCTGCGAGAGGTGGGCCAGCACGACCCGCCGGCAGGCTTCGCCCAGCCCGTCGGCCAGGAAGCGTCCCACGTCGGCGTTCGAGATGTGGCCGTGGGGCGAGAGGATGCGCTCCTTCAGCGACCACGGGTAGGGACCCGCCTTCAGCATGCCTGGGTCGTAGTTGGACTCGACCAGCAGCGCGTCGCAGGGCCGGAAGGCGTCGACCAGCGGCTTCGTCCACTTGCCGAAGTCGGTCGCGTGGCCGAACGCGCGGCCCGCGTGGCGGACGACGAACGCCAGCGGCTGGGCCGCGTCGTGCGGCAACGGCACCGCCTCGATCACGACCTCGCCGACCGCGAGTGCCGCGCCCGGCTCCAGCGCGTCCCAGCCCGGGATCTTCTCGGCCGCGAGGCCGAGCACGCGGCCGGTGCCGAGACTGCACGCGATCCGCGGGCCCCACTTCTTCGTGAAGGCAACGGCACCCTTGGCGTGATCGTTGTGCTCGTGGGAGAGCAGCACGACGTCGACCGAGGCGGGGTCGACGCCCGCGTCCTGCAGCCGCTCGGCGAGGATGCGCGGCCCCAGCCCGGCGTCGATCAGCACCCGCGTGCGCCCGGCTTCGACGAGGGTGGCGTTGCCCGTGCTGCCCGACCCGAGGACGCGGAAGCGAAAGCGACGGCTCACAACCGCAGCAGCGCCCGCCGCGGGCGGTAGCCCTTGAGGTTGCCGATCAGCGACAGCGCCACCGGTCCCGCGAACAGCTCCTGCGCGACCGTCAGCACGTCATCGGCCGAGACGGCCTCGATCCCGCCCAGGATCTCGTCGAGGCCGAAGTGGCGGCCGAAGTAGATCTCCTGGCGAGCGAGCTGGTTCATGCGGCTGCCCGTGCCCTCGAGCGACAGCATCAGGCTGCCCTTCAGGTGGTCCTTGGCGCGGCGCAGCTCGTTCTCCGGCACCGGCTCCTCGCGCATCCGCCGCATCTCGTCGAGCGACAGCCCGATCACCGCCTCCAGCACGCCGAGGTTGGCGGCCGCGTAGATCGTCAGGTTGCCGGCGTCCGAGTAGGAGGCGATGCCGGACGAGATCGAGTAGACGAGTCCGCGCCGCTCGCGCACGTTCTGGAACAGCCGCGACGACATCGAGCCGCCGAGCACGGTGTTCAGGATGTGGGCGGCGAAGCGCCGCGGGTGGCCCTGGCGGTAGGCCGGCGTGCCGAGGCAGAGGTGGACCTGCTCCAGCTCCTTCTTCGAGCGCCAGACGAGGGCCTGCTTCGCCACCGGCGGCGGCCCGGCGCTGCGCTCGCCGCCCGCGGGCAGGTCGCCGAGCGCATTGCCCACCATCCGCGCCAGCAGCCCGTGGTCGAGCTGGCCGGCGGCCGCCACCACCAGGTTGCGCGGCCGGTAGACCTTCTTGAAGAAGCCGGCGAGCTGCTCGCGGCGGAAGGCCTGCAGCGAGCGGCGGGTGCCGAGGATCGGCCGGCCCAGCGGGTGGTCGGGCCAGAACGACTCCGTGAAGCGCTCCATCACGATGTCGTCGGGCGTGTCCTCGACCATGCCCATCTCTTCGGCGATGACCTTCTTCTCCTTGGCCATCTCGAGCGGATCGAAGCGCGGGTGGCGCACGATGTCGCCCAGGATGTCGATCGCCAGCGGCAGGTGCTGGTCGAGCACCTTCAGGTGGAACGCCGCGTACTCCTTGGCGGTGAAGGCGTCCATGTGGCCGCCGATCGAGTCGACCTCGGAGGCGATGTCCTCGGCGCTCCGGGTCTTCGTGCCCTTGAAGACCATGTGCTCGATGAAGTGGCTGAGGCCGGCCTGCTCGGGTGTCTCGTGGCGGCTGCCGCGGCGCAGCCAGACGCCGACGGCGACGCTGCGCACGTGGGGCATCTGCTCGGTGATCAGGGTCAGTCCGTTCTTCAGCTTCTCCTTGACGATCAAGCGCGGGGTCGGCTCCTTCCGGGTCGTGGTGTGGCCTCGATCACGTTAGCACGACGGTCGTTGGCGCCCGCCCGCGGCGCGGGCCTAAACTCCGGGGATCGAAGGAATGGAGCGAGCGATGAATCGTCTGTCCGCGTTGGGGATGGCCGTGGCGCTGGCCGTGGCCGCGCCGGCCTCCGCCGAAAAGATCTCCAAGGAGTTCCGCGCCCAGTTCGAGTCGAAGTTCCCGCCCGGACGGGTGTGGGGCGTCGTCATGCAGCGCGGGGTGCCGACCACCTCGATCTACGGCACCGACGGCAACGCGACGGCCGAGCACTACTCGATCGACGTGCTGAGCGAGAGCGACTGGAAGAACTCGGGCGGGCTGCTCGACGTGGACCAGGTCGCGGTCGACTTCCTCGACCAGGGCGAGGTGATGGAGCTGGAGTCGATCGCCTGGAAGGACAACCGGATCGACCTGCGCTGGGTCTCGGTCGAGTCCAAGAAGGTGACCCGCGGCGAGTGGCCGTTCAAGACCACCAAGCGCGAGCCGGTGGCCACCAACTTCAAGTTCTTCCTGCCCTATCCCAAGACCCACACGCTGGCCTCGCGCGACCTCGCCGACGTGGTCGCCTTCGTCAGCAACTGGGTGCGCCCGTTCCGCACCGAGGACGACGCCCGCAACTTCGCGGCGCGGTGGCGCACGGGTGGCGACGGCGGTGCGCCGTCGACCCGCCAGCGCCCGCCCGTGGACGAACCGCGCAGCGGGGACAGCCGCAGCGCCCCTCGCAGCGAGGAGAGCCGCGGCAGCAGCCGCAGCGCGGCGCCGCAGCCGGAGAGCCGCCCCCAGCAGGGCGCACCGGCCAAGCGCGAGATCGCCGTCGGCATGACGCCGCTGCAGGTGATCGACATCCTGGGCAAGCCGAAGCAGGAGCTGACGTTCCAGAACCAGCAGAAGTGGACCTACCCCGAGATCGTCGTCATCTTCGAGAACGGCAAGGTCAAGGAAGTCCGCTTCTGAGCCGAGGCCCGACCCGCGGTCGCCGGCGATGAGCCCGGACCCGCGACGGGCTTTCGCCGCTGCCGCGCTCGTCACGGCGGTGGCGCTGGCGGCGGTGGTCTTCGACTTCCCCACCCTGCTGCGTGGACCGGCACCGTACCCGCCCGAGTGGCAGTGGGAGCTGCGGGCCGCGCCCGCGCCGGGGCCGTGGACGCCCGCCGTGGCGTGCGCGGCGGCGCTGGTCGGACTGGTCGCCAGCGCCGGCCGCGCCCGCTCGGCGGCGGCGGCGCGCGGCGTGCTGGCCGTGGGCACGCTGGCCGGCTTCGGCCTCGGCATCGCCCTCGTCGCCGTCGAGCCCGGTGGCGCGCTGCAGACGTACGCGCGGCGCGCGCTGTCGCGCACGATCACGTCGTACCTGACGGTGGCCGCGGGCGAGGACGCCCGCGACCCGACGGGTTTCCTGCGCCTCCACGCCGACGCGCTGCCGCGCTACCGCAAGGAGGCCAAACACGCGGCGACCCACCCGCCCGGGCCGGTGCTGGCCTACCGTGGCCTGATCGCGGTGGCCGACGCCAGCCCCGGAGTCGCCCGGGCGACGCTGCGTGCAGCGCAGATGCGCGAGGAGCCCGCGAGGCCGGATATCGGGTTCCGGCGTCGGGCGGAGCCCTCCGCCGGTGCCATGGGGGCTTCGTCGCAAACGGCGCTCCTCCGCCCCCAAACCCCCGTCGCGTCCGGCCTCTCGGCGCGAGCCGCGGCCGTGTGGGGACCGCTGCTGATCGTGTTGTGCGCCGCGCTGACGGCATGGCCGGTCGCGGCGCTGGCCCGCGCCCTCGGCCTCGACGAAGTCGCCGCCACCCGCGTGGGCCTGCTCTGGTTGCTGCTGCCCGGGCCGCTGCTGCAGGCCCCGCAGTTCGACCAGGCGCTGGCGCTGCCGGTTGCGCTGGCGGCACTGGCGATGGCGGCCGCCGCACGCACGCGCGGCGCTCGCGCGCTGGCCTTCGCCGCGCTGGCCGGCGTGTGCGGCGGCGGCGCGCTCTTCTTCTCCTACGGCATGGCGGTGCCGCTGGCGATCTCGTGCGCGGCCGCACTGTGGGCGCTACGCCCCGACCCGCGGCGCGCAGCGCTGGTCGCCACCACCTCGGCGTCGGTGGCTGTCGCGGTGTTCGCGTCCACCGCGTTGCTCGGCCACGCGCCGCTGCGGGCCGCGTTGACCGCACTCGAGATCCATCGCGAGGCCTACACGGCGCCGCGCTCGTATGCGCTGTGGCTGCTGTTCAACCCGGTCGACCTGTTCGTGTTCCTGGGTCCGCCGATCGTGGTGCTGTTCGCCGTCGCGATCGCGGCGCACGCCCGCGCGGGCGAGGCCTCGCCGGCCGGCCGCTGGACGCAGGCCACGGCGGCGGGCCTCGCCCTGTTGCTGCTGTCGGGCACGCTGCGCGGCGAAGCGGGCCGGATCCTGATCCCGCTGATGCCGGCCCTGCTGCTGGCGGCCACGGCGCGGCTGGAGGCCTGGAACCCAGGTCGCACGACCTTGCTGGCGGCCCTGCTGGCGACCTGGACGCTGACGCTGCGCGCCCGCTGGGAGATCTTCTAGCCCGCGCGGTGGGATGATCGGGGCAGCGGAGAGGAGTCCGGCCGTGGGTCAGCGTTCCGACGACACGAACCCGGAGGTCGACTGGGCGGCGACACTCGCGTCGCTGCGCACGAACTTCGTGGAGGGGTCGTGGGAGCGGATGCACTCGCTCGACGAGGGCCTGCGGCTGCTGCAGGCCGCCCCGGCGGACGACGCCGCGCTCCAGATCTTGCGCATCGCCTTCCACGGCTTCGCCGGATCGGGCGCCACCTACGGCCTGCCGCGGGTGAGCACGCTGGCGCTCGAGGCCGAGCACGCGTGCGTCGACGCGATGGCGCGGGGCGGGGCCGTCAGCGCGGAGCTGCTGACCACGGTGCGGCGGGCCGTCGACGCCCTGCGCGCCGAGCTGGCGGCGGCCGCGGTCGTCGCGCCGGGCACCCCGGCCGCGGCCTCGGGCCCGCAGCGACTGGCGGCGCTGATCGTGGACGACGACCCGGGCCTGGCCGCAGTGCTGATGACGGCGCTGCGCGACGAGGGCCTGGCGCCCGCCGTGGCCGGCACGCTCGCCGAGGCCCGCGCGGCGCTGCGCGGCACGCTGCCCGCCGCGGTGGTGATCGACATCCTGCTGCCGGACGGCTCCGGTTTCGACCTCGTGCGCGAGGTCCGCGCGCGCACGGGCGGCGCGCGCGTCGCCATCCACGCGATCTCCGCCCGCAGCGAGTTCCTCGACAAGGTCGAGGCCGTGCACTGCGGGGCCGACGCGTTCGTCGCCAAGCCGGTGGACCCGCGGGCGGTCGCCCGTCGGGTCGCGCTCGAGGCCCGGCTGCGGGTGCAGCCGCCCGGCCGCGTGCTGATCGTGGAAGACGACGCGCACCAGGCCAGCTTCCTGCGCTCGCTGCTCTCGGCCGCGGGCTACGACGTGACGATCTGCGCCGACGGCCGGCTGCTCGAGACGACACTGGCCGAAGCGCCGCCGGACGTCGTGCTGATGGACGTGCGGTTGCCGGGCGTCGACGGCTTCGACCTCGTCCGCTACCTGCGCCAGGACGAGCGCTACCGGCTGCTGCCCGTGCTGTTCGTGACCGCGGCGGACCACCCGGAACAGGAGCTGGCGGCGGAGCGCGCCGGCGGCGACGACGTGATCGCCAAGCCCGTGGCCCCGGCCGTGCTGCTGACCAAGGTGGCCACCCGGATCGAGCGCTACCGCCTGCTGCAGTCGCTGCTCGAACACGACGGGCTGACCCAGTTGCTGACCCACAGCGCACTGCTCGACCGCACGCGCCAGGCGTTGGCCTCGGCCCGCCGTGATCCCGAACGCCACTTCGCCTGGGTGATGCTCGACCTCGACCACTTCAAGGCCGTCAACGACCGCCACGGCCACGCCACCGGCGACCGCGTGCTGGCGGCGCTGGCGGGCCTGCTCCGGCGACGAGTGCGCCCCGCGGACGTGATCGGCCGCTACGGCGGCGAGGAGTTCGCGCTGGTGCTCGAGGATCTCGACCGCACCGACGCGGTGCGGCTGGTCGAGCGCCTGCGCGCGGAGTTCGCCGACCTCGAGCACGTGGCCCCCGACGGATCCCGTTTCCGCTGCACGTTCAGCGCCGGGGTGGCGATGGCGACGCCGGGCATGAATGGTCCCGAAGACTGGTACGGGGCGGCCGATGCCGCCCTCTACGCGGCCAAGCGCGGCGGCCGCAACGCCGTGCGCGCGGCGGGCGATCCGGCGGCCGGTCCCGCCTGAGCTGCCGAACTCCGCGAGCTCAGGCCGTCGCCCGCAGCGCCGCGACCTCCCCGGCCCGCCGCGCCTCCGCATCGAGCGCCCCGGCCGCGTCGTTGCCCGCGCGCCGCAGGCGGGCCAGTCGAGCCCAGGCGAACGTGCTGGCGGGCCGCGCTTGCAGGCGCTCGGCCAGCAACTGGTCGGCCAGCGCGCCTTCGCCCGCCCGCAACGCCGACTCGACCAGCGTGCGCTGGAACACGTCGCGCTGGGCGTGGGAGCCGCCGAACACGGACAGGTGATGGCGCAGCGGCGCCAGCAGCCGCACGACGGCCGCGTGTTCCCCGCGGCCGAACGCGCACAGCGCGTGCGCCGCCGGCAGCCCGGCGGCCACGACCATGCGCTGGTTGGAGAGCGCGGGATCAGCCTCGCGAGCGAAGCGCGCCAGGCGGTCGACGACGTGCTCGGCTTCGGCCTGGCGGCCGGCGCCGACCAGGGCCTGGATCGCGTGCAGGTCGTTGAAGACGTACCACGGCGTGTCGTCCTTGGCGGCCCACGCCTCCGCCAGCGCCGCGAACCGCCCGCCGCTGTCGACGCCGTCCAGGTGCAGCCGCCACAGCAGCGCCGCCGCGTCGACCATCTCGAGCGCCACCCCGGCCGAGCTCGGGTTGTGGATCAGGCCGTCGTAGAGCGCGAGCGCCGCGGCGGGCTCCTCCGCCTCGAGCCGGAACAGCGCCAGGTGCCAGGCCAGGTGCACGTTCAGGAAGTTGCCCTGCCCCCAGCTGGCGCGCCGCGACTCGAGGTCGACGATGCCCTCGCGCACGCGACCCTGCATCTCCTCGACGTGGACGAAGGCGTGCAGCGCCCACACGTCCTCGGGGTGGCGAGCGACCGCGGAGCGGCCGGCGGCTTCCGCCCGCGCGTACTCGCCGCACTCCTCGAGCCCGAACGCCCACATGCCGTCGACGAAGGCGCTCTCCGCCGCCTGCGGGTCGTGGTGATCACGGGCGCGCTCGACGCGGGCGCGCAGGTTGCGGGCATCGCCGGTGAAGAAGTCGAGCTGGTGGCCGACGGCCAGTGCCAGCAGGTCGCGCGGCCACAGCGCGAGCAGGGCGTCGAGGCGGCGGGCAGCGCCGTACCAGTCACCCGCGGTCCAGGCGCCGAGCGCCTCGAGGTGGGCGCGCTCGCGTTCGTTGGTGGGGGTGGCCGCCTTCGACAGGTCGCGGGCCGCGGCCGTGTCCGGCCACTCGGAGGACATCGTGCCCACGTAGGCGCGCAGCGCCCGCGCCATCACGCAGCCGGGATCGGCGACGAGCGCCTCTTCGGCGGCCGTGACGACCTCCGGCTGGAAACGCAGCAGGTGCCCGAGGCCGCGCTCGTAAGCGGACACCGCCGCCGCCGACCCCGCCATCTCCAGCCCGAACCGATCCCGACCCATCTCGACCTCGCTTGCCCCGAAGTCAGGGACGGGCGGCACGCGCGCGAGGTTCCCCGCAGCGGGGAGCGAGCGTGCGCCGGCTCACTCCCCCCACGGTGCGGGCGGGGCCGGCACCGGCTGCTTCAGGTCGAAGCGGACGCGAAAGCGGCGACCCTCGCGGCGCAGCCCGTAGCTGAAGCTGTCACCCGGGAGCAACTCGAACGACCAGACGTTGGTGGCCGAGACCGGCAACAACTGGCCGGTGAAGGCGTCGGCGGGGAACTCCTGGAGCTGCGCGGTGCCGGGCGCGGCGGTGTCGCCGCCGTACTGGGTGACCGCGTCGGGCGTCCCGTCCGCGTGACGGTGATCGTGCTTCAGGCGCAACCCGCTCGCGCTGCGGGTCAGCACCCAGGTCCGCGAGCGATCGTCGCCGACGTGGAACGGGATGCGGATCTCGCTCTCGGTGCAGGCGCGCACGTGCATCACCAGTCGTGCGGCGCCGATCGCCGCGTCGCCCGGCGCCGTGCCTTCGACCATCTGGCCGGCGAAGGCCTGGCCACACAGGCCGCGCAGCGCGGTCCAGAAGGCGTCCTGCGGAGCCGGAGACTCGGCGGCCAGCGGGGCCGCGGCGAACAGCAGGGCGAACGGGATCGCGGGGCGCATCCCGTGATGCTACTCGCCCACCGTCAGGGCTCGGTTTCAGCCGCGGCCGGCGGCTCGGCCTGCCAGTCGAAGTCGGCGTCGTAGACGAACAGCGAGTAGCCGACCCGCGCCCGCGGGGTCAGCGCGCGCAGGCGGTCCATCAGCGGCCAGGCGGCCGCGGGCACGTACACCTTCTGCAGGTTGGTGGCGCTGACGGCGACCACGTCGCCGCGGCTCACGCTCCAGGTGGTCTCGCGCGGGCGCGGAAGCTGGTAGCCGGGCAGGAAGTCCGCGGCGAGGCCGTGGTACTCCGCGTCGGCGGTGCCGAAGTACGACAGCTTGAGCCGCGGCACCTGCGCCTCGCGCTGCCAGGCGACCAGCGCCTTCAGGTCCTGACCCCAGTCGACGTTGGAATCGACCAGGGCCTCCCAGCCACGGGCCGGGCCGCCCGCGACCGCGTTGAAGAACGCCAGGTGGTGCGGGTGCAGCGCGGCCTCGTCCGCGGCACGGGCCACGAGCAGCGCGACGAGGGCGAGCCGCGCGGGTGCACCGCGCCGCCACAGCGCCGCGGCAGCCAGGGCCGCCAGCACCAGCAGGAACGGGTAGATCGGCAGCAGATGGCGATGGCCGATGTGGATGCCGCGGGTCAGCGTCAGCGTGCCGAACACCACGACGGGCACGAGCAGGAACGGCGCCGCGCCGCGCACCAGCTCCAGCTTCTTCGTGGCCGCGAGCGCTGCCGCGGCGGCCAGTAGCGCCAGCAGCGGCAGCGGCGTCTTGAGCCCGAAGGTGACCAGGAAATAGTGGGGGAAGCCGCCGTCGCGGCGAAGGCCGAGCAGGAACGCCGGCACGTCACCCGAGGTCGTGTAGAAGCGCAGGAAGCCGTACAGCCAGGCTTCAGGCAGCAGGCCCGTCGCGCGCAGAGCGAGCACCGGCGCCGAGATCGCAGGCGCCTGCCGGACGTGCTTCTGCCAGTCGATCGCCGCCTCGACCTGCGCGTCGCGGGCGATCGTGGTCCGGAAGCCGTACGCGGTCCACAGCGCGAGGCCCGCGACCAGCGTGGTCGCGAGCGCGGCGGCGGCGAGCCGGCGCGGCGCCGCCCCCGCTCGCCACAACGCCA
Source organism: Vicinamibacteria bacterium (assembly GCA_023701125.1). Classification (GTDB taxonomy): domain Bacteria; phylum Acidobacteriota; class Vicinamibacteria; order Fen-336; family Fen-336; genus WYBL01. Next base: position 3,137 of record JAMPXO010000005.1, on the reverse strand, counting down.
GCGCCAGCAGCGCCAGCACGGGCAACAGCACCAGCGCCGACATCTTGGTGGCGAGCGCGGCGCCGGCGCCCAGGCCAAGCGCTGCGACCCGCGCCGGCGTAATGCCGTCGGGTTCCGGTGCCGGGCAGAGCCCGCCACCGGTCCCATGGGGGCTCCGTCGCAAACGGAGCTCCTCCGCCCCCAAGCCCCCACGCAGGCGCTCGGCGGCCATTACGGCCAGCAGCACCCACAGCGCGGCGCCGATGTCGGTAGTGACCAGCGGAGCGTGGGCGAGGAAGTCGGGGTGCAGCGCGCACAGCGGCAGCGCGCACCAGAACGCGACCGGGCCGCCCAGCCGCCGTGCGAACAGGGCGGTCGCGGCGATCAGCGCGGCGCCCAGCAGCGCGTTCATCATGCGCGCGCGCCACAGCAGCGTGTCGGCGTCGTTCCAGCGATACAGGAAGCGCTTGCCCAGCTCCCACGGTCGCCGCATGCGGTAGGCGTCGTCGTCCGCCTTGAACTGCGCGCCGCCTCCGACCAGCGGCAAGGCGATCCAGTTCTTGACCAGCGGCGGGTGCTCGGGCGTCAGCCGGTAGTCGCCGAAGGCGAGGTGGGTGTAGGCCGCGCCGACGTGGGCGATCTCGTCGAAGGTCGCCGACGTGCGCCGCGCGGTGTCGGCGCACAGCGCCAGGAACACGAGCAGCGCCAGCGCCAGCCCTGCCCGCTCGCCACGACTCACGAGGCCCCCTGGACCGGCGCGGAACGCAGCGCGCGCACCAGCCACCCGACACCCGCCAGCCACGTCGCCGCGGCGCCAACCGCCCACGCACGGCCGGCCAGCGCATGCCACGGCTCCGGCAGCCGCGAGGGCACCAGCGTGCCCGGGGCGAGGAAGAGGTAGAAGCCGCACAGCGCGAGCGCCGCGGCGACATCCCAGGCGCGCGAGCGTTCGCCGATCAGCAACGCGAACGGCAGTGGCCACAGCAGGTACTGGGCGCTGATCGCGCCGTAGAGGCCGAGGAAGCCGAGCAGTATCACGAACGCCGCGCGCGCCGGCGGCCAGGCCGCGGGCCGACGCAACGCGGTGACGGCGAGCGCCGCCAGCCCCAGCAGGAAGGCCGCCTTGCCCGCGGTCACGGCGTCCGGCCAAAGTGCCGCCTCCGAGCGGGCGAGGGCGCCCGTCGCGAGTTGGCGCAGGCCGCGCCAGGCGCCGATCCAGCCGAAGTCGGCGATGCCGCCATAGCCGAACAGCTCGCGGCGCACCGCGCCGGCGTCGTGGAACAGGAAGGGGACGAGCGCAGCGGCGACCGGCAACGTGGCCAGCGCCCCGTAACGCGCCGCGGCGCGGAGGCCCGCGGCGGTGCGCCAGCCGCCGCAGGCCTGCGCCGCGTGCAGTGTGAAGAACGGCAGCAGCAGCACCGGGAACGATTTCAGCGCGATGGCGAGAGCCAGCCACAGCGCGCTGCGGTCGGCGCGACCGGCGCCCAGCGCGAGCACCGCCGCCATCACTGCGAGCAGCGCGAGGACGTCGAACTGGCCGTGGACCGCGGCGATCAGCAGCGCGACCGGGTGAAGCGCGTAGATCCAGGCGGCGCGGGCCCCGGCCGCGCGCCGCAGCAGTTCGACGACGGCGACGTCCGCGGCGACCACCGGCAGCTTGACCACGACCGCGAAGGGCAGGCCGAGCAGGCGCTCGAGGCCGAGGCTGGCCGCCTCCCAGAACATCCACACCGGCGGGTACGGGTAGAGGCGCGGCGCCTGGTAGGGATTCCACGAGACGTCGAGCAGGTGACTGGCCAGCTTGTGATAGCGCAGCACGTCGGCCACCACCCGGTCGCACAACAGGACCAGCAGCACGCGCAGCACCAGCGCCGCGACCACGGGTGCCAGCGCGTGGCTCAAGGCCGCGGGGCCCTGGGGGCTTGGGGGCGGAGGAGCTCCGTTGGCGACGGAGCCCCCATGGGACCGGCGACGGGTTCACCCCGGCGCTGGAACCCGGCGGGGGTTTGGGGGCGGAGGAGCTCCGTTGGCGACGGAGCCCCCATGGGACCGGCGACGGGTTCACCCCGGCGCTGGAACCCGATGGCCGCGAGCGAGCGGTGGATCGCGCCGGCGGCGATGCGGTGCGCCACCTCGTTGGGGTGCTCGTCGTCCGCCCCGTCGACCACCAGCACCTCGGAGCGCAGGCCGCGGAACACCGGCAACAGGTCGACGACGGTGGCTCCCCCGGCCGCCGCCGCCTGCGCCACGCTCTCGTGGATCGCGGCGAACGGGTACCGCTCGTCGAGCGGGTTGCCGAGCAGCGGCCAGATCGCGACCACGAACGGGACGCCCCGGGCGCGGCACTGCTCGCCCATCGCCAGCAGCGCCTGGCGACCCGCCCGCCAGCCGGGGGCGTCTTCCGCGTACATCGAGCGATAGCCCTCGACCCGGCGCCGGTTCTCGGCCGTGGCGAACAGGCGAAAGCGCACGAAGCGAACCAGCGCGGAGCGATCGAAGAACGACGGGCTCGGTCCCGCCTGCGCCTGCCAATCCAGGGCGCGGCGGGCCTCGGCCGCGTCCGCGTCCTCCGAGTCGTTCAGCACGTAGCCGAGCAGCACCAGCTCCGGGCCGTAGGCGAAACCTTCGTCGCGGAGCTGCTGGGCGTGGTCGACGCTGCGCAGGCCGGGCAGCGCGAGGTTGACCACCTCCCAGGCCTCACCCGCCCGCTCGCGTCGCAGCCGGCGCTCGATCCGCGCGGGGTAGGCGTCCTCGGCCTCGATCCCGTGGCCCCAGGCGAAGGAGTCGCCCAGCGACAGCACGCGGCGCACGCCCGCGGGCGCCGGCACGGCGCGCTCCGCGTCGCGATAGCCGCGGGAGTTGGCCATGGCCCGCTCACGGCGGGCGGTGTTGACCGGTGCGTAACCGGTGGCCGCCGGTCCGGCGGGCACCGCCAGTCGCACCGCGACCTCGGCGACGCCCGCCGCCAGCAGCAGGCTCGCGAGGGCCAGCGCGAGCTCGGCGCGGCGCGGCGCAGCAGTCATGTCCGGCGCGATCATATACGCCGGTCCCGCGGTCAGGGCCGCGCGGGAAGCGCGTGCTAGGCTCTGCTCGACATGCGTTCCCGCCCGCGCCCCGGCCTCCGGCCGGCCGCCGTCTGCCTGCTGCTGGCGGCAGCG
>JAMPXO010000217.1 GCA_023701125.1 Vicinamibacteria bacterium | reverse complement strand
GGGCGTGGACGCGCTTCCGGCCGGGCCGCGGGCCGCGGCGCGACCGGTGCAGCGGGCCGGGCGGCGGGTGCGGCCGGCTTCGCCGGAGCGGGCGGCGCGGGCGCAGCCGCCGGCGGCGGCGTGGCGTCGGGCATCCGCTTCAGGTTGATGGTCGGCGCGTACTCGGGCTCTTCGCCGGCGGGCGGTGGCGTCGCCGGCAGCACCATCGTGGCCTCGGCGTCCGGTACCGAATCGACGACTTCTTCGATGTCCTCTTCGATCGCCACCGGCGGGGCCGGTGCGGGCGACTCGACCGCGAAGCGGGCCGGCGCGTCGGTCGTCAGGTCCGGCAGCGGGGCGATGTCGACCAGCGTGGCCTCGAAGCTCTCGACCGCCGCCGGGGCCACGGGCGCCGGCAGGTCGACGACCGTCGCGGCGAAGTCGACGAGCTCCTCCTCCACGACCTCCGGCGCCGGTGCGGGAATCGGCTCGGGTGGCGTGGCCACGAACGGCGAGGTGGTCAGCGCGATCGTCGCCTCGCCCGCGTCCACTTCTTCGGCGACCGGCTCGAGGTCCGCCTCGGGTTCGGCGTCCGGCTCTGGGTGGAGCTCCGGTTCGACCGCTTCGACCAGGTCGGGCTCGGCTTCGGGCTCCTCGACCAGCAGCGGCGGCGCTTCTTCTTCGGTCGCGACGGCTTCCGAGCCGACGGCGAGTTGGGAGACGAAGCGGTCGAGGTCGGCGGGCAGCCGACTCTGCAACATCACGGAGCCGGGTTCGCCGGGAGACCCGAGCCACACCACGTCGCCCGAGGCGAGCGGGCTCTCGGCGATCACCGGGTCGTCGTTGCGATAGAGCCCGGAGGCGCCGGGCTCCGGAACCAGTCGAGCGCCCGCGGCCGTCAGCCGCAGCCGGGCGTGGATCGCGGACACTCCCGGCGTGGGCACGCAGACGTCACAACTCGGGTCGGAGCCGAGCGTGCACTCGAGGCGCTGGAGCAGAAACTCCCGGCCCGCCTGGGGTCCGAGCAGGACCGTGAGCGACGGCGGTCGTTGGGGGGAATCCGCCATTGAAGTTGCCAGCGCGGATTCTATCAGGCCCGCGCCGTGGCCGCGGGACCCACCGTCACCGCGACTCCAGGCGGCGCACGGCCTCGGCCAGTCCGGGCCGCCGGGGATCGAGCGAGAGAGCATGGGCAGCGACCGACGACGAACGCTCGGGGCCGCCACGCAGGGTCTCGACCCAGGCCAGCAGCAGCCACGGCTCGACGGCGGTCGGGCGTCGCGCCACGGCCTGCCGCAGCTCTGCCTGCAACCGCCGCTGCTTGACGTCGCGCACGACGGGGTCGCGGGCCACGGCGCCGCGGCGCTCCTCCACCCAGCCCGGGCGGGCGCTGGCCAGCGGCAGCAGCGAGGCGAGCGCGAGCAGCACGGCGAGAGCGACCGCGGACAGGGCGCTCGTGCGCGGCCGTTCGCCGGCGGTGAGCGGGGCCAGGGCCAGCGCGGCCATCACCGCGGCCAGCGCCGCGTTGGCGGGAATGCGCAGGTTGAAGTCGATCAGGCCGTGGACCGCGAGCGCGCCGAGCGCGGCCAGCGCGCCGTGGGCCACGCCGCGCAGCCACGGATCCGGGCAGGCGCGGGCGGCCGCCACACTGGCCCGCAGCGCGAGGGCGAGCAGCCACACGACGGCAGCGAAGCCGACCACGCCACCCTCGGCCAGCAGCTCGAGCCACTCGTTCTCGGGGTGCTCCACGCGCAGCTCGCCGTGGGCGGTCTTGAAGCGTGGCAGCGCGTCGGCGAAGGTGCCGAGACCAGAGCCCGTCAGCGGGCTGGCGGCCACGAGGTCGAGCGTGTCGCGCCACACGCCGAGGCGGAACGAACCGGAGGCCTCCTGGTGGGCGGTGCCCAGCCCTTCGAAGCGGCTGCGGACCGCGGGCGCCGCCGTGGCGAAGGCGAGCCCGGCGGCCAGCAGCAGCAGCGCCAGCACAGCGATCGCGCCGCGCCGCGCTCCGCTGACGCTCCAGCGCAGCGCGCCCAGCACCAGCAGCCCGGCCACGAACGCGACGCCGCCGCCGCGCGAGCCGGTGGCGAGGCCGACGACGGCCAGGGCGAGGCCGCAGGCCAGGGCCAGCGCTGCCGGCGCCGCGCCCTGCTCCGTCCAGCGCGAGCCGTGGCGGGCCCGCGCGCGGGCGGCGATCCCGATCGCGGTCCCGAGCAACAGCAGCGCGACGCACAGCGTCCAGCCGGCGAAGTGGTTCTTCGAGACGTAGGGCCCGAACGGAGCAATCGTCGGCACCGCGATCCGACCGTAGAGGAGTTCGCCGAAAGCCTGGCGGGCGAACACCGCGTAGCCGGCGAGGCCGAGTCCGGCCGCGGCCAGCGCGAGCACGGCGAAACGGTAGCGGTGTCGCTCGGCGAGCCACGGCCCGAGCCGCACGCCGAACAGCAGCAGCGTGCCGAGGTACAGCGTGGTGCGGGCGGTGGCCTCGGGGTGGATCGAGATCGGCCGCCAGGCCGGCCCCAGCAGCTCGCCCGCCACGCCGGTCGGGTGCCAGACCGCGGCCGAGCCCGGGGCCACCAGCGCGAGCAGCGCCGGCGGCAGCGGCAGCAACTGCAGCGCGGGCAACAGCACGACCAGGCCGAGCAACCGGGCCGCCTTCGGCGCCAGCACGGGCCAGCGCGCGCGATCGCGCTCGAACAGCGTCGCGCCGGCGAGCGTCAGCAGCAGGGCCCACAGCAGCCCGCGCTCGAACGGCGGCGGCACGCTGCCGAAGGCCCACGGCGCGAGGCACACCGCCGCCAGCGCCAGCGCGGTGGCGACGCCTGCGACGGTCATCGGTTGTCCGCGGCCCCGACGGGGTTTGGGGGCGGAGGAGCGTCTGTTGGCGACGTAGCCCCCATGGGACCCGCGCCGGGTTCACCCCGGCTCCGGAACCCGTCGGACGAGGCCCCGGCCACGCTGCCGGCCAGCACGGCGAACGCGGTCGCGTTGGCGGGGATCTGCCAGTTGAAGTCGACGAAGTTGGCGGCCAGCACCCCGCACACGGCCGCCAGCCCGCCGGCCTCGAGCGAGCCGCCGGCGCGGGCCGCGCGCCACGCGCCGCGCAGCAGGCTGGCGACCCAGGCCAGCAGCAGCGCCAGCCCGGGCAGCCCCATGTCGACCAGCGCCTGCAGGTACTCGTTGTGGGCCTCGCCGACGTACATCTCCGTCTGCCACGCGCGGTAGCCCGTGAGTGCGGTGCCGAACGCGTTGAGGCCGGCGCCGGTCAGCGGCACGTCTGCCGCCAGTCGCAGCGACTCGGTCCAGATCGGGCCCCGGCTGCGCCACACGCCGCGGCCCTCGATCGCCGCGACGACGGCGACGGGGCGGGTCCACAGCGCCGAGAGCGGCACCAGCACCAGCAGGGCCAGCGCCAGCCGCCGACGGCGGGCGACGGCGGCCAGCGCCGCCAGCGAGCCCAGCAGGCCGAGCAGGCCCGAGCGCGCGCCCGCCGCGAACAGGCCGACGACGACCAGCAGCGCGACGCCAGCCCACAAGAGCAGCGCGGCGCCGGCCGGCTCGCCCAGCGCGAGCCAGCGCCGGTGCCGGCGGCGGCGGGCGGCGACCCGCACCCGGCCGAGGGCCTCGCCGACGACGGCCAGGCTGAGCGCCACGACCGGGATCAGATAGCCGGCGAAGTGGTTGCGATTGACGTACGGGCCGAACACGGCCCAGTCCCAGAACGGCTTGTAGAGGCCGTAGATGCTGGTCGGCACCGCGCTGCGGGCCTGGACCAGGGCGACCACGACCAGCAGCGCGCCGGTCAGCGCCATCGCTCGACACAACCAGCGGCGGCTGGCTGCGTCGGCGAGCTCGCGGCTGGCGGCAGCGTAGAGCAGGCCCAGCACGGCGAGGAACACGAAACCGCGCGCGGTCGCCGGCGCGTTGACGCTGAGCGGGCGCCACAACCCCTCGACCAGCGTGTAGCGGTCGTGGAACTGGGCGCTGCCCGGGCTCAGCAGCGCGACCAGCGCCGGCGGCAGCGGCACGAGCTGGGCGAGGGCCAGGAACAGCGCGGCGACGACCAGCGGGCCACCCGGTACCGGCCGCGGCATAGCACCGAAGGCGACCGCCAGCCGCTCGCGCAGGTACGAGGCCGCTCCCACCAGGCCGCCGACCAGCAGCAGTGGCATCCACGCCGGCGCATGGACCGCGCCGAGCGCGAACGGCGGCACCACCGCGAGGGCGACCAGACCGCGGCGCAGCGGACGCGAGCCGCTCATGGCACGGCTTCGACGCGGAGCAGGCGGCCGCTGGCGTCGTACACCAGCCGGCGGTCGGGCCGGCCGTCGCCGTCGGTGTCGAGCTCCTCGCGCTCGGTGCGGGCGCCGCTGCGGTGCTGCCAGCGGTCCACCTTGCCGTCTCGGTCGGTGTCGAGCTCGAGCGTCACCACCGTGTCACCCGCGAGCACCTCGCTGCGCTCGACGCGTCCGTCGCGGTCGTCGTCGTACTCGCGGCGGGCCGGCTGGCCGGCGGCGTCGAGTTCCACCCACACGTCGGGAGCGCCGGCCTTGCGGGTGGCGCCGATGCGGTGCAGGCGGCCC
>JAMPXO010000083.1 GCA_023701125.1 Vicinamibacteria bacterium | reverse complement strand
GGCCGGCCGAAGTGGGCCTGGCCCGCGAGCCGGGCTTCGGTCTCGACCGCCGTGGCCCGCAGCAGCAGGAACACCGCGTCCGCCGGGAACCACTCCGCGCCCTGCTCGGTCCACGACCGGACCGCGGCGAAGCAGCCGTAGCGCTGGGCGTCGAGCGCCATCGCGGTGGTCCAGCGTCGGACGAAGTCGCGGGTGCGCTCGTGCTCGGGCGCGCGGGGCGACTGAGCCATCAGGACGCTCGCCAGCGAGCGGGCGTAGGCGCGGTGCGGGTGGTCGTCGCACGCGCCCTCGCGCGCCACCCGCGGGAGTTGCTCCCGCTCGAGCGCCGCGCGGTCGGTGTGGAGCAGGATCACCGCGCGCAGCTCCGCCTCGGGCAGCAGGCCGGCGCGTGCGCTCCGCAACTCGCGCAGCCCGTCCCAGTCGCGCCGGAAGTCCTCGGCGTCCCAGCCCGCGAGGCGGGCGAGCGCCTGGCCGCGCTGGCCCGCGGCGTACATCCGCGCCAGCTCCAGCGGGGCGGGCACGGGCGGGTCGCCTGCCGCGGCGGCGCGCCGCCCGACGACCGAGAAGGGCACCACACGCTCGGCTGAGGCGCTGCCCGTGCGGGTGCGGGTGGCCACCTTCAGCACGTACGTTCCAGCGGCGAGCTCGGCCACCGGCAGCGTGACCGTGACTGCGATCCGGCGATCCCGGAGCGAGCTGGAGGCCTGCTCCTCGCTGCGGCTCAGCGCCACGCGGCCGTCCTCCAGCCGGGTCACGGTCGTCGTCACGTCGAGCGTGTGCGGCTCCACTTCGTTGTCGTAGACCTCCGCGTAGGCGACGGCCTGGTCGTTGCGCGGAAACTCGCGCGACGCCACCGGTGCAGTGGGCAACGCCTGACCCAATTCCGGGTCCGGCCGCGCCGTGGACATCGCCTGGGCGATCGACGACCCGATCGCGATGCCGCTGATCGAGAGCGGTTCCCGGTGGAAATCGGGGACCGTCAGGTCCATGACCACGGACCCGACTCGGCCGTTGCCGGCGTCGTGGGCGGCGACGCGGAGCTGATGCCGGCCGGGCGGGAGCCTGAAGCGGCTCAGCACCCGCAACCCGCCGCGGCGGATCCTCTCGCGGGACTCCGGGCCCACCGGGAAGGAGACGGTCTCCGTGGTGCCGCCGCGGACTTCGCCGCGGGCATCGACGGCCAGCGAAGAAATCTCGAGCGGGCCCGCGGCGGCGAGGCTCAAGTCGCCACCGGCGACCTCGGTGCCGATCAGCACCGAGGCTCCCTCGCCGGACGCCGCGCGGAACGGAGCGGCGAACACCGTCAAGCCCAGGCCGCTGATCGGAAGCGAACTGCCCAGAGCGGCATGAATCGACGGGTTGCCGCTCGGCTCGTCCGAGTCCTTCGGCTTGCCTCGTGGGGAGGCGTAGCCGCGTCGGTGCGTGACCTTCAGCCCCGGCCGCTTCACGCGCACTTCGAGCTTGTGGTACTTGCCGTCCGGCTCGTGGCCCGGAGGGTCGTAGGCGAGCACGTAGTAGCTGCTGTTCTCGCGCACGATGCGCTCGAACGCGCCATCGAAGCCGTTGTCGTCGATCACGGCGAAGCCGCCCGTCTCCTCGGAGATCGCCTGCAGGCTGCGCTGCGACCGACGGAGCTCGTCGGCCAGCCCGCGGGTGATGCTGAGCGAGGGATCCTCCGTGAGCGGCGACGCTCCCATCTCGATCTCGTCGTCGGCCAGCATCGTGAGGCCGCGCGGGTCGATGCCGTAGAAGACGACGTTGGCACGGGCCGCGGCGGCCTGCGCGGCGCGCATCGCACTGAGCACCAGCGCGGTCGAGCCGCCGGACACATCCGTGAAGTCGTAGTCGAGGCCCTCGCTGACGAACAGGATCGCCTTGCGTCGCTCGCGTACCACGGACAGCCACTCCGCCACGGCGCGCAGCGTGTCGAGCGTGTCGAGGGCGCCCTGCAGGCGCAGCGTTCCGTCGGGGTCGACATCGCCCCCTGGGGCGGCTGACCCGTCGCCCGAAGGCTCGGGGGCCGCCACGACCGCACCTGCCTTCAACTGCACGTCCGCGGTCATGTTGTGGCGGTCGATGCGGGCGGCCGTCGCGGAGCGCAGCGCGCGGCCCGTGGTGCGGTCGACCGCTGCCAGCAGGCGCACCTTGTCGCCGGTCAACTCCTGGTTGGCGTCTCGCGGGCCTGCGGTATGGACGACCGCCATCACGTCGTTGGCGCCCAGCCGCTTTTCGATGAACGCGCGGGCCGCGCGGCGGGCCAGCCCGCTGCGGCTGAATCGGGTGTGGGTGTCGTCGATCACCATCACGTAGACGCGGCCTGCGAAGGGTCGGACATTGCTGCTCACGTCGGGCGCTGGCGTCGCCCGTCGACCCGGGAGCCCGTCTGGCTCGGGTTCCACGGGCAGGTCGATCCGGTCGAAGGCGGCGATCGACTGCGGCTGGCCGTCCTCCAGCAACTCGAAGTCGTCGCGGGTGAGCCCGCGCACGAAGTCGCCTCGCTCGTCGGTCACCCGCACGTCCACCTCGACGTACGTGACCCCGCTGCGGAAGACGGGCGCGGGCCCCTGTGCAGCGAGGCCGACCGCGGCGGCCAGCGCCAGGGGGAGGAGATGAAGGCCTTTCATCGCTCGGGGACTCTGCGAGGCGCTACTGCCGATCGAACGAAAGGATGGCCACGTGCGGGCCGCTGCCGATGCCGGACTGCGGGAAGTCGATCTTCACCTGCGGCTCGAACTTCGCGTAGCTCGTCTCGAAGATCAGCGGGCGCTGGCCGCCCGCGCCGACCTCGACGCCGGTCATCGTGTAGACCGCGATCGGGATGTCGCTGAGCAGCCCGTTGTCCAGCTCGCCGCCGCTGGTCCAGGTGCGCTCGAACGTCATCACCTTCGCCGGCGCGCCGTCGACGCGGTTGCCCTGCGGCGTGAACGTGAACACGTACTTCGTGCCGACGGGCGGCGGTTGCACGGGCTGGCGCAGGTCGTTGCGGTAGCCGCTGAGGCTGACGTTGACCGAGCCGCCGTACCAGTGGGTGTGGTTCTTCGGGTTCGGGTTCTGCCGGTAGCGGTGGTGGGGGCCGCTCAGCTTCCACACGAAGTCCTGGACGATGCCCGGCTGCGAGGGCCGGTCCGACACGTTGGGCTGCACCGGGTCCAGCTCGAAGCGGTAGCTGGAGCCGTTGAACGTCAGCTCGGCGAAGGCCTGGATCGGGTGGTAGATGCCGGCCACCAGCGGCGCGGAGTAGGCGCCCGAGGCGTTCACCGGTGGCTGGTAGTTGACGCGCTCGCCGCTGCGCTCGCTGATGCCGCTGACCATGATGCGCACGTGGGCGCCGGGCACATTGATCGGCTTGCCGCGCTCGTCGCGAACGGTGCCCGTCAGCTTGCCGGACGAAGCGCGGCGGCCGGGGTCGGGCGCACCCGAGCCCGACGAGCCGCGGGTGGTCGAGTACCAGACGATGCCACCGAGGGTGACGACGGCCGCGCCGCCGCCCACCACCAGGCAACCGGCCCCGGCGAGGATCCACGCGAGCGGCAGCTTCTTCCCGGACATCGCGGGCTCAGCTCCGCTTCTTCGCGATCGCGGCCGCCGCCAGGCCGAACAGGCTGCCGATCACCAGCGTGAACCAGATCCAGATCGTCATCTGCGGCAGCACGCCGATCCACAGCCACTTGCCGATCACGCCCATCTCGGGGAAGCCCGGCGGCGCCACGTCGTAGTGGGTGCCCCAGTTGCCGAGCATCGCCACCAGCATCACCAGCACCACCGGGATGCGGGCGGCCAGGGCGTAGAGGATCAGCACCCGCGACAGGTCGGGCCAGCCGCTGCGCGCGATCACGACGCCGATCAGGGAGAAGATCACGAACACGGCAAGCTGCATCGGCGAGCCGGCCGCGACCAGGCCGAGCCGGTCGACGATGGTGGCGCCGATCGGGACCACGGCGATGCCGGCGATGACGAGGGCGACGGCCCGCGCGGTGCTCGCGGGACGACTGCCGCCACGGGCCAGCGTCCAGCCGAACCAGGCGCCGAACGGGACGATCAGCCAGGTGATGCCGACGATCGAACCGCCCCCGCCCGCCGCCTTGCTGAAGAGCGCGGGGCTCCAGTTCAGCAGCTCGCCCACGAGCCGCAGCAACGTCACGGCCAGGGACACTGCCGCCGGCAACACGACGAGGTTCCAGTCCTTGCGGTCGAACACGGCACGCCTCCGGTCGCGGAAGGGATGGCCGGGATCTTACCCGTCCGACCGGGGTGTCGTGGGCGGTCGCTTACTGGCGGTCGAAGGCGACGATGTGCAGGGCGGGGTCGCGGCCGACGTCGCTGGCCGGGAAGTCGATCTTCATCTGCGGCTCGTACTTCGCGTAGCTCGTCTCGAACACGAGCGGACCGCCGCCTTCGCCGACCTGGACCCCGGTGAGCGTGTAGACCGCGACCGGGATGTCGTACAGCAGGCCGTTGTCCAGCTCGCGGCTCGACGCCCAGTTGCGCTCGAAGGTCATCACCTTCGCCGGGGCCCCGTCGATGCGCTTCGAGACCGGGGTGAGGGTGAACACGTAGCGGGTGCCCACCGGCGGCGGCGGCACGCTCCGGCTCAGGTCGTTGCGGTAGCCGCTGAGGCGGACGTGGACCGAGCCGCCGTGCCAGTTGGTGTGGTTCGTCGGGTTCGGGTTCTGGGTGTAACGGAAGTGCGGGCCGGAGATCTTCCAGACGAAGTCCTGGACGATGCCCGGGCCCGACGGGCGGTCGCCCTCGTTGGCCTGGACGGGGTGCAGGTCGCGCAGGTAGGTCGCGCCGTTGAACGACACCTCGATCTCGGCGTTCACCGGATGGTAGAGGCCGGGCACGACCTTCGCGGAGTACGCGCCTGACGCGTTGACCGACGGCCGGTAGTTGACCCGCTCGCCGCTGCGCTCGCTGATCCCGCTCACGGAGATCAGGACCTTCGCTCCCGGGACCGCGATCGGCTTGCCGTTCTCGTCGCGAACGCTGCCGCTGATGGTACCGGACGAGGCGCGTCGCGACGGGTTCGGCGCGCCGCTCGAGGACCCGCCGCTGTTCACGTACCAGACGACGCCGGCGAGGCCGACGGTGCCGGTGACGCCCGCCGCCCCGAGGCAGCCGACGCCGGCCAGAATCCAACCGATGGGCCACCTGTTCCCAGGCACAGACATGGGTGCTCGCTTTCCGCACCCGGCTTCTGATTGGGGTGAGCTTCGATCATACGCGGTCCGGAAGAAGCGCGCGGACTCGCCGTCTGGCGGCCCGGTTCCTTGTGCTGGGCAGCGCTTCCCCAGTCGCTCGCTACCTCGTCCGCCAGCTCCAGCAGGTCAAGGCGCCGAAGGTCCACGTGCGCGACAGCGGCCTGCTCCACGCGCTGCTCGGCGTGCCCGACCAGCGCGGGCTGCTCGGCCATCCCCGGGCAGGCGCGTCGTTCGAGGGATACGTGATCGAGCAGGCGCTCGCGGGCCTACCCGCTGTCCGATCGGGTCGAGGTGCTCCCGATCGCGAGCCTCGTCGAGCGGGGCGAGGATCTCTGGCGGCGATCAAGGCAGCCGCGCGGCTAGCGCGCGGGTCATGTCCGCCGTCGTCGCGTGGCCGCCGAGGTCCGGGGTGCGCACGTCGCCGTCCGCCAGCACGGCCGCGATTGCGTGCTCGATCCGGCGGGCCGCTTCCGGGGCGCCGAGGTGGTCGAGCATCAAGGCGCCCGCCCACACCGCGCCGATCGGGTTGGCGATGCCCTGGCCCGCGATGTCCGGGGCCGAGCCGTGGATCGGTTCGAACATCGAGGGGTGCAGGCGCTCCGGGTTGAGGTTGGCGCCGGGGGCGAGGCCGAGGCTGCCCGAGATCGCCGCGCCGAGGTCCGTGAGGATGTCGCCGAACAGGTTGGAGCCGACGATCACGTCGAGGCCCTGGGGTGCCGTGACCATGCGCGCGGCCAGCGCGTCGACGTGGTACTTGCGCCAGCTCACCTGCGGGAAGTCGCGGGCGACCTGCTCGACGACCTCGTCCCACAGCACCATCGAGTGGCGCAGCGCGTTCGACTTGGTGGCGCTCGCCAGCAGCCGGCGCGGGCGCCGGGCGGCCAGCTCGAACGCGTAGCGCACGATGCGCTCGATGCCGCGGCGGGTGAAGATCGCTTCCTCGCGCGCGCCGTCGGCGTCGAGGCAGCCGATCCCCGAGTACTCGCCCTCCGAGTTCTCGCGCACGCAGATCATGTCGACGTCCGCCGGGCCGCGGCCGGCGAGCGGGCCCGTCACGCCGGGCAGCAGCTTCATCGGCCGCAGGTTCACGTACTGGTCGAAGCGCTGGCGGATCGGCAGCACCATCTCCCAGATCGAGACGTGGTCGGGCACGTCCGGCGCGCCGATCGCGCCGAGGTAGATCGCGTCGAAGTCGGCGAGGCGGTCGAGCGCGTCCGCCGCCATCATCCGGCCCGTGCGGCGGTAATGCTCGCAGCCCCAGTCGAAGTGCTCGAACGCGAGCGGGAAGCCGCCGCTCTCGGCCGCGCGGGTCAGCACCGCCAGGCCGGCCGGGATCACCTCGTGCCCGATCCCGTCGCCGGGGATCACCGCGATACGTCGGGGTGCGCTCATCGTTCAGGACCTCCGCCACCCGCATGCTAGATTCCCCGCGCGTTTCTGCGAGAGGAACCCCGATGGCCACCGAGACCCGCAGCAAGACCTTCCGGGTGGGTTACCTGACCCCGGCCCGCAACCTGGACCCCCGCACTTCGTGGGACGTCGAGAGCTCGTTCGTGATCCGCCACGTCTTCGAGACGCCATTCGGCAACCCGTACGGCAGCACCGACGTGGAGCCGCACCTGTTCTCGGGGCCGCTGCAGGCCCGCGACGGCGGGTCGAAGGTCTACGAGGCCCGGGTGCGCCCGGGGATCCGCTTCTCGGACGGGTCGGAGCTGACCGCCCAGGACGTCGTGAACTCGCTGCGCACGGCGCCGCCGATCCAGGACGAGGCGGCGGTGTCGGTCGAAGGCGACCGCGTGGTGTTCGCGCTGCGCCGCCCCAACGCCCGGCTCGACCTGGCGCTCAGCCACTACCAGTGCAGCGTGTTCAAGCAGGACGGGAAGAACCTGATCGGCACCGGGCCCTACTCGATCGCGGAGAGCACCCCGGCCCACGTGAAGCTGCGCCGCAACCCGCACTATCGGCGGCCGGTGGCGATCGAGGAAGTCCGATTCGACACCTACGAGCCCGACGCCCAGGGCCGGGCCAGCCGCCTGATCGCCGCCCTCGAGAGCGGCGAGGTGGACCTGAGCCTTTCGCTCGGCCGCGACGACATCGACCAGGTCAAGGGCGTGCGCAAGTCGCTGCTGCCCGGCGTCTCGCTGGCGATGCTGTACCTCAACTGCGAGAGCCCGCGGCTGCGCGATCCGCGGGTGCGCACGGCGATCGCCCGCGCGATCGACCGGCTGCCGCTGGCGGCGACGTCCTACGCGAACCCGCTCGCCTTCGCCGCCAGCAGCCTGACGCCGCGTCCGCTGGGGGCCGCGGACGTGGACTGCACCTACGACGTCGAGGCGGCGCTGGCGCTGCTCGCGCAGCCGGGCGTGCACAAGCCCGACGTGCTGACCCTGCGCTTGCCATGGGGACCGCGCCCCTACATGCCCTACCCGCAGCGGGTGGGCGACCTGCTGGCGGCGCAGATCGGCAAGCTCGGCATCCGCGTCGAGTTCAAGCCGATGGCCTCCAGCAGCGACTTCATGAAGACGTCCGTCGAGGGCTCGTACGACATGACGCTCGCGGGCTGGATCGCGGACACCATGGACCCCTGCGACTTCATGGAGTCGAACCTGGCGTCCAACCGGGTGCCGCAGTCCGACAACCTCGCGGTGTCCTCCAACCTGGGGCGGCTGCGGAGCGCCGAGATGGACGCGGCCATCGACGCCTTCCGCGGCGACCGGCGGGCGGAGAACCTGCAGGCCATCACCCGCATCGCCGACCGCGAGGTGCCGCTGGTGCCGCTGATGTACGGGCCGGCGTCGTCGGTGCGGAGTTACCGGGTGACGAACTTCAAGCCGACGTCGCTCTGGTACGTGCCGATCGAGGAGCTCGACGTCACCGACTGAAGTCGCGGCCGGGCCCGGCGCCGGCGCTCAACGCGCCACCGCCTCGCGATGGCTCCAGGCCAGGAACAGCACCACGGCGCCCATCGTGAAGTCGCCGGCCAGCGCCAGCCACAGCAGCGGCGGCGCGCCGCCGAAGACGAGGTGGCCGGCGAGGAACAGCACCGCCAGCGCCTTGGAGACGACGATCGTCCACACGTACGACGGTTCGCGCAGCGCCGCGAGATAGAACACGCCGCAGATGATCAGGAAGATCCCGCTCTGCGACGGGAAGAAGACGGACGGGGACTCCGGGAAGCCGAGGATCGCGAGCAGCAGCCGCGGCATCGTCAGCATGCCGACACCGAGCGCACAACTGTGGAGCCCGACCAGCAGGATCACGATCTGCAGCCGCTTGTCGGCGCGCCAGGCTACGCGGGCATCCACTGCGGCCTCACCACCATCAGGATCAGCAGCACGACCGCGTAGGTCGTGGCCGCACCGAGGCTGAACGCCTGGCCGCGATACCAGTGGGCACCGCGCTCCTGTGCGTCCGCCGGCCAGATCTTCCACAGCGTCGCGATCGTCACGCCGAGCCCGAGCGCCACCGCGACGGCCTGGATCAGCGGCAGCACGCCGATCGACAGCAGCGGATCGGGGAGCAGGTTCGGCGCGATGCCGCCGAGCGAGAGGCGGACCAGGTCGAAGCCGGGGATGTTGCCGAACTGGTAGGCCGAGTAGCCCGCGCCGAGCAGCGGGGCCGCGGACGTGACGCGCTGCCAGTGCAGCGTCTCCCCCACCGGGTCGGGGTGCTTCACGAAGCGGCGCGACTTGAGCCACAGGCCGAGCAGCGGCACGGCCGCGGAGATCAGCAGCAGCGCGGTGACGACCGGCACGCGGTGGTCGCGGAGCAGCGCTCGCATCGCCGTCCAGCCGGTGCCCGGCGACTCCCAGTGCTGGATCAGCGCCTGGCCGACCAGCAGCCCGAGCAGCATGACGACCAGCCGCGCGACCTCGGGCCGGGCGCTGATCGAGGTCCACAGCTCGCGGGCCGGGATGCGGACGTTGAGCTGGGGCGAGCCGTTGGGGCACAGCTTCACGCAGTTGAGGCACAGCACGCAGTCGCGGTTGGAGTCGACGAACATCACGTGCTGGAACATCGGGCAGCCGGGGAGGTGGACCTCGCCCTTGTAGCAGGAGTGGCCCTTGCACTTGGCCGAGCAGATGTCGGCGGTCGGCCGCAGCTCGAGCAGCGACGAGGTCGCGCACAGGCCGGCGAAGCCGCCCATCGGGCACAGGTGGCGACACCACGCGCGGCGCGGCAGCAGCACGCTGGTGATCACCGCGCCGGAGATGATCGCGATCAGCAACCAGCCGGTCGCCACCGGCGAGTGGCGCATGCCCGAGGCCTCCTCGGCCCACACGATCAGGAAGAAGCCGGCGCTCATCAGCGTGACGTCGTTGTCCTTGAGCCAGGCCGGGACCTTCTTCTCGGGGAAGAGGCGGCGGGCGGCGGACTGCGCGGTCAGGCCGGAGAAGGCCATCGGACAGATCGCGCACCAGGCGCGGCCGGCGAAGAAGAAGGAGAGCACGAGCGCGGGCCACCACACCGCCCACACCAGCAGGGTCGCGACCTTGCCGCCGGTCTCCGGCGCCATGAAGAAGCAGGCGTAGAGGATCAGCGCGAAGCCGATCGCCGCCATCGCCCGGATGCCGTTCGGGAAGATGGCGAGGCCGAGGTTCACCAGCGGCTTCGGCAACGAGAGCAGGTTGAAGCCGCGCGGCTTGTCGAGCGGGGGCGGGCCGAGGAACACGGCGTCGGCCGCGACCGTTTCGCCGTCCGCGATGATCACCGCGCGCTCGATCGACTCCTCCAGCTCCTGCACGTTCGCGAACAGGTAGTCGTAGGAGACGAGCTGGGTCATCGCCTGGTCTTCGAAGTCGGTGACCTTCTTGCCCAGGCGCTGGGCGTGGCGCTTGAGGAAGTGGCGGGCCAGCTCGGGGATGTCGCGCTTGTGCTCGCGCAGCGGCGGCGCCTCGATCACGTCCTCCAGCAGCAGCGAGGCCAGCTCCATCGAGAAGCGGCCCGAGGCCGCCTCCTCGAGCAGGTTGGTGCGGCAGGTGGCGACGACGCGGACGTCGGGCCGCGCCCCGGAGGGCAGCGGCTCGCCCTTCAGGAAGCGCACCAGCCGCTCCTGGATCGCCGGCGGCAGCGCCTGCACGTTCTTCAGCAACAGCGTGCCGCCCTCCGCCAGCGCCAGGTAGCTCATGCCGCGGGCGTGGGCGGCGGCGCCAGCGTCGTAGAGGCCGAAGAGCTGGTCGCCCCACGGGTTCTCGGTGACCTGGCTGCACTCGGTGGCGACCAGCGGCTTGTCCTTGCGCGGGCCGCGGGCGTGGAGCAGGCGCGCGGCCAGCTCCTTGCCGACGCCCTTCTCGCCGCGGATCAGCAGCGGCTTGCCGGAGGCCGCACGGGCATCGATCGCGCGGCCCAGATCCTTGACCGGCTTGCTGCCGCCGATCAGCGCCGAGTACTGC
The DNA here is from genome assembly GCA_023701125.1 of Vicinamibacteria bacterium. Taxonomy (GTDB): domain Bacteria; phylum Acidobacteriota; class Vicinamibacteria; order Fen-336; family Fen-336; genus WYBL01. The sequence goes on along the minus strand of JAMPXO010000083.1, from coordinate 11,722 downwards.
TCCGAGCGCTGCTCCTGGATGAAGCGGGTCAGGTCCTCCTGCTTCTGGCGGGCGATCGCGACGTTCAGGCCCGAGGCCTTGACCCGCTGCGAGAGCAGCGCCACGAATTCGCGCAGCAACTGCGGGTGCTTCGCGATCAGCTCGTGGAACGCCTCGCGGCCCAGCGCCAGCGTGCGGCAGGCGCCGACCGCGACGACGTCGGCGGAGGTCGGCGCGTCGCCGAGCAGCGACATCTCGCCGAAGCTGTCGCCCGCCTGCATCGTGGCCACCGTCGAGGCGCCCGACTCGGTGCTGACGCGGACGTCGGCCTGGCCCTCGAGCAGCACGCTGAAGTGCCGACCCGGCTCGCCGCAGCGGATGATCGCGTCGCCGGGGGCATAGGCGATTTCCTCCATCGCGGCGGCGACGACCTCGAGGATCTCGGCGGAGAAACCCGACCACAGCGGGAACCGTTGGAGCAGCTCGGCCCGGTCGCTCGGCATGTTCGCCTCCCAGCGCCGGCGGGCCGCTTGGGGAGGCTGGCCGGTCGCATCGCTGCACGGCGTCTCGGTGGTCGACGGGAGGGAGGGCCTCCCGGGCGCGAGGATACACCTCGCCGGGAGGGGCGGCGTTCGTCGCGGGCGAGGCCCTTCAGGGCTCCCGCGGACGCAGGCAGGCGCAGGCGCAGGAGCACTCCAGCTCCACGTCGGCGCGAGCCCAGGCGGCCCGCATCCGCTCGCGCACCGCAGCCGCCTCGGCCGCCTTGCGCTGGCCCTCCAGCGCATCCGAGAGGCCGCGCAGCGCCCAGCCGTTCTCCGGGTAGCGCGCGAGGTCGGCGCGGAACACGGCCTCGGCTTCGGCGAAGCGCTGGCCCGAGATCAGCACGGCGCCCAGCGCGTGGCGCGACGGCACGGTCCACGGCGGCGGCTCGTCGTACTTGAGCGCGTCCTCGAGCGCCACGGCCTCCGTCAGCTTCGCGATCGCGAGCTCGACCTTGCGGCGGCGGAACGCGATCTCGCCCTCGAGGTAGGGCACCGCGACGTGCAGTACGTCCACCGCGAAGTTCGAGCCCCAGTACGCCTCCTTCGGCACCGCGGGCAGCGCCGCGCGGAACTCGGCCAGCGCCTGCTCGGCCTCGCGCACGCGGCCGAGCGCCGCCAGCGCCACGCCGCGGGCGAAGTGCTGGTGCGCGGTGGAGACCGGCAGCCCGGGCACCGCCAGCGGCGTCGCCAGCATCTGCTCCCAGCGACCGAAGCGCTTCAGCACCTCGAGCTCGGTCGTCTGGAAGGCGTCCGCGAACAGCGCGTTCTCCTTCAGGAACTGCGCCGGGAACATGTGCGCGACCTCGCGCCCGCGAGCCACGGCCACGGCGCTGCGGCCTTCCATCATCGCGGTATAGACGAGGAAGTGAGCGTTGTGGGCCATGTACAGGCCCCAGAAGCCGGGGTCGCCACCGCGCTCGCGATAACGCTGATCGGCGGCGATGGCCCGCTCGTTGGCCTCCGCGGCCTCCTTCCAGCGGCCGAGCCGGACGTCGATGTGGGACGGCATGTGGACGAGGTGGCCGGCGTCCGGCACCAGCGCGCGCAGGCGGTCCGCCGCCTCCTTCGCGTCAGCGGGGCGCGGCGAGGCCTCCAGCGCGTGGATCGTCAGGTGCAGCGCGCCGGGATGGTCGGGGGCCAGCCGGCGCGCGTTCTCCAGCGCCTTCAGCACCTCCTCGGTGCCGGGCTGCGGCGTGCCCTCGCGCGTCCACTGGTCCCACGGCCGCACGTCCATCAGCGCCTCGGCGTAGAGGACCGCGACATCGGCGTCCTGCGGGAAGCGGGCGAACACCTGCTTCATCGCCGCCGCGTACGCCTCGTCGAGCGGCTTGCGATCGGCCGGGGCGGGCCACGCATAGCGGGCCGCGAGCGCCTCGATCAGTGCCCGCTCGACCTCGCTCGCCCCGGCGGCGCGCTGGCGCGCTTCGCCGAGCGCGTCCCACGCGGCCTTGGCGTGGGCTTCGTCCACGTAGGGGTTGTTGATGTGCGGGCCGTTGACGAGGGCCACGCCCCACCAGGCGATCGCCAGCCCGTCGTCGAGCCGCGCCGCCTCGCGGAACGCCTTCTCGGCGTCACCGTGATTGAACGCGAAGCTCCACACCAGTCCCGCGTCGAACTGCTTCTGCGCCGCCGCACTCTTCGTCGAGACCGCGCGGTGGTGCGGGCCGAGGTCGAGCGGCGGGGACGGGGGGACAGGCTGCGCGGCGACACCGGCCGCGAGCGACGCCGCGAGGGCGAAGCGCGAGAGGGACATGCACGACCTCCAGAAAGGGGATGGAGGATGCTACATCCCCGGCGGCACGAAGCGGCCGTCGTGGGCCGTCCAGCCGCCGTCGACGAACAGCACGGAGCCCGTCATGTAGCTGGCGGCGTCCGAGAGCAGGAACACCGTCGGCCACGCCATCTCGTCGGCGACCGCCCAGCGCTTGAGGATGCTCTTGTCGGCGTAGGCGCCGTACCAGCCGGCGTTCTGCTTGATCGGCGCGGTCAGCGGGGTGTCGACGACGCCGGGGGCCAGCGCGTTGACCCGCACGCCGCGAGCGCCGAACTCGCTGGCCGCAGTGCGCACGAGCTGGACGATGCCGGCCTTGGTCATCGCGTACACGGCCTGGCCCGGCTCGACCGTGAGCGAGCGGATCGAGGACACCAGCACGATCGAGCCACGGCCGTCCTTCGTCATGATCCTGCCGGCCGCGCGCAGCACGTTGAAGTTGCCCTTGAGGTTGAGGGCGACCACCTTCTCGAACTCCTCCTCCGAGTAGTCGAGCAGCTTCTTGCGCACGTTGATCGAGGGCGTGCACACGCAGGCGTCGAGGCTGTCGTGCAACGCGCGGATCTCGTCGAAGCAGGCCTGCACGGCGGCGCCGTCGCGGATGTCGACCGCGAAGGCCTTCGAGCGACCGCCCTGGGCGCGGATCGCCGCCGACACCGCTTCCGACCTGTCGAGGTCGAGGTCGACGCAGGCGACGCCGGCGCCCTGCGACGCGCAGGCGCGGGCCGTCGCCTCGCCGATCCCGGAGCCCGCGCCCACCACCACCGCCACCCGGCCGTCGAGCCCGAACGGGTTCGCCTCGCTCATCCTGTCCTCCGCGGGCCAAGGCTACCCCCGGCGGGGCGCGTGGCCGCGGCGAGTGCGCCGCCCAGCGCGCTGGCCAGCAGGCCGGCGAGCACGGGCGAGACGAAGCCGAGGCCGCGACCGCCGGTCGTCGCCTGGACGGCGAGCAGCGTGCCCACGCCGAGGGCGATCGCCGCCACGACCTCGCGGGTGCCGAAGCGGGGCAGGTACAGCCCGGCGACGATCGGCACGAACAGGCTGACCGAGAGCACCGCGTAGAAGATCGACAGCGCGCCGATCACGTCGGGCAGCACCAGCGCCAGCAGCACGCCCAGCACCGCGCCCAGCAGCGCCGCGAAACGCGCCACCCGCAGCACCTCTTGGTCCACCGCGTCGGGCTTCAGGAAGCGCTTGTAGAGATCCTGCGACAGCGACGTCGAGAGCATGAACAGGATGGCGTCGATGGTGCTGATCTCGGCGGCGACGACCGCGGACAGGCCGAGCGCGCCGAGCAGCGGCGGCAGGTCGTGCATCAGCAGCGTGGGCAGCGCCAGCTCGCGGTTGTCGAGGCCCGGGTGCTGGACCCGGGCGAGGGTGCCGAGCAGGACCGGCAGGAACGCGAAGACGAACAGGACCGCGGCGTTGAAGGCGACGCCCCGGCGCACGGCGTTGGCGTCGCGTGCCCCGTAGATCTTCTGCAGCAGGCCCGGCGAGACGATGAACGCGGGCACCAGCAGCGGTGCGTACATCCAGCCCGAGGCTCCGCCTTCGAAGAAGCTCCAGTGGGTCGGGTTGGCGACCGCGGCGCGCTCGACGACCTCGCCCCAGCCGGTCGCGGGCGCCAGCGCCAGCGCCAGCAGGAAGCCCGACAGCATCACGGCGAGCTGCAGCAGGTTGACCCAGGCGGAGGAGAGCAGGCCGCCGGCCGCGAAGTACGCGGTGGCGACGAGGCCGCCGATCACGCAGCCCGCCCACTTGGGCACGTCGGCCACGACGTGCAGCACCCACGACAGCGCGATCAACTGGCCGGCGAGGATCGCCAGCGTGCCGAGCCACAGCAGGCCGGAGGCGAGACCGCGCACGCCGCGGTGGTAGCGGTGCTCGAGGTAGTCGCCGACGGTGCGCAGGTCGTGGTCGCGGGCCACCTCCCACATCCGCGGGCCGACGGTGAACGCGAGCAGCAGCGAGCCGATCGCCGCGGAGCCGACCCACCACCACGCGGCCAGGCCGTCGCGATAACCGAGGCCGGCGGCGCCGACGGTGGAGCCCGCGCCGATGTTGGCCGCGATCAGCGTGGTGGCGAGCAGCCCGGGACCGAGCGAGCGGCCGGCCACGAAGAAGTCGCCGGCGCCGTGGAGCCGGCGCGAGATCCACACGCCCACCGCGACCTGCGCGACGCAGAACACCAGCAACAACCAGAGATGCAGGCTCACGACCGGTCGGGCTCGCCCTTCGCCCTGCGCTGTATGGTCTCGAGCAGGGTCCGCAACAGCGGGAGGGTGCGCTGATCCTTGGGGCGGTTGGCCAGTTCCTTCGAGTGGATGACGTCTTCGAGTCGGGCCACCTGCACGCGGGCGCTGCCGAGCGTCACTTCCGCTGCCCTCGACGCCAGATCCTCGTAGCCGGTCGTGCCGGCGGGCTCGAAGACGAGGTCGAGTTCCCCGAAGCGCGTGAGGAGAAGGAGGAACCGCTGGCGGCCGAGGAACTCGGGGGAGCAGTCGAAGGTGGCCGTGACCAGGCCGCCGTCGCCGAAGCCCATCTCGTCCTCGAATCGGCGCTTCGCGTCCATTTCCTGCAGCGCGGCGGCCAGGCGCGCAAGGTTGCCGGGATCGCGCGAAGGGCAGATGTCGGCGTCGAGCGTCGCGAGCGGCGAGCCGTGCAGCGCCGCCGCCATCATCCCGATCACGACGTGGTCCACTCGGTGACGGCTCAGGCACTCCAGCAACCCGAGGGGGTCGAGCGCCGCGTACGGCATGTCTACCGCTCGCGCAGCTCGAAGGGCTGGACTTCGCGAAGCACCGCCCGGAAGGCGTGCGCTGCGGCGAGTCTCGCCAGCCGTTGCTCCGGCGTCAGTCTGAGGCAGACCTGGATCAGCGAGAGATCGTGCGCGTCGACCGGATCGGTAACGACCCCAGCTGCGGCCGGCGGCGGAAACGCAGGGATCTCCATGCCTGAAGTCTACGCGGGACCCGGCAACGACTACCATTCCGGGGGATGAAGGACCTGCGGGAGGGCGTGTGTCGGGCCGCGGACGGGCTGCGCGACGAGATCGTCGAGCTGACCCGCGAGCTGGTGCGGATTCCCACCGTCAACCCGCCCGGGGAGAACTACGCGGACTGCGCGCGCTTCCTCGGTCGGCATTTCGTGGAACTCGGGCTCGAGGCCGAGTACCACGTGGCCGAGGGCCGGCCCGAGCACACGGAGGCGCATCCGCGACTGAACGTGATCGGGGTCCGGCGCGGCGCCGGGGGCGGGCCGACCGTGCACCTGAACGGCCACTTCGACGTGGCCCCCGCGGGCGGCGGCTGGAGCGTCGACCCGTTCGGCGGCCTCGTCCGCGACGGCCGGGTGTGGGGCCGCGGCACCTGCGACATGAAGGGCGGTCTCGCCGCGGCGGTGTACGCGATCGAGGCGCTGCGCCGCGCGGGAGTGCGGCTCGCGGGCACGGTCGAGGTCAGCGGCACCGTCGACGAGGAGTCGGGCGGACAGGCGGGCGTGGCCTGGCTCGCGCAGAGCGGGCGCCTCGCGAAGGACCGGGTCGACTACGCGATCATCCCGGAGCCGCTGAACGTCGACCGCATCTGTACCGGCCACCGCGGCGTCTGGTGGTTCGAGGTCGAGACCCGCGGCCGCATCGCCCACGGCTCGATGCCCTACCTCGGCGTGTCGGCGATCGACCACCTCGGCGCAGTGCTCGAGGCCGTGCGCACGGAGCTGCAGCCGGAGCTGGCGAAGCGCACGACGCGGATGCCCGTGGTGCCCGCGGGCTCGGGCCGGGCGACGCTCAACGTCAACACGATCAGCGGCGGGCAGGCGGGGCAAGCCGTGCAGACGCCGTGCGTGGCCGACCGGGCGATGGCGATCTTCGACCGCCGCTACCTGGTCGAAGAAGCGTACGAGGACGCGAAGGCGGAAGTCGTCGCGCTGCTGGAGCGCGTGCGCTCGCGCGTGCCCGGCTTCGACTACGCGCTCAACGACCGCATGCTCGTGTACCCGACCGAGACGCCCGCGGGTTCGCCGCTGGTCGCGGCGCTGCAGCGCGGCATCCGCGAGGTGCTCGGCCGCGAGGCCGCGATCGTCGCCAGCCCCGGCTCGTACGACCAGAAGCACTTCGACCGCATCGGCGGCGTGCCCCACTGCGTCGCCTACGGCCCGGGCGTGCTGGAACTCGCCCACCAGCCCGACGAGTGGGTGGCGATCGACGACCTGGTCGCCTCGACGAAGGTGATGGCGCTGGCGATCCTCGACCTGGCGGGCCCGAGGCACGGGGGCTAGACTGAGCCCCTTCCACCGTGGCCGAGGCGGACCGGGCGGTTGGTGGATCCTGCCCGAGCCCGAGCTGCACCTCGGCTGCGACCGAGCGCATCGACCGTGCGAAGAAGCTGCCCGCCTACGCCCGCGAGGGCGTGAACTTCGCCTGGATCGTGAATCCGACGACCCGCACGCTCGAGGCCTACCGGCTCGAGGGCGGCGGCTGGCGGCTGCTGGCGACCCACGCCGACACAGCCGTCGCGCGGATCGAGCCCTTCGACGCGATCGAGCTCGACCTGCGCGTGCTCTGGGGCGAAGGCTAGCGCTCGAGCGTCGGCAGGTTGGTCAGCGCCGCGACGGGAGCGGGCGCGGAGGCCGTCGCCAGCTCGGCCTCGATCTCGGCGACGATGGCGCGGACCGGGGCGTGGCGCCCCTCGCGGCTCGCTTCCGGGGTCGCCGTCAGGTCGCGCGCCGACGCGAACAGGCGCCGCAACAGGTCGATGAGCCGGGAGCGGCGAGCCTGCACGGCCGCGACTCGCGCCTCCACGCCGCGCAGCACGTCGAGCTGCTTCTGGAGCAGCTCGCGCATCTGGCCGCGCTCGACCGGCTCGCTCGCCCGCGCGGGCCCGAGCGTGGCGAGCTTGTCCGCCAGCCGCACGGTTTCGGCCGCATCGACGCCGGCCGCCAGCGCAGCGCACTGCGAATCGAGGGCCTGGATCGCTGCGGCCAGGCGCCGCGCGGCGGCCGCGGCGGCCTCGCCCGTCTGCCGGGATGGTGACGACGCGAGCCCGGCGCATGCGCGTTCGACCGCCCGACTCAGGTCCTGCGCGGTCGTGTGAGCCTCGGCATCGGCCGCCCCCGGCGCGACCAGCAGCGCGGCGACCTCGGGGTGCGACCAGAACGCCGTTCGCGACGTCGCCGTCTCCAGCGTGCCATGAACCCGCTGCCGCCCCAGACCGCGCGCGCGCGCGCGCCGGACCCAGCGAACCATCATCCAGATCTGGACGGCCATCAACACCGCCACCAGCAGGATGACGATCCTGGGCTCGGTCCAGCCGTCGGCGAAGGGGCGTTGCCCGGTGCGGATGACGTAAGCGTTGGCGCCCCACGACAAGAGGAAGAAGGGGGCCAGAGCCAGGACGCCCAGCAGCGCGGTGAAGCCGCCGAGCGCCCGAGCCCGGCGCAGGTCGAGGGGCAGGCGGTCCCACACGTCGCCGCGCCGCCGCAGGGCTCGCGGGTACCAGCCGGACCAGGCGAGCGGCTGCTTGAACATCTCGTAGAGGATGCGCCGCGAGGGCAGGCCCAGCCGCCGCGACTCCGAGTACTTGTAGCCGAGGATCAACAGGCAGATCACGATCAACGAAACGCTCAGCACGGGAACCAGGTAGGCCTCGGGCAGCTCCCCGCCCCCGAGCACCCACGCGCCCTGGTAGTAGAGCGCGAGCAACCCCGCGAACCCCACGCGCGCGATGTTGGCCACGCCCTCCAGCTCGATCGGGACCTCTTCCTCGTCGCCCGTCGCCGCCAGCGCGGCCTTCAGGCTCGCGGCGTCCACGAAGCGCTTCGCCGGGTCCTTGGCCAGGCAGCGCCCGATCGCCGCCACCATCTCCGGCGGCACGTCGGGTGCCACGACGTCGAGCGGCGGCGGCTCCTTCGTGATGTGCTGGACGAGCACGTCGGCGACCGTCGCGCCTTCGAACGGCAGCCGGCCGGCGAGCATCGCGTACGCCATCACGCCGAACGAGTAGAGGTCGCTGCGCGCGTCGAGGTCCGCCCGGCCCTGCGCCTGCTCCGGGGACATGTACTGCGGCGTGCCGAGCAGGCTGCCCACCGCAGTCATGGTCTGGCCCGCGCCCTGCGCCTTGGCCACGCCGAAGTCGGTCAGCAGCGCGCGGCCCGAACCCGCCTCCAGCAGCACGTTGTCGGGCTTGATGTCGCGGTGGACGATGCCCTGCGCGTGGGCGTAGGCGAGCGCGTCCGCGAGCTCGCGCAGGATCCGCCGCGCCTCCTCGACCGGCAGCCGTCCCTCGCGGCGCAGGCGCACGGCGAGCGACTCGCCGGGCACGTAGCCCATCACGAAGTACAGCGTGCCGTCGACGTCGCCGAACGTGTGCAGCGGCACGATGTGGGGGTGGGAGAGCTTCGCGGCCGTGCGCGCCTCGCGCCGGAAGCGCTCGCGGCTCTCGCGGGTCGCGCCGTGCTCGGGCGGCAGCACCTTGACCGCGACCTCGCGCTCGAGCGCCGTCTCGGTCGCGAGGTAGACGGCGCCCATGCCACCCCGGCCGAGCAGGCGCCCGACTTCGTATTGGCGCCCGAGCGCGGCCTTCAGCAGGTCGCGGACGGGGTCCGCCGGCGGCTCGGGTGCCGCCGCGCAGGCGGCCCCGCAGCGCGGGCAGAAGCGCGCCGCCTCGGGCAGCCCTTCGTCGCAGGCAGGGCAACGCATCGGGCGCAGCACCTCCGAACACTGGCTTTGAGCGGGAAGAGTGGCGAATAGCCTAACTCTTGCCGCGAAGCCGTGTCGAGGTGCCGCCCCCGATCTTCAGTCCTTCTTTTCCTTCTTCGGCAGGATCGCGACCGGCGGGATGGCCGCGTCCGCGATCACCTTGTTGAAGGCCGCGAGGTCCGCCGCCACCAGCGCGTCGAAATCCTTCTGCACCGCGTCGAGCTGGGCCAGCAACTCCTTGCGCCGCGCATACGACGCGACCGGCGGCTTGGCGTCCGCGCTGCCGACGTAGGCCGCCAGGCCCGAGAACTGGAAGTCGAGCTTGGGCGTGAAGTTGAGCGTGTCCTGGTTGGCCTTGATCTTCGGGTTGATGATCTTCTCTTCCAGAAGGGTCAGCTTCGCGGACAGCGCCTTCTCCGGCTCCGCCAGCGCCGTCTGGCCCAGCCGTCCCGCCTTCGCCGTCATCGCCTTCGCCTGCTCGCGGGTCTCGCGGATGCGGCGCAGCAGGTCGTGGGCGCGCTCGATGTCGCCGCGCAGGGCGAGCAACAGCTCGTACTGCTCCTGCAGGTCCGTCGCGGACGCGGTCGCGCGCGGGTCGGCCGTCACCGCGAACGACTGCTCGTGCGCCTTCTCCTGCGGCGTGCCCGCGGCCGTCACCAGCCGCACGGTGTAGGTGCCCGGGATCACTTTCGGGCCCTCCGGCGGGAAGTCGCCGAACGTCTCCTTCGACGACGAGATCTCCGGGTCGAGCAGGCGCATATCCCACACGAAGCGGTTGAGGCCGGCCTTCGGTTCGAGCGGCTTGTCGCCTTCGTCGTCGGCCTTCGCCTCGCCGTCCACTTCCGGCTTCGCGGTCACGAACCGGCGCAGCAGCTTGTCGCCCTGGCGGAACTCGAGCGCCACGGCAGGCTTGTCCTTCGCGGACGCTTCCGGGTAGTCCTTCAGCCAGTACCAGACGACCACGCCGCCCGGCCCGCTCTCGCCCGCCAGCAGCGACGGGCCGCCGCCGCCCCAGTCGGGCCAGGTGCGCAGCCGCGGCGTGGTGCGCGGCGTGAACACGTGGGCCGCGGCCGTGGCGGTCGCCGGCGCCCAGGTCCGCAGCGGCGTGATGTCGTCGAGGATCCAGAAGCCGCGACCCTGGGTGGCGAGCACCAGGTCGCCGTTCTTCACCTGCAGGTCGGCGACCGGCACCGCCGGCAGGTTCTGCTGGAAGCGCTGCCACGAGGCGCCGTCGTCGAGCGATGTCCACAACCCGCGCTCGGTGCCGGCGAAGAGCAGGCCGCGGCGACCCGGGTCCTCGCGCACGACGCGCACGAACTCGTTCGCCGGCAGGCCCGCCGCGATCGTGGTCCAGGTCTTGCCGTGGTCCGCCGTCCTCCACGCCATCGGCCGGTCGTCGCCCTGGCGGTAGCCCGTCACCGCGACGTAGGCGACGCCGTCGGCGTGAGCCGAGACGTCGATCGCGTTGACCTGCGCGGTCTCCGGCAGGCCCTTGGGGGTGACGTTCTGCCACGTCTTCGTGTTGTCGCGGGTGATCCAGACCAGGCCGTCGTCGGTGCCGGCCCACAGCACGCCCTTCTCGCGCGGCGACTCGGCGATCGAGAAGATCGTCGGGTGCGTCTCGACGCCGGTGATCTCGCGGGTGATCGGGCCGCCCGCGTAGCCCTGCTTCGACAGGTCGTTGCGGGTCAGGTCCGGGCTCGCCTCCGTCCAGGTCGTGCCTTCGTCCGCCGTGCGCAGCAGCTTCTGCGCGGCGTGGTAGACGACGCCCGGCTCCTGCTTCGAGGCCAGGATCGGCGCGTTCCAGTTGAAGCGGTACTTCAGGTCGCGGGTCGCGTTGCCGTCGATCGGCTGCGGCCAGGCCGTCACCACACGCGACTGGCGCGTGCGGCGGTCGTGGCGGGTGATCTCGCCGCCGTAGCTGCCGCCCCACGTGATCTCGGGGTCGCGCGGGTCGGGCTGCGCCCAGCCGCTCTCGCCGCCGCCCGCCTCGTGCCAGTCGCCCTGGTCGATGCGGCGGCCGGCCACCGCGCTGGGGATGGCGATGTCCGTGTTGTCCTGCTGTGCGCCGTAAATCCAATATGGCGTTCGGTCGTCCGTTGCCAGCCGGTAGATCTGCGCCGTCGGCTGGTTGTCCTCGGTCGACCACGAACGGCCCGCGTTGAAGGTGATCGTGGCGCCGCCGTCGTCGCCCTCGATCATCCGCGACGGGTCGTCGGGGTCGATCCACAGGTCGTGGTGGTCGCCGTGGCGGATGCGCAGGCGCTGGAACGTGCGGCCGCCGTCGCTCGAGCGCCAGGCCTGGACGTTGAGCACGAACACCTCGTCCGGGTTCTTCGGGTGGGCGAAGACGTGGGTGTAGTACCAGGCGCGCTGGATCAGGTTGCGGTCCTCGGAGACGCGGGTCCACTTCTGGCCGCCGTCGTCGCTGCGGAACAGGCCGCCCTTCTCCGCCTCGACCAGGGCGAACACGCGCTGCGGGCGCGCCGCCGAGACCGAGACGCCGATCTTGCCGACGACACCCTCGGGCAGGCCGCCGGCGAGCTGCTTCCACGTCTCGCCACCGTCGGTCGACTTCCACAGGCCCGACGACTCTCCGCCGCTCTCCATCGTCCACGGCCGGCGCCCGTGCTGCCACAGCGCCGCGTAGAAGATCCGCGGGTTGGTCGGGTCGATCGCGAGATCCGAGGCGCCGGTCGTGTCGTTCACGTACAGCGTCTTGCGCCAGGTCTT
>JAMPXO010000216.1 GCA_023701125.1 Vicinamibacteria bacterium | reverse complement strand
ACGTCGAGGGCGCCGCGGAGGACCGCGGCGCCACGGCGCTGGTCCCGCGCACGATCACCCGCTGCAGATCGAAGACGCCGCCTTTCTCCGCGGAGAAGAACGTCAGGTGCAGCACGCGCCCGATCTGCGGCTTGCCGGTCGTCACGCTGACGATGTCGTACATCGGCACCCTGGCGTGGATCGCCGCCGGGTCCACGACGTACTGGAAGCGGCCACCGCTCACGGGCAGTTCCCCCTGCTCGATCACCGCGCCGGGAGTGATCAACGCGTAGTGGACCGCGGCTGCGGTGCTCGTCCCCGTGAAGGTCAACGAGCCGGCCGCCGGGAACGTCCGCGTCGTCGCCCCGTCGAGCCGCAGCCGGGCCGCGCCCGCGGGGGCCTTCGTGTAGACGTAGAACTCGCCACCCGATTCCGGCAGGCCCGGCATGCGTCCCTCGAACCCGTTCCAGCTCCCGCGCACGCGGTACCGGTAGACGCCCGGCACGTCGAGCGGCCACGCGGTGGGCCCCGCGAACGAGCCGGTCGCGTCGCCCGTACCGTCCGCGACCTGACGGCGTCCGTCCGGGTAGTCGAGCTCGAAGTGGATCGACGCCGGCACCATCGGGTCGATCTGCAGCGCCGGACGGAACGTGGCGCCCTGCTCGTAGGCGGTGCCCGGCCTCAGGCCGACGAGGAAGAAGCGCCCGCGTGCGCCCGTCGCGCTGACGAGGTCCTCCGCGCCCGCGGCCACCACCCGGTTGTTGTTCGACCCCTTCGGCAGGATGAAGGCGTTCGCGAGATAGCCCGCGTAGAGCGGGGCCTGGCCCGCGCGGCGCAGCACCACGCCGCCGAGCAGCCGGTAGATGTCGCCCGGCGTGTCGCCGTTGGGCGAGGCCCCGATCTGGCCGCCGAACGAGTTGGGGCTGGTCGGCCAGTACGGCGCGCGCACGGTGCTCTCCCCGACCAGGAAGCGGCCCATGAACCCCGGCCGCGGTGCCGCGCCGTAGTAGTACTCGAGGTCGGTGATGTACTCGGGGAACAGGTGCGGCGAGTAGCCGTTCGAGGTCTTGATCGACAGGTTGGTGGTGCCGACGCCGTTGAGCCGGGTGTCCCAGGGCGCAGCGTCGCCCTGCATCTGATAGGTCAGCACGGGCTCGATCTTGTTGGCGCCCTGGCCTTCGGCCGCGATCAACAGCATGTCGCCGGCCTGATACGGGAAGCCGACGTGGGCGAGGTGGGACTCGCCGTCCGCGGACACGTAGCCCTCGAAATCGGTGTCGCCGCGGTCGAGCGAGGCGCCCTTCACCACGACCTTCTTGCCGCGCGCGACGACCGCCGAGCCCGGCGCGTACACGACGCCCGCGTGGCGGACGGAGCAGACCCACAGGTGGCCCTCGGGGTCGACGTAGGTCGCCCGCACGTGGGCCCAGTACTCGCCGGGCGCGTCGAGGTCGAACGACGGCATACCCTGGGCCGCCCCGTAGAGGCCCGCGGACGAGGCCTTGCCCGAGAACGTGGTCACCCGCCCCGCCTCGGGGTCCGAGCCGGGATAGAGCCGCGCCTCCACCGTCACGTCGGCGGGCACGGCGGGGTTGAACTGGATGTCGCGACCGTAGCGCGCGCCGACCGGGAACGGCATGCCCTGGAAGGTCGCCGTCGCCAGCGTCATCCGCCGCCCGATCCAGAACCGATAGCTGCCGCCGCCCTGGTAGTGCCGGCCCCAGCGGTCCGCGATCCAGCCGGTGGCCTCCACCACGTACTGCCCGTACGCGGGCGGCGCCCAGCTCTTGAGGGCGGCCAACCCGGTCGTCGGCCCGGTGCCGGACCTGCCGACGAAAGGCGCCGTGCCGAGGTCCGTGACCTGGCCATCCGGGTTCGTGACCCGGACCGTGAGCTGGCCGTTCGACCAGTCCCACGGGATGTTCTGCAGCGGGTCGATCGCATCCGCCGGGAAGTGTGGCTCGAGCGAGTACGACAGCTTCTTCCCGGCGTCGTCGTACATCGGCAGGATCACGTCGTCGGGGATCAGGCTGCGGTCGGAGGTCGCGAAACGATCGCGATCCTGGTCGGCGACGACGCCGCGGTAACCGTTCGAGTTGTAGTCCGACAGCAGCAGCCAGGGGATGCGCGCCTGCAGGCGCGTGGCATCGATCGCGACGCCAGCCGCGCCCGGTCCGCTCGCGGGGATGGTGGGCGAGTAGAAGTAGGTGCTGGTGCCGGCCTGGTCCGTGAAGGGCCGGACGGCGAACGAGTACCCGTTGAGGTTGTAGACGCGACTTCCGGCCATCACCCCGAAGTCGAGGCGCAGCCGGTAGAGCCCCGGCGGAAGATCCCTTGGCAGCGTCGCGCTCGCGGTGAAGCGGGCGGTGCGCGTGCCCGCGGAGGAGCCGGCGGTCGCCTCGCCGACGGGCAGCGTCTCGAGCACGTCGAGCGGCGTGCGGAACGCGTACCCGTAGCGGTTGGTCACGGCACCCTGGACGCCGCCCTCGATCGCGAGGCCGCTGGGCGTGAGCAGCGTCGACATCCGTTCGTCGCTCGGCAGCCGCAGGAAGCCGGTGGTGTCGAAGCTGCGCTCCGCCGTGACGAGCACGCAGAGCTTGTCGACCTTGATCTTCCGCTCGGCCAGGCCCGGCAACACGGTGTCGGCGAAGTGGAGCGCGATCCCGATCTGCACCGGTGCGCCCGGCCGCCAGTGGCCGTCCGACAGCGTCACGTCGGCGCGCCAGGCGCCGTCCGCGGTGCGTCCCTCGCCACCGACGACGACGGCCCCGCCGTCCGCGAGCGCGATCGGGGCGGCGACGGCGACACCGACGAACAGGGCCAGGCCGAAGAAGGCGAGGGGCGGCAAGCGGCGGCGCGTCATGTGACCTCCGAGGTGCGCTCGGTGCCAGACGCCTTCGGGCAGCGCCCGGTGAGCGATTACGCCGCGGGCGAAGGTACTCCTCGCCGGAATGCGAGGCAAGGACGCCGGCCCGCCTCGATTGAACTGGGGATCTCACGCGGCTTGACATGCGAAAACGATGAAAGTAGCGTTTTTGCATGCCGAGCACGATGGTCCAGGTCCGGAACGTTCCGAGCGAGCTGCACCGCAAGCTGAAGGCCAGGGCGGCGATCGAAGGCCTGTCGATGTCGGAGTTCGTGCTGCGTGAACTCCGCAAGGCCCTCGAGCGGCCGACTCGCCAGGAGGTCCTCGAGCGGCTGCGGGCCCAGCCCGTGAGGCGACTCAAGCGCTCGGCGGCCGAGATCATTCGGGCCGAACGGGACGCGCGTTGATCGTCCTGGACGCGTCGGTCCTCGTGGAGTTGCTGCTCGCCACGGCGGCGGGGCAGAAGATCGCGGCGCGCGTCGCGGATCCCGGGCTGTCCCTGCACGTGCCGCATCTCGCCGACGTCGAGGTGACACAGGCACTCCGCCGCTACGTCCGCGAGGGCGCCCTCGACGCCGCATCGGCGGCCGCGGCCCTCGACAACCTGAGGGCGCTGGACCTCGAACGCCACGGCCACGGGGAACTGCTCGAGCGGGCCTGGGCGCTGCGGGACAACCTCACGGCCTACGACGCCGTCTACGTGGCCCTCGCCGAGGCCCTCGAGTGCAAGCTCCTGACCTGCGACGGTCGCCTGGCCCGCTCTCCAGGCCAGGCGCGACGAGTGGAGCTGGTGGCCTGAACCGCTCCGCGATGCAGCAACTACGCGCTCGCGGTCGAGCCCCGCAGGATCTTCTCCAGCGGCCTTCCCCTCGCCAGCTCGTCCACCAGCTTGTCGAGGTACCGGACCTTCCGGCTCAGCGGGTTCTCGATCTCCTCGATGCGGTACCCGCAGATGACGCCCGTGATGAGGTGGGCGTTGGGGTTCAGGGAAGCGCGCTCGAAGAACGTCTCGAACGTCACCTGCTCGTCGACCAGTTCGCGCAGCCGCGCGTCGTCGAAGCCGGTCAGCCACCCGATGACGCGATCGAGTTCGTCCCGGGCTCTCCCCTTCTTCTCGATCTTCGCGACGTACATCGGATAGACCGAGGCGAACGTCATCTTCGCGATGCGCTGGTCGCTGCTGGTTGCGTTCTTCTTCATGACGGCCTCGTCCCGCTGCGCAGGCGCCAGGTGAGGCGGGCCAGCGCCGCGCAGGCGGTCCACAGGAGCTGCCCGAACAGGAACTCGCGGTAGAGCGGACGCCAGGCCTTGATGTGGGCCATCGTGGGCCGGCCGATCGCGTAGCGGACCGTGACCGGGGTGCCGATCAGCAGCTCGTCGGACCAGGCCTCCCCTTCGCGGTAGCGGCCCAGGCTCTCGGCCAGCGCGACCAGCTCCATCGAGTTGAAGCCGCCGCGGCTCGAGCGGACGAGGCCGTGGCCGTCGACCGGGTACTCGACCGCGACCCACGTGATGCGACGGGAGTGCGTGAGGTCGACGATGCGCCCCTCGACGTCGCGTCCGAACACGACCATCCGCACGCTGGTCAGCAGAGAAGCGACCAGCAACGCGGCCGAGCACAAGGCGAGCCCGCCCCACACCAGCGGCGGGAAGCCGCTGCCCCCGGTGCGCACGGTCCACGGGGCGGCCATGGCCCCGATTGTCTCCCGCGGGGGCAAGCGGACCCGTGGCGGGTGGCGGTTTCCATGACGCTCTTGCGGGGGCGGGCAATCACGAGGGTCTGGCCCGTGGTCTTGTTGACCACCTGGTCCTCCGTGGCCTCCAGCTCGTCGCCCTCGTT
>JAMPXO010000215.1 GCA_023701125.1 Vicinamibacteria bacterium | reverse complement strand
TCGGGCCAGCAGGGGGGCCGCTTCGGCGGCCCCCCTCTTTTTTTGCCTCCAGGTCGCCTCGTGGCAGGTCCAGATCCGTGGATGTCGCGGGCGGCGTCTCAGTTTCCGGGATCTTTTCGCCGGCTGGGATCGTTCATCCCAGCGGCGACATATACTTTCGTGTTTCGCGCCGGGCCGGCCGCCTTGTCCCTGCGGGGGCGAGCGGAGCCCGAAGCGCCTTGGAGGTCTGCGATCCACATGAGTCCGCTGCGGCCCGTCCTTCTTGCCGTCACGGCCACCCTGGCCCTGTCCGGCCCCGCCACCGCGCAGGAGCGCCCCACCCTCGAGCTCGGCCTCGAGGACGCGGTCAAGCGCGCGCTCGAGAGCAACGTCGACATCGCCGTGGGCAAGTTCGACCCCGAGGCGGCCGCGCAGGACGTGCGCGGCGCCAGGGGCATCTACGACCCGCTCCTGACCTCGACCCTTTCGACCTTCTCGGCCACCTCCGAGGCGCAGAACGTTTTCGCCGGTGCCGCCAACGTGGAGACCGACGTCAAGACCTTCGACTTCGGGGTCAGCCAGTACTTCTGGAAGGGCACGGTCTTCGACGTCGGCTTCGACAACAGCAAGACCGACACCAACAGCGTGTTCGCCAGCTACAACCCGGAGTACGAGTCGCGGCTCGACCTGCGCCTGACCCAGCCGCTGCTGCGCGACTTCAAGGTCGACGCCCAGCGCAACCAGCTTCGGGTCGCCAAGAACAACAAGGCGATCTCCGACCTCGGCTTCCGCCAGACCGTGCTGCAGACCGTGGCCTCGGTGAAGCGCTCCTACTACAACCTGATCGCCGCCATCGACAACCTGGACGCCCGCCGCACGAACCTGGCACTGGCCAAGAAGCTGCTCGACGAGAACCAGATCAAGGTCCGGGTCGGCACCATGGCTCCGCTCGACGTCGTGGCGGCCGAGGCCGAGGTCGCCTCGCGCGAAGAGCAGGTGATCAACGCCGAGAACCTGCTCGGCGACGCGGAAGACGCGCTGAAGCGCCTGATCTTCCCGGCCACCACGCCCGAGATGTGGCCGCTGCGGGTGGTCCCCACGGACCGCCCCTCCGACCAGCCGACGACGATCGACGGCGAAACGGCACTGCGCGCCGCGCTCGAGAACCGCTCCGACATCCAGGCGGCCCGCAAGCGGCTGGAGAGCGCGTCGTTCAACGCCGAGCTGGCGAGTAGCGGATCGCTGCCGGCGCTCGACCTGGTCGCGACGTACGGCAACTCCGGCATCGGCGGCACCCAGTTCGAGCGCGACGGTTTCGGCGGCGAGGTGACCAACGTCCTCGAGGGCGGTTACAGCGACGCGCTCGACAAGGTCTTCGGCCGCGACAACCCGACCTGGTCGGTGGGCGTCAACTTCTCGTACCCGATCGGCAACCGCGCGGGCAAGGCCCAGAAGGCCCGCGCCGAGGTCACCCGCCAGCAGCAGGAGGCCGTGCTGCGCCGGCTGGAGATGGCCGTGGCGGCCGAGGTCCGGGTCGCGGTGCGCTCGGTGGAGTCGAACTACAAGCGGGTCGAGTCGACCCGTTCGTCGCGCGTGCTCGCCGAGCGTCGCCTCGATGCCGAGCAGAAGAAGTTCGAGGCCGGCATGTCGACCAACTTCTTCGTCACCCAGGCCCAGCGCGACCTGGCCGACGCCCGGGTGGCCGAGCTGACCGCGATCGCGGACTACCGCAAGAGCATCGTCAACTTCGAGCTCGTGCAGGAAGCGGGCATCGGCGGCTCGGGCTCGGCGGCGATCGTCACCGTGAGCGCGGGCGCGACGGCCCCCTAGCCGCTCGGCTTCAGACTTCCGCAAGAAAGGGGGCGCCCCGGGCGCCCCCTTTTCGTCTTTTAACCCCAATTGTGGTGGCTCGCCCGGAAAGCGCCCCGGGCGCGGTCGTACACTTCCCTGTATGAAGTATCGGGGGCTGCTGCTCACACTGGGAGCACTGGGGCTGGCCGCCGCGGCCTGGGCGGCGCTGCGCGGTGACAAGGGGGCCGTGACCTACGCCACGGCGACGGTCGCGCGCGGCGACGTCGTCGAGGTGGTCGGCGCCACCGGGACCCTGCAGGCCGTGACCACGGTGCAGGTCGGCTCGCAGGTCTCGGGCACGATCTCCCGCCTGCACGTCGACTTCAACGACACCGTCCGCGCCGGGCAGGTCGTCGCGGAGTTGGACCCCTCGCTGTTCGAGGCGCGACTCCGCCAGGCCGAGGCCAACCTCGCTTCCGCAAAGGCCAACCTCGATCGCTCGCGGGCCGCCCTCGACGACGCGCGCCAGAAGGGCAACCGCGCCGAGCAGCTCTGGACGGAGCAACTGCTGCCCGAGACGGACCTCGAGACCGCGCGCGCGAACGCGCTCTCGGCCGAGGCCCAGGTCAAGTCCAGTGAGGCCGCCGTGAGGCAGTCGGAGGCCTCGCTCAACCAGGCCCAGGTCGACCGCCGACACACGGTGATCCAGGCGCCGATCGACGGCGTCGTGATCGGCCGCAACGTCGACGTCGGCCAGACGGTGGCGGCGTCGCTGCAGGCACCCACCCTGTTCGTGATCGCCAACGACCTGCGGCAGATGCAGGTGCGGGCGGGCATCGACGAGGCCGACGTGGGCCGCGTCCGCGAGGGCATGGCCGCCACGTTCCGCGTCGACGCCTACCCCGAGGAACTGTTCCCGGCTCGCGTCGAGCAGGTGCGGCTCCAGCCCCAGGTGGTCTCCAACGTCGTCACCTACGACACGCTGCTGAGCGTCGACAACGTCGACCAGAAACTGAAGCCCGGCATGACGGCGACGGTGTCGCTCGAGGTGCGGCGCGCGGACGGCGTGCTGCGCGTGCCGGCGTCGGCCCTGCGCTTCCGGCCGGAGGGAGCGGACCCCGCCGCGGCGCGACGGCCGGGAGCCGCCGCTGCGACGCGTGGCGCGGGCGCGGGCGGTGGCCCTGGCAACGGCGCCGGGCGTCGCAGGGCCGAGGGCCGAACCGGGGCCGAAGCCGGAGGCCACGGCGGCGGTCGCCCGGCGACCCTCTACACCCTCGGCGCCGACGGCAAGCCGGCGCCGGTCGAGGTGCGCCTGGGCCTGTCCGACGGCCAGTTCGTCGAGGTCCGCTCCGGACTGGACGAAGGAGCGGCCGTGATCACCGGCACCGCGAGCCCGGGGACTGCCGCTGTCGGCCCCGCGGGCCGCGCCTCGGCTTCGCCCACGAGCAATCCCTTCCAGCCCCAGTTCCAGCGCCGCCAGCGCTAGGAGCGCTTGATGGCCGAGCCGCTGATCCGCCTCGTCGACCTGCGCAAGAGCTATCGCGTGGGCGACGTCACCGTCCACGCCCTGCGCGGGTTGAGCCTCGACATCGAGAAGGGCTCGTTCATGTCCGTCGTCGGCGCCTCGGGCAGCGGCAAGTCGACGCTGATGAACGTGCTCGGGCTGCTCGACCGGCCGACCTCCGGCCAGTACTACCTCGAGGGCAAGGACGTCTCCGGCTTCGACAAGGACCGTCGCGCCCACCTGCGCAACCGCCGGATCGGGTTCGTGTTCCAGAACTTCAACCTGCTGCCGCGCACCAGCGCGCTCGAGAACGTGGAGCTGCCGCTGCTCTACGGCGGCCGTTCGCTGCCGGCGGCCGACCGTCACGCGCGGGCCAGCGGCCTGCTGGAGGCCGTCGGCCTCGGCTCGCGCATGGACCACACGCCGCAGCAGCTCTCGGGCGGCCAGCAGCAGCGGGTGGCGATCGCCCGCGCGCTGGTCAACGAGCCGGAGTTGCTGCTCGCGGACGAGCCGACGGGCAACCTCGACAGCCGCACCAGCGTCGAGATCATGGAGATCCTGCAGCGGCTCGTGCGCGAGCGCGGCATCACGGTCGTGCTGATCACCCACGAGCACGACATCGCCGAGTACGGGACCCGGGTGGTCACGGTCCGCGACGGGCGCGTGACCAGTGACACCCCCGTGGCCGAGCGCCGCGACGCGGCGGCCGAGCGCGCGGCGTTGCCGCCGCTCGAGCCCGAGCCCGCCGAAGCGGGCGCCGTCCAGGAGGTGAGCCATGGGTAGCTGGAACGTCCTGCGCGTGGCGCTGATCGCGATCCGCCGCAACCTGGTCCGTTCCGGGCTGACGATGCTGGGCGTGATCATCGGCGTCGCCTCCGTGATCGCGATGGTCGCGCTCGGCTCCGGCGCCCGCGCGTCGATCGACGAGCAGATCTCCAGCCAGGGCGTGAACCTGATCTACCTGAGCGCCGGGAGCTGGGGTCGCGGCGGCCCCGGCGGCGGCGCGCGGGGCGGCGCGGGCTCCACGACCTCGCTGACGGTCGAGGACGCGGACGCGATCCGCAGCCAGGTCGCGCTGGTCGACCGGCTCTCCCCCGGCGTGCGCGGCCGCGCCCAGGTGATCGCGGGCAACCAGAACTGGAACACCTCGATCGAGGGCGGCAACGAGGACTTCCTGGCCATCCGCTCGTGGCGGATCGCGGCCGGCGAGAACTTCACCGCGCGCCACGTGCTGGTCGCCGACAAGGTCTGCCTGCTCGGCAAGACCGTCGCCGACCTGCTGTTCCCCGGCGAGGACCCGATCGGCCAGATCGTGCGCGTGCGCAACCTGCCGTTCCGGGTGATCGGCGTGCTGGCGCCCAAGGGCCAGGGCCAGATGGGCGACGACCAGGACGACATCGTGATCGCGCCCTACACGACGATCCAGAAGAAGCTGCTGGG
>JAMPXO010000082.1 GCA_023701125.1 Vicinamibacteria bacterium | reverse complement strand
CGGCGGCGTTGACCGACGGCGCGGCGGGGCCTAACGTCCGGCCCACGATCGGAGGTTCCTTCATGCGCTCCCCGCTTCGCCACCTGTGGCTCGTGCTGCTCGCGCTGCTCACCCTCGGCGCCGCGCCGTTACGCGCCGCCGATGCCGCGCCACCCTCCGGACATTGGAAGGGGGCCATCGAACTGCCCACCGGAAAGCTCGAGATCGACGTGGATCTCGCGGCCGACGCGGCCGGCGGCTGGAAGGGCGACATCTCGATTCCCGTCCAGGGCGTGAAGGACATGGCGCTGGTCGACGTCAGCGTGAGCGGCGCCGCGGTCGGCTTCCGCATGCCTGGCGTGCCGGGCGAGCCGCGCTTCGCCGGCGAGCTCTCGGCGGACGGCTCCACGCTGGCGGGGACGTTCAGCCAGGGCGGGGCGACCCTGCGCTTCTCGCTCGCCCGCGGCGACTCGCCTTCGGCGACGGCGCGACAGGCGCTGGTGGGCCTCGACCCCGCGCTCGAGAAGGCGCTCGCCGACTTCGAGGTGCCGGGCCTCGGCCTCGCCGTCGTGCGCGGCGGCGAGGTCGTGTACACGAAGGGCCTCGGCCTGCGCGACCGCGAGAAGAAGCTGCCGGTCACGGCCGACACCCTGTTCGCGATCGGCTCGACGACGAAGGCGATGACGTCGACGCTGCTCGGCATGCTGGCCGACGAGGGCAAGCTGGAGTGGGACGTGCCCGTCCGCCGCTACCTGCCGTGGTTCGCGCTCAAGGACCCGGCCCTCTCCGAGCGGCTGACGGTGCGCGACCTGGTCACCCACCGCTCCGGCCTGCCCCGCCACGACCTGCTCTGGTACAACCAGAACGAGATCTCCCGCCGCGCCCTGGTCGAGCGCATCGCCCACCTCGACCTGACTGCCGACCTGCGCGAGAAGTTCCAGTACAACAACCTGATGTACGCCACCGCCGGCTATCTCGCCGGCGAGTTGGGCGGGTCGAGCTGGGAGGAGTTGATCCGCGCGCGGCTCTTCGCTCCGCTCGGCATGCAGCGCACGAACCTGTCCGTGCTCGACTCCGAGCGCGATGCCGATCACGCCCTGCCCTACGACCAGAAGGAAGGCGCGCTCGTGCGCATTCCGTTCCGCCGCATCGACCTGGTCGGCCCCGCCGGCTCGGTCAATTCCAGCGCCAGCGAGATGGCCCGCTGGCTGCTGTTCAACCTCGCGGGCGGCAAGGTCGGCGATCGCCAGCTCGTGCAGCGCTCGACGCTCGCGGACATCCACGCCGCGCACATGGTGAGCGGCGGCCCGGCGGAGCGGCCCGAGATCCTGCCCATCGGTTACGGCCACGGCTGGTCGATCGACGCCTACCGCGGCCATCGCCGGGTCAGCCATGGCGGCGGCATCGACGGCTTCATCACGATGGTGACGCTGTTCCCCGACGACGACCTCGGCATCGTCTCGTTCGTCAACGCCGGCGTGGGGTTGCCCGACTCGGTCAACAACACGGTCGCGGACCGGGTGCTGGCGCTGGAGCCGGTCGACTGGCTGGGCCAGGCCCTGGCGAAGCGCAAGGCGGGCCAGGCCGCGAGCGACGCGGCCGCCAAGAAGAAGGACGCGGTGCGGGTCCAGGGCACGCGGCCTTCGCATCCGCTCGCAGACTACGCCGGCGACTACGCCCACCCCGGCTACGGCGCGCTGAAGGTCGACGTCGCGGACTCGAAGCCGGGCGCGACGGGCCTGGCGTTCACGCTGAACGGTATCCGCACCCCGCTGGAGCACTGGCACTACGACGTGTGGAACGGGGCGAAGGCGGCGGACGAGACCTTCGAGCACACGAAGCTGCTGTTCCGCGGCGACGTCGCCGGCCAGGTCGCGGCGGTCGAGGCCCGCTTCGACGCGCTGGCGCCAGCGGTGGTGTTCGACAAGCGTCCGCCCGCGCGGCTGTTCGACCCCGCAGTGCTGGCGAGCTTCGTCGGCCGCTACCAGTTCCCGAACGCCGTCGCGGAGGTCACCCTCTCCGGCGCGACGCTGAAGCTGACGGTGCCCGGCCAGCCGACCTACACGCTGATGCCTGACGTCTCGGGCCGCTTCCACCTGAAAGAAGTGCCGATCATCGGCGCGGGCTTCGTCGAAGAAGCGGGCAAGGTGGTCAAGCTGCTGACCTACCAGCCCGACGGCGTCTACGAGGCGAAGCGCATCGAGTAGGAAACGCTGGATCGGTCGCGCGAGAACCGCCCCTCGCTCACACCAGGCGTTCGACCCGGGGGCGCGTTCCGATTCGGTTCGCCTTGCGCGCCAGCGACGCGTCGAACGTGAGCAGTGTCTCGGCACGCGGAGCCGAGGCGAGGTGCAGGGCGTCCGCGAAGTCGAGGCCCAGCTCGTACCAGTCGAGCGCCCGCTGCACGGCGTCCAGTTCGTCGACCTCGAGCAGCGGGTAGGCCAGGAGTCGGCTCAGTCCCGCGTGGATCGCTCGCCGATCGAGCTCGTAGCTGATGCGGAGCACCCACTCGCACTCGAGCAGGACCGTGCGCGAGACCCACAACCGCTGCCCGCGCATGGCGTCCGTCGCCGCGCGAGCCTGGGCCCGATCGTCACCCGTCAGGACGCGCACGACCACGTTCGTGTCGAGCGCCTTCATCCTCGCCGGCTCGCGCCCTTCACGATCGCCGCCTGCATGTCGGCCAGCGAGCGCCGCGGTCCGGAGTAGCCGACGCAGCCCACGAGATCGTCGAGCGAGACGGCGTCCTCGCCCGCCACGGCCGACGACAGCGCAACGTGGTCGCCGCGTTCTTCGATCCGCAGTTTCGTCCCCGCCCCCCAGCCGCGTCGCGCCCGGATCGCTTTCGGGATGATCAACTGGCCCTTGGTCGACAATCGCACCCGCATGCCCACCTTCGTAAGACGAGAGTAAGACGATGGCCGCGATGCCGTCAAGGCGGAGGTCAGGCCGGCTCGAACACCAGCAGCGGGTAGATCCCGTCGTGCTCGCGGCCCGCGGGCTGCCAGCCGCCCGCCCGGAACGCACGCTCGACCTGCGCCTCGCTGCGGACCTTCAGCGCGATGCGTTCGTCCACCACGACGACGCCGTCGAGGGTGACGACCTGGCGCAGATCGACGCGCCCGCTGCCGCGGTCGCCGACCTCCACCACGCCGCTGTAGCGGCGGCCGGAACTGGTCACGTCGGCGAAGTACCCGCGCGGCGTCGGCTGCACGAACAGCCGCGCGGTCGGCTTCGCCGCCTCGCGGCAGGCCAGGGCCAGGCGCACGAGATCGTCGTCGACGACGACGTAGTCCACGACCCCGAACGTCATCACGATCGCGTCCACGGACGCCGGCTCGACGGCGCCCGGCCGCAGCTCGCCGAGCCAGCCTTCGATCCTCAACCCGGCCGTGGTCGCCTTGTCCAGCAGCCGGGCCAGCATCGCGCGCGACTTCTCGACGGCGATCACGCGCCAGCCGTCCGCCGCCAGCGGCAGCGC
This sequence comes from Vicinamibacteria bacterium, assembly GCA_023701125.1. GTDB lineage: Bacteria > Acidobacteriota > Vicinamibacteria > Fen-336 > Fen-336 > WYBL01. Next base: position 19,174 of record JAMPXO010000082.1, on the reverse strand, counting down.
CAGCCGCCCGGTCCCGGCTCCGACGTCGAGCGCGCACGGGCTCGCTCCGACCTTCATCGCCCGCACCCGGACCAGCACCGGCTCGGCCACGGCGGCGGCGAGCGGGCCGTAGACGTCTTCGTAGAACGCGTCGTAGTGCGGCGCGAACGCGGCGTGCAAATCACCTGCGAGCGCGGGCGGCAGGTCCGCGCTGCGCCAGACCTTCACGCCCGACGGGGGTTCGGGGGCGAAGCCGCGTCCGTTCGCGGCGGGAGCCCCCATGGGACCGGCCCCGGATTCATTCCGGGGCCGGAACCCGACGCGCTTCGGCGATCACCTCGAGCAGGGCCGGGTGGAGCGGGCCGTTGGAGACCAGGACCTCGTCCGCGGCGACGCCCATCGGGGTTCCGTCGAAGCGGGAGGCGCGGCCGCCGGCCTCCTCCACCATCAGCGCGCCCGCCATCACGTCCCACGGCTTGAGCCGCTCTTCCCAGAACGCGTCGATCCGGCCCGCGGCCATGTAAGCGAGATCGAGCGCGGCCGCGCCGTCGCGGCGGATCGCGCGGGCGCGGGCGATCAGCGCGCGGAAGAGCACGAGCGCGCGGTCGACGTCGTCACGGAAGTCGTAGGGGAAGCCGGTCACGAGCAGGCTCTGCAGCAGCTCCGACGTCTGCGTGCAACGCAGGCGGCGGCCGTTGAGGAAGGCGCCGGCCCCGCGCTCTGCGGTGAACAGTTCCTCCTTCACGGGGTCGTAGACGGCGCCCGCGATCCGCTCGCCATTGCGGGTCAGGCCCACCGACGCGCAGTAAAACGGGTAGCCGTGGGCGTAGTTGGTGGTGCCGTCGAGCGGGTCGACGTACCACACCCACTCCGAGCCCGTGCGCGCCAGGTCCGTCTCCTCGGTGACGATGTCGTGGTCCGGGAAGCGCTCGCGCAGCACGCGCAGGATGGCGTCCTCGCTGGCCCGGTCGACCTCGGTCACCAGGTCGACGACGCCCTTGTGCTGGATCTCGATCGCCTGCCCCCGGCGCTGGGCCTGGATCACGCCGGCGGCGAGCACGGCCTCGGCCGCCACGTTCGCGAAGCTGCTGGTGTTCACGCTTTCCCCTTTCCGAACGCGGATTGTAGGATGCCCCTCCCGATGTCGCTGCCCGCCGCCGACGAACAGCGCCTGCCGAAGCTGGCGACCGCCCTGCTGCTGGCGGCGACGGCCGTGCTGCTGCTTTTCCGCGCCGACCAGTTCCCGCTGCTCGGCCCCGACGAGCCCCGCTACACCCGCGTCGCGGTCGAGATGCACCGCGCCGACGAGTGGGTGCGGCCGACGCTGCAGGGCGAACCGTGGCTCGAGAAGCCGATCCTCTTCTACTGGCTGGCGTCCGCGGCCTTCGACCTGCTCGGCGAGACGGAAACCGCCGCCCGCCTGCCCGCCAACCTGGCGGCGGTGGCGCTGGTCGGGCTCACGGCGCTGGTCGGCGCCCGCCTGCTCGGCTCTCGAGCGGGCCTGCTGGCCGGCGCGATCCTGGCCACCTCGATCCTGCCCTTCGTCTACGCCCGCGCCGCGAGCATGGACATGCTGCTGGGGTCGTCGGTCAGCCTGGCGATCGGCCTGGCGGGCCTGCGCCTGCTGGGCGTCGCGGGCCCCACGGCCTGGCCGGCGGCGTTCGCGGCGATGGGGCTCGCGACGCTCGCCAAGGGCCCGCTCGGCATCGTGCTCCCGGCCCTCGTCCTGATCGCCTGGAGCGTGGGGACGCGCCGCGCGGAGACGCTCGGCCAGTACTTCCGGCCTCTCAATCTGCTGGCGCTGCTGGTCGTCGCCGGCCCCTGGTACGGCGCGATCCTGTGGGACCAGGGCTGGCACTTCGTCGACGTCTTCATCCTGAACCACAACGTCGCGCGGCTGACCTCCACGATCCACAACCACCCCGGGCCATTCTGGTACTACGTGCCGGTCTTGCTCGCGGGCCTGTTCCCGTGGAGCGGGCTGGTGATTCCCGCGGTCGCCGGGGCGTCGCCGCGGGCGTCACGGGTGGACCTGTTCCTGCTGTGCTGGCTGCTCGGCCCGCTCGCCTTCTTCTCGGCGGCGGGCTCCAAGCTGCCCGGCTACATCCTGCCCTGCCTGCCGCCGCTGGCGCTGCTCGCCGCGCGGGCTGCGCTGCGGATCGACCGCGAGCGCGCCGGCTGGGGCTGGGGCCGCTTCGCCGCGCTGCTGACGCTCGTGCTCTCCGCGCTGCTGTTCGCGGCCCCGCTCGCGATGGCGCGGCGTGGCGACGCGGTCTACATGGCATTGGCCCCGGCGGGCGGCTGGGCGCTGCTGACCGCGTTCCTGTTCTCGCGCCGCATCGCCCGCGACGCGTTCAGCGCCTTCCGCGCGCTGGCCATCGGCGGCGCCGGCCTGCTGCTGCTGCTCGCGCTCTCGCTGCCCCCGATCCTGTCGCGGCTGGAGTCGGGCCGCGCGCTGTTCGCCCCGGCCCAGGGCCGCGAGGTGATGGCGTGGGGTGCGTGGCGCACCGCGTGGATGGCCGGCTACTTCTACAACGACGGCCGCGTGCGCGAGATCGAGGGCCTGACTGACGTGGCCCGCGCAGTCGAGGCCGGACCGGCGCTGGTGCTGGTCGGCCCCGGGCAACGCCGGCAACTGGAGAACGCGCCCGGGCTGGAGACGATCACCCTGGCCGAGGGCCCGCGGCGCAACGCGCTGCTGCGCGTGAAACGCGCCAGCAGCGGCTTCTAGGCCTTCTTCACCATCCGGACGATGGTCCCGCCGCGGGCGGGGAACGCGTAGCTGACCTCGTCCATGAACTGGCGCATGAAGAAGATGCCGCGGCCGTCGGCCTTCAGCAGGTTCTCCGGCGCCAGCGGGTCGGGCACCGAGTCGGGATCGAAGCCGGGGCCCTCGTCGGTGATCTCGACGGTGAGCTGGCCGGGCACCGCGGTGAAGTCGACGGTGACCCGCTTGTTGTCGTCGTTCTTGTTGCCGTGCTTGATCGCGTTGGCGACCGACTCGCGCACCGCGACGCTCATGTAGTGGTTCTGGTCGTCGGAGAAGCCGACGAGCGCCGTGAGCTGGGCCAGGACCGTCTGCACCGTCTCGAGCAGGTCGAGACGGCTGGCGATGTCGAGGTGAACCGTCCCGGGGTCGCTTTTCATGGCCTCGTGGCGTCGCACCTCTCGTGGCGCAAATCGAAGGCGACCGTAACACGCACGTTTCCCGATGGTCAAGGCGCGCAGGTTCAGCGAGTTGGCCTCGTGTACGATGCGGCGCGCCATGGCCCGCATCCTGCTCCCCGCGGCCCGCTTCGAGGGCCGCTTCCGCGTGCCGGGCGACAAGTCCGTCTCCCACCGCGCCGCGATCCTCGCCGCCCTCGCCCACGGTCCGTCGCGGATCACGGGCTTCTCGCCCGCGGCCGACTGCGCCAGCACGCTGTCGGTCCTGCGCGCGCTCGGCGTCCCGATCACGGCGGTGGATGCCGACGGCGGGCGCGACGTCGAGATCGACGGCCGGGGGCCGGAGTCGTGGCGCTCCCCCGCGGCCGCGCTCGACTGCGGCAACTCGGGCTCCACGATGCGGATGCTGGCCGGGGCGCTGGCGGGCCTGCCGATCGTCGCGACGCTCGACGGCGACGCCTCACTGCGGCGACGGCCGATGGGTCGCATCGCCCTCCCGCTGCGGGCGATGGGCGCCACGGTCGAGATCGCGGAGGACGGTACTCCCCCGCTGCGCGTGAGCGGCGGCGCCCTGCGGCCGCTGCGTCATCGCCCCGCGGTGCCCTCCGCGCAGGTCAAGACGGCCGTGCTGCTGGCGGGCCTGTCGGCCGCCGGCGAGACCTGGGTCGAAGAAGACGCCGCGACCCGCGATCACACCGAGCGCCTGCTGCCGCTGTTCGGCGTCGAGGTGCTGCGTGCGGCGGGCGCGGTCGGTGTGAGTGGCCCGGCGCGGCCCGTGGGTGCGAAGATCGCGATCCCCGGCGACGCGTCATCGGCTGCGTTCCTCGTCGTCGCGGCGCTGACCCGGCCGGGCTCCGTCGTGCGGGTCGAGCGCGTCCTGCTCAACCGCGGCCGCGCGGCGTTCCTCGAGGTCCTGCGCCGGATGGGTGGCGACCTCTCCTGGGGCGTCGAGAGCGAGTCGCCCGAGCCCGTGGGCTGGATCGAGGCCCGCGGCTCGCGGCTGCACGGCATCGGCATCGAGCCGGCCCTGATCCCCGCCCTGATCGACGAGATCCCCGCCCTGTGCGTCGCTGCCGCCCGCGCCGTCGGCCGCACCGAGATCACCGGCGCGGGAGAGCTGCGGGTCAAGGAGAGCGACCGGCTGGCCGCGATGGCCGAGGGGCTGTCGCGGCTCGGCCTCGCGGTCGAGGAGCGGCCCGACGGCCTGGCCCTCGACGGCCGCGAGACACTGCGCGCGGCGGAACTGCGGGCCCACGGCGACCACCGCATCGCGATGGCGCTGGGCGTCGCGGCGCTGTCGGCCGACGGACCCTGCTCGCTCGACGCGCCCGAGTGCGCGGCGGTGTCGTTCCCCGGCTTCTTCGACTTGCTCGAGCGCGGGGCCCGGCGCGGATGACACGTCGCATCGTCCTGGTCGGCTTCATGGGCGCCGGCAAGAGCACCCTCGGCCCGCTGCTGGCGAAGAAGCTCGGCTGGGACTTCGTCGACATGGACCAGCGGGTCGAAGAGCGGCTGGGGATGAGCGTGGCCGAGGCCTTCGAGCGGCTCGGCGAGCCGGCCTTCCGGCGCGAGGAGGAAGCGGTGGCCCGCGAACTGCTCGAGCGCACGGAGACCGTGGTCGCCGCAGGCGGTGGCGCGTTCGCGCAGGAGCCGACCCGGCAGCTCCTGCAGCAGGGAGCGCTGTCGCTCTGGCTGCGCGTCCCGCTCGAGGTCGCGGAGGCTCGAATCGGCAGCGGCGATGGTCGCCCCCTCGCCGCAAATCGTGCGAGAATCCGCGGGCTATTCGCCCTCCGCGAGCGGTCCTATGCCGGAGCCGACCGGACCATCGAGGTCGGCGACGGCAGCCCGGACGAGGTGGCGCAGCGGGTGTTCGAGGTCGTGCTGGCCTGCCGGTCCGCGCGGACCGGAGAAGGTGATACGGGATGCGGTACCTGATCCTCTCGGACATCCACTCCAACAAGGAGGCGCTCTCCGCCGCGCTGACGTTCATGCGCCGCAAGCGCTGGGACAAGGCCGTCTTCCTCGGCGACCTCGTCGGCTACGGCGCCGACCCCAACCAGACGATGGACAAGCTGCGCGCGTTGCGGCCGCTGGCGGCCGTGCGCGGCAACCACGACAAGGTCTGCTCGGGGATCGAGAACGGCGAGATGTTCAACCGCATCGCGCTCGAGGCCGCGATGTGGACGCGCAAGAAGCTGACCCCGTCCAACCTGAAGTGGCTGAAGAAGCTGCCCCAGGGGCCGGTGGTGGTCGACGACCGCTTCGCGATCTCGCACGGCACCCCGATCGACGAAGACGCCTACATCTTCGGCGAGATCGAGGCGCTCAACGTCTTCCGCCAGACGCCGTACGACCTGTGCTTCTTCGGGCACTCGCACTTCCCGGTCGTGTTCGCGCTCTCGCCCGACGAGATCACCACGATCCTGACCGTGGCCCCGGTGTTCCGGATCAAGATGCGGCCCGGCGTGCGCTACCTGGTGAACCCGGGCTCGATCGGCCAGCCGCGCGACGGCAACCCGCTGGCCTCGTTCGCGATCTACGACTCGGACGCGCAGACGATCGCGATCCACCGCGTCGCCTATTCGATCCGCGACACCCAGCGCAAGATCCTGGCGGCGGGTCTGCCCCGCCCGCTCGCCGACCGCCTCGGCGTCGGCCGCTAACCTCCGCTCCGCACGGCCGGGGTCGCCAGCGCGGCCGCCGGAGCAAGCGGCGCGATCGGGGCCCACAACGGGTACGGGTTGATGGCCGTGCCTTCCCACCATCGCTTCTCGGGCCCCAGCCGGATGATCGAGAAGTGCAGGTGCGGCGTGTTCGGCGCCGCGTTGCCGGTCGTGCCGACGTGGCCGATGACGTCGCCCTTGCGCACGGCCATGCCCTGCTTGAGGCCCGTCGCGTAGCGGTCCAGGTGGGCGTAGTAGTAGCAGTACTCGGCCTGCGGGTCGAACTGGTAGATCGTCAGGCCGCCGCGCCGGCTCGTGAACAGCCGCTCGATGCGGCCGTCTTCGACCGCGAGCACGGGCGTGCCGCGCGGGGCGAGCAGGTCGATCGCCTGGTGCACCCGCTCGCCGCGAGCGTCGGCATACGTGTCGGCGACCGCACGCGACTCCAGGCCGCGCACGGGCAGCCGCAACCCACGCGCGCGCAGGCGATCGAGATCGGTCTTCAGGATCGGCAACTGGACGAGGCCGGTCTCGGCGGGCGGGGCGAAGGACCGCGGCGGGCCTGCGCTGGGAACGGTCGCCGCGACGGAGGGCTCGAGGAACGGGGACGCGGCGGGCGATGTCTCCGGGGACGGGGACGGCGCGCCGAAATCGACGGGCGGCAGCGTCTCCGAGGGCGTGGCGACCGGCTCCGCGGGAGCAGCGACGGGCGAGGGGCTCGGCGTCGCACGGGCCACGACCTCGAACGTCGGCACGGGCGCCATCCAGCGGGTCATGATGTAGAAGGTCGACGCGATGCCCAGCGCCAGTCCGAGTGCGAACCATCCGAGCTTCATGGCAGCCTACTTCGTCAACTGCGCCGGGATGCCCGCTGTGACCAGGCCGGCCAGCTCGTGCGCGTCCCAGTTGGTGAGCCGGATACAGCCGTGCGACTCGCGCTTGCCGACCAGCGCGGGCGACGGGGTCCCGTGGATGCCCATCGACTCCTTCGACAGGTCGATCCAGACGACGCCGACGGGGTTGTTGGGCCCGGGCGGCAGGATCGCCTTCGACTGGTCCGCCTTCGCGTCCCAGAACAGCTCCGGGTTGTAGTTGAACGGCGGATCGGGGTGCACGCCGTTGATCTTCCAGTCTCCGATCGGCAGCGCGTCGCGCTCGCTGCCGAGCGTCGCCGGATAGCGCGCGAGCACCAGGCCCGCGTGGTCGAGCGCCATCACGGACTGGTCGCCCTCGCTGACCACGACGCTGGCCGCCTTGCCCGCCGCGCCACGCTGGACGTTGGGCACCTGGATCTGCTGACCCGCGGCGAACGTGTTGCCGGGGTTGAGCCGCTGCAGCAGCTCCGGGCTCGCGTGGAAACGTTCGCCCAGGCCCTCGAGCGCCGACGAGAAGCCGAGCGCCTCCAGCTTCGCCTGGTCCATCAGGTCCGGCGGGATCGTGACGAACGGCCCGGCGACGTCTTCGGCGGTCACCGTGTACGAGACGAGCACCGGCCCGCGATCGCTCGCGGCCAGCTCCTCGGCGACGGCCTTGTCGTCGCCGGCCCGTCCCGCCATGCGGTGGCGCCTGTAGGCGTCGATCGCGCCGCGAGTGTTGCTCCCCATCCCGCCGTCGATCTCGCCCGACGAGAAGTGAGCGCGATCGAGCAGCACCTGAAGCCGCAGCACGGCGTCGAGCGTCGCGTCCGCGGTGGCGTCGGCAGGTGCGGGCCGGGGCGCAGGCGCGCCGGCGCCCGGAGTCCCGGCGAGAGCGAGAAGCAGAAATGGCATCCACATGCCTTGAGTGGGAGCAAGCGGGGTGCCACGCGCGCGCCGGCGACGAGAGTGGGCTCCGGCCGCGCAGGGCATGGGAATCCGACATGGCGGGGGCCACCGGCGCGCGCGCGCATTCCGTCGCTCGGCATCCCTTTGTAGCAAACGGCCACGGGCGGCTTCCCGTCGGCCCGCGCCGGGGGTTATGGTGGGAAGGTGATCGTCGACTGCCACGTCCACCTGAACAACTACCACGAGCAGCGCGTCATCTCGCTGAAGGCATGCCTCGACGAGCTGCTGGCGACCATGGAGAAGAACAAGGTCGACGCCTCGCTCGTGCTGACCTCGTACAAGGTCACCGAGCACCGGCCGCCGACCCGCGACGTCGTCGAAGCTGTGCGCGACATCCCGAACGTCTTCGTCGTCGCAGGGGTCAGCTACCTGAACTACCTCGAACGCGACCTCCGCGAGCTGGCCGAGTTCCTGGCCGCTGGCGTCGTCAAGGGCCTCAAGCTATACCCGGGCTACGAGCCCTTCTACCCCTGGGACTCGCGCTGCCGGGTGATCTACGACCTGTGCCTCGAGTACGACGTGCCGGTGATGATCCACACCGGCGACACGTTCACCCCTCGCGGCAAGCTCAAGTACGCCCATCCGCTCGAGGTGGACGAGGTCGCGGTGGAGTTCCCGGAGCTGAAGATCGTGCTCTGCCACCTCGGCAACCCGTGGCTGCGCGACTGCATGGAGATCCTCTACAAGAACCGCAACTGTCACGCCGACATCTCGGGGCTCGTGCTGGGCGACTTCGATACCAAGTTCGAGCGCTGGATGCGGGAGCAGATCGAGGAGGTCCTGATCTACGCGGGTGAGCCGCGCTACCTGCTCTACGGCTCCGACTGGCCGATCGCGAGCATGGAGTCCTATCTCGAATTCATGCGCAAGCTGGAGTTGCCCGAGGCGAGCAAGCGCATGATCCTGTCCGAGAACGCGATTCGGCTGTTCAAGCTGCCCTACGCCCTGCCGGCGCCGACGGCGACACCGAGCCCATGAGCGAACGCACACGGATCGTCGCCCTCGACGACCCGCAGACGCCGGAGTTCCAGCAGGCGCTGAAGCTCTTCACGCGTGTGTTCCCGGCCGCGGAACGCATCGATCGCCGCTACTTCGACGACGTGATGGCCGAGAAGCGGCTGGGCCTGATGTTCCCCTTCAACACCTACTTCTTCGTGGCGCTGCGCCGAGACCAGGTCATCGGCTTCTGCAGCGGGACCTACATGGCCGTGGTCAACATGGGGTTCGTCGGCTACCTGGCGGTCGACCCGGCGATGAAGGGCGCCCAGATCGGCAGCCGGCTCCGCCGTCGCCTGGTCGAGGCCATGCGCAAGGACGCCCGGGCCAACGGCTGCACCGACCTGGCCGGCGTCGCTGGCGAAGTCGAGACGGACAACCCCTGGCTGCGTCACCTGGTCGAACGCAAGGGGGCGCTCGCGCTCGATTTCGACTACCGGCAGCCGGCGCTGCGGCCCGGCACCCGCGAGGTGCCGCTGACCCTCTACATCGAGCCCGCCAGCCGTCACACTCCGCGGTCGCTGCCGACCTGGCAGGTCAAGGCGCTCGTCTACGCGCTCTATCGCCGCCTCTACCGCGTCCGCTTCCCGCTGCGGCTGGCGTCGTTCCGACGCATGTTGCGCGCCCTCGACGGGCGCCGCCGCATCGGTCAACGGCCGTTGCCTCCGCCGCGCCGGTACGGGGCGAAGCGGGAGTAGCTCGGGGGGCCGGCTGCCCGGCAGGCGCCTCAGGGATCGAGCCCGAGTTCCCCCAGCAGTTGCCCGACCAGGCGCACCGGCAGGCCCGCGACGTTGCTCGGGCTGCCCTCGACGCGATCGATGTACAGCGCGGCGCGACCGTCGATGTGGTACCCGCCGGCCTTGTCCATCGGCTCGCCGGTGGCCACGTAGGACTCGATCTCCGCAGTGGTCATCGGCCCGAACACGACCCGCGTGCGGTCGAGCGCGCTGGCCTGCCGCGCGCCGTGGGCGACGCACACGCCCGTGACCACCTCGTGGGCGCGCCCCGCGAGCAGCCGCAGCATGGCCGCGGCGTCGGCGGCGCTCTCGGGCTTGCCCAGCGCCTGCCCGTCGAGCAGCACCACGGTGTCCGCGGCGAGCACGGGCAACGCCTCGGCCGCGGCGATCACGGCGGCCTTCTCGCGGGCCAGCCGCAGCGCGGCGTCGTCGCCCGCCTCGCCCGGGTGCAGGCTCTCGTCGATGTGAGCCGGGCGCACCACGTGGGCGATGCCCAGCGCGCGCAGGATCGCGGCTCGCCGCGGCGAAGCCGAGGCGAGCACCAGCCGCGGCGGGCTCAGCGGCCGAGCACCACGGCGAGGCGCTGGCCGAGCACGACCTCGGCGCCGGGGCCCTTCTGCACGAACTGGTCGGCGCCGTGGATCGTGCGCGCCTCCTCCTCGTCCGCCACCGGCACCCGGGTGAACAGCACCAGCGGCACGTCGACCCAGTCCATCGTCGCCTTCACGATGTTGACGAAGTCGCGGCCGGGCATGTCGCCCTCGATCCCGATCTCGAGCACGATCGCGTCGGGCTTGGCCTGGGCGATCACGTTGATCGCCTCCTTGCCCGTCGCGGTCGCGACGACCTCGAGGCCCTGGCGACCCAGCAACTGGGTGGCGGTCTCGCGGGTGATCGGGTCGTCGTCGAGCAGCACGACGCGGCGGCCGGAGCGCGCGACCGGCGGCCGCGGCTCCTGGAGATCGTCCGCGGACGCGTCGAAGCCGGTCGGACCGCCGTATCCGGCCGCGGCTTGCGGCGGCAACGAGGCGGGCACCGAAGCCGTGGGCCGCGCGCGCAGCAGAGCCAGGATCTCCTGCTGGACCTGGCGCACCGCTCGCAGCTCGGCCAGCACCTGCGCGAGTTCGCCCCCCGCGGGGCGCTCGGCGGGCGCCGGGAACGCCAGCGGCGTCGGCGCGGCGGCGGCAGCCCGTGCCGGCGCGGCAGGCGCGGCCGGCGGCGGTGCGGGGGCAGCCGTCGGGGCCGGTGCGCTGGGAGCGGGAGCTGCTGCGGCCTGCATCGAAGCCTTGCTGCGCAAGCGCGCACCGCAGCCAGAGCAGATCAGGTAGCCCTGTGCGTCAGGGGTGGCGGTGATCGGCGCGGAGCACTTGGGACACTTCATTGGAGCACTCTCGTCCCGGCCGTGTTGGACGCCCGCCTGGCCGCAGGGACAGATCGAGTATACGCGCGCGCCGCCGCGGCCCGGGGCGCGGTAGAGTTGGGCGTCCCATGGCCTTCGAGCCCGCGGGTACCGGCCGCCCGGCCCCCGCTTCCCTGTTCGCCCGCCGGCCCGAGCTGCGCTTGATGCTGCTGCGCGCGGTGTGGCCGCACGCTGTCGGGGCGGACATGGCGCGGCGCTGCGAGCCGGTCGCGATCGAATCGAACGTGCTGCGCGTGCGCGTGCCCGACCTCGCCTGGCGCAAGGCGGCGATGAAGAACGCGGGCACGATCCTCGGCCGCCTGCACGGCCTCGCCGGCGCCCTCGCCCCGCGCCGCCTCGCATTCTTCGAGCAGCCCGGCCCGCCCGAGCCACCGGAGCCGCCGCACGCCCCCCTGCCGCCCGCGCCCGAGGCCGTCGCTCGCGCGGCGGAGGCCATCCCCGATCCCGAGCTGCGCGAGCGCTTCCTGCGCTCGGCGGCGCTCCACCTCGACTTGTCCTCACGAAGGAGACCTCATGCGTGAAGCCGTGATCCTGTCCGCCGTGCGCACCCCCACCGGCAAGTTCCTCGGCAGCCTCAAGGGCTTCCCCGCCACCGCGCTGGGCGCGATGGTCGTCAAGGAGGCGATCGCCCGCGCGGGCGTGGTGCCGGACGACGTCGACGAAGTGATCATGGGCAACGTGGTCTCCGCCGGCCTCGGCCAGGCGCCCGCCCGCCAGGCCGCGATCCGCGCGGGCCTGCCGCCCAAGGTCGGCGCGCTGACCATCAACAAGGTCTGCGGGTCCGGCCTGAAGGCGGTGATGCTCGCGTCACAGGGCATCGCCACCGGCGACGTGGAGATCGTGGTCGCGGGCGGCATGGAGTCGATGTCGAACGCCCCGTACCTGATGCTGGGCGCCCGCGAGGGCCTGCGCCTGGGCCACGGCCAGATGAAGGACGCGATGATTCACGACGGCCTGTGGGACGCCTACGCCGACTACCACATGGGCTGCACCGGCGAGGTGGTCGCCGAGAAGTACGCGGTGACCCGCGCCGAGCAGGACGAGTACGCGCTGCGCTCCCACCAGAAGGCGATCGCGGCGATCAAGGAAGGCCGCTTCGACGCCGAGATGCTGCCGGTGCCGCTGCCGCAGAAGAAGGGCGACCCGGTGCTGTTCAAGCTCGACGAGTCGGCCCGCGAGGACACGACGCTCGAGGCACTGGCGAAGCTGCGACCCGCGTTCAAGGAGGGCGGCACGGTCACGGCCGGCAACGCGCCGGGCGTCAACGACGGCGCTTCGGCGCTGGTGGTGACCTCGGCCGCGCGCGCGGCGGCGCTGGGCCGCAAGCCGCTGGCCCGCGTCGTCGGCCAGGCCACCGGCGGCGTCGAGCCGTCGCTGGTGATGATGGCGCCCGTCGAGGCCGTGAAGAAGCTGTGGGCGAAGACGGGCTGGGGGCCGAACGACGTCGACCTGTTCGAGATCAACGAGGCCTTCTCGGTGCAGGCGATCGCCGTCACCCGCGAGCTCGGCCTCGACCCGGCGAAGGTCAACGTCAACGGCGGCGCGGTGGCGCTCGGCCACGCGATCGGCTCCAGCGGCGCCCGCATCCTGACGACGCTGCTGTATGCCCTGCGCGCGCGCGGCGGCAAGCGCGGCGTGGCCACCCTCTGCCTCGGCGGCGGCAACGGCGTCGCCCTCGCGGTCGAACTTCTTTAAAGACCACTCCAGGAGAGACTCATGAGCAAGATCGAAGTGGCCGTCCTCGGCGGCGGCACGATGGGCAACGGCATCGCGCAGGTGTTCGCGCAGAACGGCCACGACGTCGTCCTGCGCGACCTGTCGGCGGACATCCTCGACCGCGCGAAGGCCAACGTCACGAAGAGCCTCGGCAAGCTGGCCGAGAAGGGCAAGCTGACGGCGGAGGAGCGCGACGCGTCGCTAGGGCGCATCCGTTTCGACACCGACCTCGCCGCCTGCTCGCGCGCGGGCCTGGTCGTCGAGGCGGTGGTCGAGAACCTCGAGATCAAGCTCGGCATCTTCCGCGACCTCGACGCCCTGACCGGGCCGGACACGATCCTGGCCTCGAACACGTCGTCGATCTCGATCACCCGGCTGGCCGCGGCGACCAAGCGCGCGGACAAGGTGATCGGCATGCACTTCATGAACCCGGTGCCGCTGATGACGCTGGTCGAGGTGATCCGCGGCCAGGCCACGTCGGACGCCACGACCCAGGCCGTGTGCGACCTGTCGAAGGCGCTCGGCAAGACCCCGGTCGAGGTCAACGACTACCCCGGCTTCGTCAGCAACCGGGTGCTGATGCCGATGATCAACGAGGCCATCTTCTGCGTGTACGAGGGCGTGGCCACGCCGGAGGCGATCGACCAAGTGATGAAGCTCGGCATGAACCACCCGATGGGCCCGCTGACGCTGGCGGACTTCATCGGCCTCGACGTCTGCCTGGCGATTCTGAACGTGCTGCACGACGGCTTCGGCGACCCCAAGTACCGCCCCTGCCCGCTGCTCAAGCGCATGGTCGACGCCGGCTGGCTCGGCAGAAAGAGCGGCCGCGGCTTCTACACGTACTAGCTCCCGGTCCGGGTCCTACTCCCGGTCCCGATCCCGATCCCGGTCGGGTCCGAGAACCCCGGGGGCCCATCACAAGCGTGATGAGCCCCCGGGGCCAGTCCCCTACCCCCCGTTCCGCAACACCAACCCCGCCAGCAGCGCGATGCACCGCCGCAACAGCCCCCCCGCCTGCCCCAGCACCTCGCTCTGTCCCTGATCGCCCTCCAGCAGATCCAGAATTGCCAGACACTCGTACGCACTCCCGCGAGCAATCGCGAACAGCCGCGCCTGATCCCGCCGCCCGGACCGACCGACAGCCTCGGCACAATTCAGCAACACGGACGCCGAAGCCCGATCGAGCTGATCCCTCAGCCCGCCCCCGCGGACCTCGAGCATCATGGCCACCCGCCGGAACTCCCGCCCCACGGTGTAAGCCAGCAGCCGCTCAGGTCCGACCGGCGCCGCGCCGCACACCACCCCCGCCTGGTTCCGTTAACCGTTGTTGTTGTCCGCCGCCTTCATGGGTTCCCTCCTTCGCGGGGCTGCTGGCCCCGCTCTCGCAGAGAGCGAGCGGGGCCAGCAGCCTTTGTCGAAGGAGGGAACCCTCGCGGCGGTCCACGACGGAGGACCAGGCACGGACCGTGACGAGGCCACCTACCGGAACGGGTGGCCTCGGCGCGGTCCGTGCTCAGCACCACAACCAGCCGCCGTCCGCAACAACGCCCCCGGTCCCGGTCCGGTCGTGGTCCGCCCGAGATCGCCCGCAGTCGTCTTACGCGGGCGCTCCGAGTGACTCGAGTCGCTCCAGCGTGTCGGGGTACTTCCGCACGAGCCAGATCAGCGCTGCCGCCTGCTCGTTGGGCTTGCTCCGGCCCTGCTCCCAGCGCTCGAGGGTCCGAGGGTTCACGCCGAGCCGGAAGGCAAACACCTGGCGCGACATGTGGAGCGCCTCTCGCGTCTCGCGGAGGATGTGAGGCTCGAGTTCGGGAACCACGATCGGCTCGACCTGGTGCGTCCGCAGGGTGACTCGACCTTCCCGGTGCGCCCGAATCTCCTCGACGCCCGCCATGAGTTCGCGGAAGAGGTTCCGCTTGGGTGCCTTCTTCGGCTTCGCCATCACCGTCTCCACCGCAAGTATGGGCGCGCCGCCCGTTGCCGCTTCTCCCGCTCCGCCGCAGCCTTGAGGAGGCGCTTCTCGTCCGACGTCAAGTCCGCAGCCTCGCCCTTTCCGTACAGGGTGAAGAGCCAGATGAGGTTGTCCCGCAAGAACAGGTAGTAGACGACCCGCAGGCCTCCACGCCTCCCCTGCCCGCGCCCGGGTTCGCGCCACCGGACCTTCCGAAAACCGCCGGTGCCCGGGATGACGTCGCCCGCCTCCGGGTCGTTCGCCAGATAGAGCTGCAACTGGGCGTATGCGTCATCGGTGAGGTACTCCGGCAGGAGCCGCGTGAAGAGCGTGGCCTCGATGAACTCCACGCTCAGGCCATCGTACGCAAATAGCGTATGGTCGTCAACGTTCGAACCCCCCGTGATCAGAGCTTCGGGAGAGACGGCGAGATCGTCGCCTCGGACCGGCCCGCATCAGGTCCTGGCAGCCGGTCGCGGGCGCGGGTGCAGGCGACGTAGAGCAGGTGACGCTCCGTGTTGTGGACCTCTTCCAGGTCGGCCGTCGGCAATCGACTCGATCCGCTCCTGGAGCGGGATCACCTCGTCGTCGCAGGCCATCCGACGAAGTAGCCCGAGCGTGCACGAATCGAGAGGCCTGGGCGTCGGACCTCCACCTTGACGTGCCGGAACGAGCCGGGCCCCGCGCCCGGGGGCGGCGAGTAGCCGAGCGTGTAGTGAGTGAGCGACTCCTCGACGATTCGGACGATGTCCCGCCGAAGTTCATTGGCGTTCCGCACGGAGAACCCGCCCGTGCCGGCCGCCAGGCCTTCCGACAACGCGCTTCGCTCGAGTTCGCGTTCGTCACCGAGCGCGGGGCCGAAGGGTGACCGCAGGCCCGTCGAGTCCAGGTGGTAGAGGACAACCGCCGCCCGCTGGGAGGCACGCAGCAGCCGCTGGTAGCTCGCGCGGTCAGACTCCTCACCGGGCCGCGTGGACAGCGGCCCGAGTGGCAAGCCGGGCTCGATCGCACCGCCGTACCGAAGTCCCGGGGAGATCAGCAGCAGGACCTTGCGCCCAGGCTCTTCCGGCAGCCCGCCCAGCAGTTCCTCGAGGACGTCGACGGCTGCCATCTCCCTGAACCGCGCGTTGCCCACCCAGCCCGGAAGGCCTCTCGGGGCACGGGGCGCCAGTAATCCCAGCAGCGCCTCACGATCGGTGGGCCAGTGGCCCGCCGCGTCGATCCCTTGCCGCGGGGAAATCAACCACACCCGTGCGGCTGTCTGTCCAAGGGCATCGGCCAGGGCCCGACCGGCCCCTTCCACTCGGGCCCACTGCGTTCGCGTCATCTCGGCATCGTCGACGTACACGACGAAGATCGGAGCCTTGGGCGGGGCACCAGGGCGCGGTGCCGGCTCGTTGTCCGACGAGGTTCCGGCGCCGGGAAACCCGGCACGATCGACGGCCTCGAACGCCGTGATCTCCTGAGGCACGCCCTCTTCGAAGACGAAGAAGTCGTCTCGCCCGAGGCCCGGAACTGGGTGCCCCTGACGATCGGTGACGACGGCATCGATCATCACCAGATCGGTCCGCACCTCGAACCGTTTCGGTGGCACCTGCGCGAAGGCAGGGATGCCGAGGAGCACACAGGCCGCGACGCACGCGCGAGCCGCAGGACCGGTCCAGCCTGGCTCGGGCCGCACGCGACCGCTAGCCGCCGGCGGGGCGGGGCGAGCCGGCCTCGCCGAGACGTCGCAGCCGCAGACACAGCTCACGCAGCTCGGAGACCGTGCGGATGCGGCGGGCGATGGCGGCCGCGGAACAGATCGATCTTCGCGTCGAGCCGTCGCGCCGGAGCGAGGTCGCTGACGCGGCCCACTTCTCGCACGCGCGCCGCGATGGCCTCCACCGACATCTCCACGCTCACCGGTCCATCCCCCGCGGAGAGAAGGGCTTCCATGCCGCACGTTTGCGTGGCGGTGCGGTCCATTCAAGAGCCTTCGATCGCGGACCCGGTCGAAGCCGCGTCTCCCCCGGGTCGGCTCCGCAGGCGTCCCGCACCGAGCGCCAGGCCCGTGCCGACCAAAGCGAGCTGAATGAGAGCTCCGGAGGCGGCTCCACCCCCCGTTGAACCACTCAAGCCTGTTCCGAGCAGCGGAACCCTGAGCAGGAGCAAACCCGTCACCAGCAGCGTTCCGAGCAGGATCGCCCACCAGGCCCACACATCGCCCCGACGGTAGGGACCCACTGTGATGAGCAGCGACAGCGCCGCGAAGCCCGCGGAGTAGGCCGCAGCCGTCGCTCGGCGGGACCGCAGGGCGGTCTCCACGTCCGGCCGGCCGGCAGCCAACTCCGGGAGGCTCTGCCCGCCGAAGTTGTCGGCGTACGAGCCGTACGCCCTGACCGTCGCGACGGCGCTCAGGACCAGGGCCGCCATACCGACGAACGCGATCAACATCCAGCTTGCGGTCTTCATCGTCCCCCCAGCGGATTCCGCAGAACGACGTGCGTGGCCTTGTCCGATGCGGCGAACTCGACGCATTCGTATCCCAGGGCCCGCAGATCAGCCCCTTCGAACAGCCGCTCGCCGCCGCCGAGCAGGACCGGGGCGATGGCAATGTGCAGTTCGTCGATCAGGCCCTCGCGAAGGTACTGCCGGATGGTGTTCGCTCCGCCGCCGACGCGCACGTCCTTGCCGCCGGCCGCCTCACGTGCCCTTTCCAGCGCCTCGCGAATTCCGCCCGTGACGAAATGGAAGGTCGTGCCGCCTTCCATCTCGATCGGTGGACGGGCGTGATGGGTGAGGACGAACACGGGCACGTGATACGGCGGGTTGTCTCCCCACCAGCCCTTCCAGTTCAGGTCCGGCCACGGCCCACGAGTGGGGCTGAACATGTTCCTGCCGAGAATCCACGCCCCGACGTTCTCGAAGCCACGGACGGCGAAGTCATCGTCGACGCCGGTCGTGCCCGCATCCTTCCCGAACAGGGCCCGCTGGAGCGTGCGGGTCGGAAACAACCACCGGTGCAGATCCGTCCCGCCCTTGCCGAGTGGATTGTCGAGGTCTTGATCTGGCCCTGCTCCGTATCCGTCGAGCGAGATGGTGAAGCTCGCGACGCGAACTCGTGTCACCGGTTCCTCCGTGTGGACGCCTCTTGCTGTGGTTTCGAGGCCCGGGCCACTCAGGAGAGCCACCGCCAGGCCAGCATCGCCCCGAACAGAAGGAGCGCCGCGATCATGCACCCACAGTCGAACCGGAGCCCCTCCCGCTCGTTCGCTTCCTGCACGCGACGAGCGGTCGCCGGATCGCCGCCAGGGTCGACGCCTTCGCCTTCGAGATCCTGGCGCAGCCCTGCGACGTACTCGGCGGCCCAGGAGGCGAAGTCCCTGACCAGGCCCCGCTCCCCTTCCGGGGGCAAGTGACACCGGTCGGCCCAGAAGACGGTGCCCTCGGACAGACTCAGCGCCTGAGTGCAGCCACCGGCATCCGTACCCAGAGCGAAGTACTCGGCGGGCCAGGGCTTGACGTGGGGCCGCCCGGCCCGGAGCTCCTGGTTGAGCTTGACGAGTTCGGCCGCGTCATCCCACAGCTCGGAGTCGTGGTTGCCGGCGCAGGCCGGTAGCGGGAACGCGAGCATCGTCTGGCGATACGCCTCGGGCAGACGAATCCCGAGCGTCTCTTCGATCAGCGCCAGTTCAGGCTCGGTCATTCAAGGGCCGCTTCAGCCCCTCAGGTCGTCCAGGAACTCCGAGGCGGGGGCTGTGCTCGTGATCAGGAGCTGGTCGCGGGCGCGGGTGCAGGCGACGTAGAGCAGGTGGCGCTCCGTGTTGTAGACCTCTTCCAGGTCGGCGTCGTCGGCGATCGACTCGATCCGCTCCTGGAGCGGGATCACCTCGTCGTCGCAGGCCATGACCGCGACCGCGCGGAACTCCAGGCCCTTGGCCAGGTGCATCGTGCCCACTGAAACGGAGCCGTGGCCCGGCTCGACGTGCTCGTCCAGCTCGTGGGCCAGCAGGCCCGCCTTGGCGACCGCATCCCGGGCCCGGTTCAGCTCCGCCGGAGTGCGCACGAAGACGGCGATCTCGTGGGGCTTCAGCCCCTCCGCGACGCGCTCCTTGATCCACGTCGCCGCCGCAGCGGCCTCGGCGGCCGGGCTCTTCTCGACCTGGACCACCGGCTCGGGACCGTTGAAGACCGAGATCGTTCCGCGCCGCTCCTCGGCGTTGCCGTCGACATCCCGCACCTCGGGGGCCAGCAGGCGGTCGGCCTGGGCGCGGATCTGGTGCGACGTGCGGTAGTTGATGCGCAGCGTCCGCGAGCGACCGCGGACCTCGACCCCGAGCGCCTTCCACGAGAACGGCTGCTGGAAGATGCGTTGGCCCAGATCGCCCGCGAAGAAGAGGCTGTTCGGGCGCCCCGCTCCGAGCGCCGCCAGGAAGCGGAGCTGGGCGACGCTGACGTCCTGGGCCTCGTCGACGACGACGAACTCGAACGGCGGCGTGTGCAGCTTCGGCAGAGCGGCGGCCAGGCCGGAGAACAGGTCGGACTCGGTCACCAGCCCCTGCTCCGCGAGCTGCTTGCGAACGCGGTCGAAGATCTCCCACAACACCTGGCGCTGCTTCTCGGGCAGCCGCGTCTTGCGCCCCAGCCGGGCGACGTCGCGGTACTCGGGCCAGGTGGCGAGCTGCCAGGCGTCCACGACCTCGGCCCACTCGGTCTCGAGGAAGCGAGCCGAGAACTTG
>JAMPXO010000081.1 GCA_023701125.1 Vicinamibacteria bacterium | reverse complement strand
GCGATGCTGGTGGTCGAGGGCGTGATCGGCCGCGACATCCCGCAGCGGATCAAGGACCACATCCTGAACGCGGGCGTGATCGCGGTGCTGCTGCTGGTCTGCCTCGTCCTCTACTCGGACCTCAGCAAGACCAGCATGCTCGGCAAGTATTTGCCATGAGGGAGTCCCGACGCCGCGTGAGCGCGGCGCCGGGCTCCGCGGGGGCTACGTCGCGAACGGACGCTCCTCCGCCCCCGCACCCCCACAACGGATGCGGTGCTAGCTGCTCAGGGCGCTAGCAGCAGGAAGTACTGGTAGGGGAGGAAACGCTTCTCCGAGACCAGGCGCAGGCCGGCTGCGCCCGCTTCCTTGAGGAAGTCCTCGCGGGCGAGGCGCTGCTCCAGCGGCGGGCCGATCGCCGTGCGCCGCTTCTGGAAGTCGACGTTGGCGATCCGGCCGCCCGGCTTGAGGGCGGCGATCAGCCGTTGCAGATACGTCGGCCCGTCCGGGAAGTGGTGGTAGGTGTTGACGATCAGGATCAGGTCGCAGGACCCGGGCGGGATCAGCGGATCGTGCGGCAGGGCCAGCACGGGCGTGATGTTGGTCAGCCCGGTCTGGCCGACGCGGTCGCGCAGCGCGTCGAGGATCACGGACTCGACGTCGACCGCGAACACGCGGCCCGTCTTGCCGACAGCGCGCGCCAGGCGCAGCGAGAAGTAGCCGGGCCCCGCGCCGACGTCGCACGCGGTCTGGCCCGGCTTCAGGCCGAGCGCCGCCACGACCTCGTCGGGCCGCTGCCACTGCGCGCGGCCCTGCTCCTCGAGCCGCGCGATGTAGGTCTCGAGGTCGGGCGGGTTGCCGAAGCGGCCGCCCGGCCCGGCCCGGGGCCGCGGCTCCTGGGCCGAGAGCGCAGCGGCGAGCAGGCCGGCGAAGGCCAGCGCGCCCGCGCGGCGCAGGTTCACTGCGCGGGCGGCGGCGTCGCCCGCCCCGCCCACACCGGGCGGAAGGCCGGGTCGAGTTCCAGGGCCTTCGAGAACAGCTCGAGCGCACGCGCCTTGTCCGGGTGGTTGGGGCGCTTGCCCTCGGCGGTCTTGTAGACCGCGTAGCCGAGGTAGTAGTGGGCCGCGGCCGAGTCGGGCTCGGCGGCGACGGCCGCCTCGAACGACTGCGCGGCGCTCGCGAAGCGGCTGCGGGCGAAGGCCTTGAGGCCGGTCTCGATCAGCGCGTCCGCGTCGGCTGCGGGGCTGGTCTCGGCCGGGCTCGCCTGGGTCGCGGCGGCAGGAGCCGGTGCGGGCTCCGGGGTCTGCGCGACGAGGGCGCTCGTGAGCAGCAGGGCCAGGATCATGGGGCCTCCTTGCGGTTTGGGACTGCCGGGAAGTCTAACAGGCGGCTCAGCGCCGTGCGGGCTCCGGCGTGGCCTCCGCGGGCGGAGCCGGTGGCGCGGCGCCGCGCACGCGAGACGCGAGCACGACCTCGCCGACGCCCGGCACGTCGCGCGCGATTGCCTCGGCGCGCTCCGCCTGGCGCGAGGTCGAGACCTCGCCTCCGAGCGTGACCTGGCGCCGGAACACGCTGACCGAGAGGTCGCTGCCCTCGAGTTCGCGGTCGAGCGAGAAGGCGAGCCGGACCTTGACTGCGAGCGCTTCGTCGTCGAGCCGCTCGCCCGCGCTGCGGCCGTCGCTGCCCTCGGCGGCGATCGCGGCCAGCGCCGGGTCGGCCTTGAGGTGATTGACCACCTGGCTCACCCCGGGCACGGCCGCTGCCACGCGCTCCGCGAGTTCGACCGTCGCGGCGTCCGGCACGCGCCCGCGCAGGGTCACCACGCCCTCTTCCACGGCCGCCTCGATCGGGTGGACCGCCAGCCGCCGGTTCAGTTCCAGCGCGCCCTTGACCTTGCCCGCGAGGGCGACGTCCTCGAGCTTGCGGCCCATCTCACCGAGTCCACGCGGCGGCTCGAAGCCGAGTTCCTTGCCCTTCCAGTACCACAGCCCGCCGCCGACCAGCACGACGAGCAGCACGAACCCGAACAAGCGTCGCATCGGGGCCTCCTCTTCAGAGTCTAAGGCGGTTGCGCCCTCGGCATCCGGTCGGTGCCCGTGTGAGGAGCGTCACGAGACCGTTGCCGGGCCGTGCAATCGGCTCGCAGCAGCGTCATAGTGATCTTCGACGGTCCGAAGGCTGCTGGGCGGACCCCGCCCGGCACCCTCGTCGGGTTCCTGAAAATGCCGGCGTTCGAGCCCGGGTCGAGAGACACGGGAGGGATCCTGCCGTGGGCGACCCCCTCTCCGGACACCCGCGAGGAGCGCCGTCGCTGCGAATCCTGATGTGGGTGGCGGTCGCCTACTTCGTCGCTGGAAAGCTCGGGCTCCGGCTGGCGTTCCTCAACGCCAGCGCGTCGCCGATCTGGCCCCCGACCGGCATCGCGATCGCCGCCTTGCTGGTGCTGGGCCGCCGGGTCTGGCCGGCGATCCTGGTCGGCGCCTTCGGCGTCAACCTGACGACGTCGGGCAACATCTTCACATCTCTCGGCATCGCGTTCGGCAACACGCTCGAGGCCGTGGTCGGGGCTGCGCTCACCGAGGGATTCGCCAACGGCCGGCTGGCCTTCGAGCGCCCGCGCGACGTGTTCCGCTTTGCGATCCTCGCCGGCCTGCTGAGCCCGGTCGTGAGCGCGACGATCGGGGTCACGAGCCTGTGGCTCGGCGGCCTCGCGAGTCCCCTCGAGTACGCCGCTGTCTGGCGCACGTGGTGGCTCGGCGATGCCGGGGGCGCGCTGGTCGTGGCACCGCTGGTCGTGCTGTGGGCGACGCGAGGCCGGCCGGGCCTCCGGCCCGGGCAGGTCCTGGAGGCCGTGCTGCTGCTGCTGGCGCTGGTGGCCGTGGGCCTGCTGGTCTTCGGCGACCTGCTCCCGCCGCTGCGGGGCCATCCTCTTCTCTTTCTCGCAGGGCCGCTCCTCTCCTGGGTGGCGATCCGCTTCGACCCGCGCGAGGCCGCGACCGCCACCGCGGTGCTGGCCGCGATGGCGGTGTGGGGAGGTCTGCGACGAACCCTGCCGCTGTCCGACGCCAACGACTCGCTGCTGGTGCTGGCGGCCTTCCTGGCCGTGAGCAGTGTCAGCACCCTCGTGCTCGCGGCGGCGGTCTGCCAGCGACGGGCGGCAGAAGCGGCTCTCGCGCGGGCGGCAGCGATCGTCGATTCCTCCGAGGACGCGATCATCGGCAAGACCCTGGAGGGGACGATCACGAGCTGGAGTCCGGGCGCGGAGCGGCTCTACGGCTACCCGGCCGCGGAGGTCCTGGGTCGCCCGGTCTCGCTGCTGGCGGTGGACGATCGCGCTGACGAGATACCGTTCATTCTCGAGCGGGTGCGCCGCGGCGAGCGCGTCGAGTCGTTCGAGACCGAGCGCAAGCGACGCGACGGCAGCCGGGTGGTGGTCAGCCTGACCCTCTCGCCGATCCGCGACAGTACCGGGCGCCTCGTGGGAGCCTCGGCGATCGCGCGTGACATCACGCGAAGGAAGCGTGCCGAACGGACGCAGGCGATGCAGTTCGCGGTCACCCGGGCGCTCGCGGAGTCCTCGGCCCTGGGAGAGGCGGGGCCCCGGCTGCTCGAGGCGGTGTGCGCCGGTCTGGACTGGGACGCGGGAGAGGTCTGGAGCGGCGAGGCGGAGTCCATGAAGCGGCTCGCGACCTTCCCCTGGCTCGAGTCAGGCGTTGTCGGAACGGGCGAGCCCGGCTGCGGCGGGGCGCTCGCGCGAGCGGCGTTGACGTCGGGGCGGCCGGTGGCGGTGGCGGATCTCGAGCAGGATGTTGCCTGGTGCGAGGAGCCGGCGGCCGCCGCCGGCCTTCACGGCGCTCTCGCCTGGCCGCTGCCGGTCGACGGCCAGCCGCACGCTGCGCTGGTGCTGCTGAGTCGCCAGCCCCGGCCTCCGCGCCAGGAGCAGTTCGACCTGATGGCGGACCTCGCGACGCGCGTCTCCCAGGCGCTCGAGAGGTGGCGCGAGGCCGCCCAGCTGCAGCGCCTGCAGAAGGCCGTCGAGACGATCCAGATGGGCGTGACCATCACCGACACGCGCGGGCGGATCCTGTACACCAACCCGGCAGAGGCCGCGATGCACGGCCGTTCGCCGCAGGAGCTGATCGGCCAGCACGTGAGCGTCTTCATGCCGTCGGATTGGAAGCCGGCCAGCGGACGTCCGGAGGAAATCCGGAGCTGGCGTCGAGAGACCGTCAACGCCCGGCGGGACGGGACCGTCTTTCCGGTGCAGCTTCTGTCCGACGCCGTGGCGGGCCCCGACGGCCAGCCGGTCGCGGTCGTGACCTGCACGGAGGAGATCACGGACCGCCGGCGAGCCGAGGTGGCGCTTCGCAGCTCGGAGGAGCGTTACCGGATGTTGTTCGAGCGCAACCTGGCCGGCGTCTACCGTGGCACGCTGGACGGCCGCCTGCTCGAGTGCAACGACGCCATGGCGCGCATCCTCGGCTACACCACGCACGAGGAGCTGCTCGCCCTGTCGGCCGCGGAGCTGTATGTCGACCCGCACGTGCGAGCACGGGACCTCGGCCGGCTGCTGGCCGGCGGCCGGGTCAGCAACCGCGAGTTGCAACTGCGCCGCAAGGACGGCGGCCTCGCCTGGGTGCTCGAGAGCCAGACAGTGGTCCGCGGCGACCCCGGCGACGAGCTGGTCGAGGGCACCGTGATCGACATCACCGACAGGAAGGAGTTCGAGCAGCGGATCGAGTTCCAGGCCTACCACGACTCGCTGACGGGCCTGCCCAATCGCGCGTTCCTGACGGAGCGGCTGCAAGACCGGCTGCAGGATGCCGCCCTGCTCGGGCGCAGCCTGCAGGTGCTGTTCCTGGACCTCGACCGCTTCAAGGCCGTCAACGACACGCTCGGTCACGCGATGGGGGACCGGCTGCTCCAGCAGGTGGCCACTCGCCTGCGCCAGTGCGTGCGCGAGGACGACCTGGTCGTGCGCATGGGCGGCGACGAGTTCGTGCTGCTGTTGTCGCAGATCCGCCCGGCGGACGCCGTGTCGGTCGCGAAGAAGCTCCTGGCCTGCATCGAGGAGCCGGTGAAGCTCGACGAGCACGAGCTGCGGGTGACCGCCAGCATCGGGCTGGCCCGCTTTCCGGACGACGGCTCCGACGTGGAGACCCTGCTCGAGCACGCGGACAGCGCGATGTACCGGGCCAAGGATCGCGGCAGGAACGCCTGCCAGGAGTGGCGTTCCTGCGCTGCAGACGCCCCGAGCGCGGGGGGCGAGAGCGACCGCTCGTGGATCGCCGGCAGCGCCCGCCCGTCCGCCCGCTGAGCCCCGCGAGCGCCGACGCTGCCGCCGGGGTCGACACGTTGACGTGGCTTCGCCCGCGGGCCATTCTCGCTCGCGATGGATGTCCACGACTTCGACCTGATCGTGATCGGTTCCGGGCCCGCCGGGGAGAAGGGCGCGGCCCAGGCCGCGTACTTCGGCAAGCGGGTGGCGCTGGTCGAGCGCGAGGTGCACCTGGGCGGCGCCGGCGTCAACACCGGCACCGTGCCGAGCAAGACGCTGCGCGAGACCGCGCTCTACTTCTCCGGGCTGCGCCAGCGCGGGTTGTACGGGATCGACTACCAGATCAAGCGCGACATCACCGTGCCCGACTTCATGTTCCGCAAGGACGACGTCGTGCGCCAGTTGTGGAGCCTGATCGACAAGAACCTCGAGCGCCACGCGATCACCCTGTTCCGCGGCAACGCCCGCTTCGAGGACCCGCACGTGGTCGCGGTCACCGCCCGCGACGGCAACGAGCTGCGGCTGCGGGCCGGCGTGATCCTGATCGCCACCGGCTCGTCGCCCGCCTGGCCCGACGGCGTGCCGCACGACCCGCGGCTGTTCGACTCCGACACCATCCTGCGCATGGAGCGCATCCCGCGCTCGCTGGCGGTGATCGGCGCCGGTGTGATCGGCTGCGAGTACGCGACGATGTTCCGGGCGATGGGCGTTGACGTGACGCTCGTCTGCTCGCAGGACACGCTGCTGCCGTTCCTCGACGGCGAGCTGTCGGAGCGGCTGCGGCTGCAGACCGAGCTGCTCGGCCTGCGCATCCTGCGCAACGAGGGCATGGCGGGGATCGAACTCGAGGGCCCCGACGTGCTGGTGAAGCTCAAGGGCGGCGGCGGCGTGCAGGCCGAGTGCGTGCTGTTCGCCACCGGCCGCAGCGGCGCCACGGCCGGGCTCGGCCTCGACGAGGCGGGGCTCACGGCCGCACCGCGCGGCCACCTGACCGTGAACGGCGACTTCCAGACGGCGGTGCCGCACATCTACGCGGCGGGCGACGTGATCGGCTTCCCGGCCCTCGCCTCGACCTCGATGGACCAGGGCCGGGTCGCGATGTGCCACGCCTTCGACCTGAAGTACAAGACCCGGGTCTCCAAGCTGCTGCCGATGGCCGTGTACACCATCCCGGAGCTGGCGGCGGTGGGCGAGACCGAGGAGAGCGCGACCCGGAAGGGGCTCGACTTCGTCGTCGGCCGCGCCTACTACGAGGGCAACAGCCGCGGCCAGATCATCGGCGACTTCTCGGGCTTCGTGAAGCTCGTGATCGCCCGCGAGGACCGCCGGCTGCTCGGCGTGCACATCCTCGGCGAGCTGGCCTCCGAGCTGATCCACGTCGGCCAGGCCCAGCTCCAGCACGGCGGCACCGTCGAGCACCTGATCGACACGGTGTTCAACTACCCGACCCTCGGCGAGGCCTACAAGTACGCGGCCTACGACGCGCTGGGCGCGCTGTCGGCCGAGAAGCTGAAGGGGGCGGATCGCTGATGGCACGCTGGGCCCTGCGCGCGCTCGCGCTGGGGCTGCTGGCCTCGGGTTGCGGTCGCGCTGCGCCCGCGCCGCCGCCGCCCGTGCCCGCGTGCACGACCTGGTGGCGCACCGGGGAGCCGGCGCTCGACCGCCTGCTGCCGCTGGTGAAGAAGACGTTGACCGCGCAGGAGCGTGAGCTCGAGGGGCGCACCGGTCGCGTGGTCGGCTTCGCGGCCGACGAGGCCCGCCCGCGGTTCCGGCTGCGCGAGGGCGCCCGCCTGGTGCCGCTGGTGCGCTGGCTGTACCCGCGCGAACGCGTCGCCGGCTGGCTCGCCGAGCACCTCGCCCACCAGCGTGGCGACTCGTCGCTGCACGACTGGATCGCCGCCGGGCCGCCGGAGGAGTTCCGCGCGGACTCGCCGCAGGTCGCCGAGATCTGGCGCCGCGGGCCCGAGGCGATCAGCGGCGACCGCCACACCACCGTGGCCGACCAGGAGTCGCTGGCCGTGCTCGCCGGCTGGGAGTTGTTCGAGCTCTACGGCCCGATCTGGCTCGACAGCGCGGTCGCCGGCCGTCCGCTGCTCGACCGCCTCGACGCGGCGCTGCTGTCGGTGACCGAGGCCCGGCGCGACACGCCGACCGGGCTGGTGGTGACCGCGCTGACGGCGGACGGTGGTGACCTCTCGCCGGTCCACGCCGACCAGAACGCGCTCTACCTCGACGAGCGCACGCCTCGCGTCGGCGGCCTCTACGGCAATGCGATGGCGCTGCAGGCGGCGCGTCGGATGGAGGAGATGACGCGCGCCGGCGCGCGGCCGCTGCGGGCGCGCGCCTGGGAGGGGACCGCGTCGCGGATGCGGATCGACCTGCGCCAGGCGCTGTACGACCCGCAGCGCGGCTACTTCAGGCCGTATCGGCTGATGCCGGGCCCACAGCCGCCACAGGAGCTGGACGTGGCAGCGATGCTGGCGCTGGCGGGCAACACGATGGCCGCCCGCGCCGGCGCCCTCGACGACGGCGAGCGCCTGCGCCTGTTCGCCGAGATCGATCGCCGCCATCACGAGCGCGGCGTCACGCTGTCGGGCCTGAGCCTGCTGCCGCCGTTCCCGACGGGCTTTTTCGCGCACCCGCTGTTGCGCGAGGCCGGCAGCTACCAGAACGGCGGCCACTGGGACACGGTGGCGGGGCGGCTGGCGCTGGCGCGACTGGAAGGCGGGGACGCCGCGGGTGGCGCGACCCAGGTCCGGGCGCTGGCCGCCCGCGCCGTCGCTCGCCAGGCGCTCCACGAGTGGCACACCACCGAAGGCGAGGGGCGAGGCAATCCGCGCGACGCGGCCACGGCGGGGGTGCTCGGGACGGCGGTGCTCGAGGGCCTGCTCGGCCTCGACTGGAGCCGGGACCTGTCCCGGCCGCTGCACGCTCGGGTCGTGTTCCAGCCGCGGCTGGGAGCGGGCCGGGCCAGGCTCGAGGTCTGCGTGCCGGGCGAGCCGGTGCGCGCCGGTTACGACTACGAGCTGAACGCGGAGGCGCTGCGCTTCGACTATCGCAGCAGCGCCGACGCGGCGCGGGTCGCGGTCCTGCTGCCGCCGGAGCGAGTGGCCGCCGAGGTCACGCTCAACGGGGTGCCGATCTCCGTCGTGGAGCGGCGGGTGGGGAACGATCGCTACCTGGCGCTCGACGACGCGCCGGCGGTGGGCGAGCTGCGGGCCCGCCTGCTGCCGCGAAAGCCGTGACAGGCCCACCGGGGTTTGGGGGCGGAGCCGCGCCCGTATCGCGGCGTCAGCCCATCGGCGGCTCGCGCCGGGAGTGAATCCCGCCGCTCGGGCCGCTGGGCTCCCTCGCTCCGCTCCTCCGCCCAGACCCGCGGAACCGGTGACGGGCTTCGCCCGGCGCCGGAACCCGTTACGGCATCACCTTGCGGTGCTTGGCTGACTCTTCTTCGTAGTACTTCCGGTACAGCACGTCCCACTCCGAGGAGCCTTCGAGGATCGAGCGCTTCTGGGTCTCGATCTTGCGGCGGACGAGGGCGTCGATCGCCTCGTCGGCCTTCATCTCGGACTCGATCAGCCGGAAGATCTGCTGCCGGATCTCGGACAGGTCGTCGAAGAACTCGACCTCTTCGTCCTGGTTCAGGTAGTTGAGGACGAGCTGGGACAGGCGCACGCAGCGGTCGCGGGACAGCTTCAAATGACCATCCCCTTCTTCTTCGCCAGCTCGCGCTTCACTTTCTTGAACATCTCGCTGTAGGCGATGTTCGAGCGCTCCATCTCGGGCGCGTGGGAGAGCAGGACCTGGCGGACCTCCTCGTTGAGCGCATCCTCGAGCCGCAGCTCGTCGGCGATCACCCGCGCGATCTCGCCGGAAACGCGGGCCTCGGAGTCGACCTCGAGCTTGCCGCCGGAGACCAGCGTCTTGACGATCTTGCGCGAGATGTACTCGATCTCGTCTTCGGTCAGGCGCATGCGATCGGGGAGTATACACGCGTGGTATCTTGCCGCTCGCCATGGCAGCCCACGTCCTGAACCACCCGCTGGTCGACGACTCGCTCGCGCGCCTGCGCGACAAGGACACTCCCCGCGACGCCTTCCGGCGCCTCGCCCGCCGCGTCGCGCTGATGCTGGTGGCGGAAGCGACCCGCGACCTGCCGACGGCGCCGCGGGAGATCGAGACTCCGCTCGAGAAGACGACGGCCCGCCGCATCTCCAGCCGCGTGGTCGCGGCGCCGGTGCTGCGCTCGGGCCTCGGCATGCTCGATGCCTTCATCGACCTGGTGCCGCAGGTCGAGGTCGGCTACTTCGGCCTCGAGCGCGACGAGGAGACGGCCGTCGCCCGCCGCTACTACGAGAAGATCCCCAAGAACCTGCACGAGGCGGTCGTCTTCCTGCTCGACCCGATGCTGGCCACCGGCGGCTCGGCGGCGATGGCGTTCGAGGGCCTGCGCGAGCTGGGCGCCCGCAACGTGCGGCTGCTGTCGATCGTGGCCGCGCCCGAGGGCGTCGCCCACCTCGAGGCGGCGTTCCCCGACGCCCGCATCTACACCGCGGCGCTCGACCGCCAGCTCAACGACCGCAAGTACATCCTGCCCGGCCTCGGCGATTTCGGGGACCGGCTGTACGGGACGTAGGCCGATGCGGCGATCGCTGACGGCGCTCGTGATCGCCGCGCTCGGCGCGGCGCCGGCCGCTGTCGCTGGCGACGAACCGACGCAGGCCGCTGTCGCGCCGGGGCCGGAGGTCGTCAAGCAGGCCGCGCGCGAGATCGTCGCCGCGTCGCGGTTCTGCACGCTGACCACGATCGGCGAGGACGGGCTGCTGCAGGCGCGGGTGATGGACCCGTTCCCACCCGACGCCGACCTGGTCGTCTGGATGGGCACGAACGCCGGCACTCGCAAGGTGGCCGAGCTGCGCCGCGACGCCCGCGCCACGCTCTCCTGTTTCGACCCCGCCGGCCCCGGCTACGTGACCTTTGCGGGGCGCGCAGCGCTGGTCGCCGACCCCGCGGAACGGGCGAAGCGCTTCAAGCCGGAGTGGGCGCCGTTCTACGAGGGTGGCGCCGCCAGTCCGGACTACCTGCTCGTCAAGCTGGTGCCGCGCCGGCTCGAGGTCGTCAGCCACGTCCACGGCATCGCCAACGGCCCGCGCGCCTGGCGCCCGGAGATCCTGAACCTGCCCTGAGCCCGCGCGGGCCCGGCTGCTAGACTCCGCCTTTCGCTCATGAGCAGCTCGACCGGAGCTTTCGGCGGGCGGCACGCCGCCCTGCTCGTTCTGCTGGCGCTCTGTCTCGCCCAGCAGGCGCTGGTGCTGCGTGACGGCCTCGCGTCGTTGCTCGCGGCGCCCGACCGGCTGCCGCGCGCGGGCCTGGTCGTGGCCGCCGACGGCCGCGTCCTGTCCGTGGGGGCGGGCCAGGTCGCGGGCCCACTCGCGGGCGACCGCATCGTCGTCGTCGACGGCGAGCCGTGGCAGGGCCGGGCGACCCTGATCACCACCGTCGCCGCCCGGCGGGCGGGCGAAGAACTGCCGTTGCGGGTCGTGCGCGAGGGCCGTGAGACGGCGGTGGCCGTGACCCTGCAGCCGCGCCCGGTCCTCGGCCACGGCGATCGCGCGCTGCTGGTCGTGCTGGTGCTGCTCTCGCCGTTGCTGGCGATCGCGCTCGGCTTCGGCGTCGCCTGGGTGCGGCCGCGCGACCCGCTGGCGTGGCTGCTGCTGCTGCTGCTGCTCGGCTTCACGGCGATGGGCGAGCTGGAGCTGATCCAGCGCGCGGCCTGGCCCTGGCCTCTCCGCCCGATTGCGCTCTTCTGGCGCCACGCGCTCGGCACGTCGTGGCCGTTCGCGCTGTTCCTGTTCGCGTTGCGCTTCCCCGATCGGCTGCCGCTCGACGTGCGCCGGCCCGCCTTCAAGTGGCTGCTGGCGGGACCGCTGATGATCGACGCCGTCGTGATCGGCCTGTACGGCGTGGTAGCCGCCGACTTCGGCGCCGTGGCGACCTCGTTCGAGGCTTACGCCGAAGCCGCGCGGCTGCCCCGCTTCGTGCTGACCAACCTCGCGATCGGCAGCTTCTTCGCGATCACGGGCTACCGGATGGGGACGACGCGGGACGCGGACGACCGCCGGCGGCTGCGGATGCTCAACTTCGGGGCCACGGCGGCGCTACTGCCGATCTTTCCGCTGGTGCTGCTGAACGGGATCTTCGGCGTGCCGCTGGCGACGATCAGCCCGCTCTACCTCGTGCCCGCGCTGCTGGCCCTCGCGCTGCTGCCGATCACGCTCGCCTACGTGATCGTCGTCGAGCGCGCGATGGGTATCTCGGTGGTGCTGCGCCAGGGGCTGCAGTACGCGCTGGCGCGGCGCGGCATCCGCGTGCTGCAGGGGATCGGCGCCGGCCTCGCGCTCACGGCCGGCCTTGGCCTGGCCCTCGACCCCGGCCTCAACCGCCCGCGCAAGATCCAGGCGATCGCCACCGGCGTGATGTTCGCGGTGATCGTGGGGCGGGCCGGCGAGCGGGTCCGTCGCGCGCTCGACCGCCGCTTCTTCCGCGAGGCCTACGACGCGGAGCGGATCCTGAGCGAGGTGTCCGAGGAGGTGCGGGAGATCGTCGACGTGCGACGCCTGGTCGACACCCTGGCCCGGCGCCTGTCGGACGCGCTGCACGCGTCGCGGCTCGCGGTGCTGCTGCGCGAGGGCCCGTTCCTGCAGCCGGCGCTGGCGCTCGGCTACGGCGACGGCCCGCCGCTGGCCTTCGACGGCAACGGGCCGGTCGCGCGCCGGCTGGCCGAGGCCAAGGAGCCGCCCCGGGTCTACCTCGACGATCCCGAGAGCTGGGCCAACCAGCCGGCCGCTGCGGCCGAGCGCGGACAGTTGCAGGCCCTCGGCTCGGAGCTGCTGCTGCCGCTGTCGACGCGCTCCGGCCTGCTCGGCTTCCTGGCGCTGGGGCCGAAGAAGAGCGAGGAGCCGTACTCGCCGCTCGACGTGCGGCTGCTGCGCTCCGTGGCCGGCCAGGCCTCGCTCGCCTTGCACAACGCCCAGCTCGCGGAGCAGGTCGCGGCCGAGGTCGCCCAGCGCGCGCGCTTCACCCGCGAGGTGGAGATCGCCCGCGAGGTGCAGGAGCAGCTCTACCCGCGCGATCTGCCGCGGGTCCCGGGCCTCGACCTCGCCGGCCACTGCCGGCCGGCCCGTGGCGTCGGCGGCGACTACTACGACTTCCTGTCCCTCGACGACGGCCGGATCGGCATCGCGATCGGCGACATCTCGGGCAAGGGCATCCCGGCGGCGCTGCTGATGGCCAGCCTGCAGGCCTCGCTGCGCAGCCAGACCATCGGCGGCGCGCGCGGCGACCTGGCCACGCTGATGGGCAACCTCAACCGGCTGATCCACGACGCCTCGCCCTCGAACCGCTACGCGACGTTCTTCTACGCCGAGTACGACCCGAGCAATGGGCGTCTCGCCTACGTCAACGCCGGCCACAATGCGCCGATGCTGTTCCGGGCCGGCGGTGGCCCGCCCGAGCGACTCGAGGTCGGCGGGCCGGTGATCGGCCTGCTGCCGATCGCAGCCTACGTGGAGGGCGCGGCCCTTCTGCGGCCCGGCGACGCCCTGCTCGGCTTCACCGACGGCATCTCCGAGGCGATGGACCCGAGCGACGAGGAGTGGGGCGAGGAGCGCATGGCCGCGGCCTTCGAGGCCTGTGCAGGGCTGGCCGCCGCGCCGGCCGTCGAGCGCATGATCGAGGCGGCCGACGGGTTTGCTGCCGGCGCCCCGCAATACGACGACATGACCGTGATCGTGGTGCGCCGCTCGTGACCGCGCCCCGCGACCTGGTCCTGCACCTGCCGCACGGCGTCTACCGCGCCGGCCTGGACGGCCGCCTGCAGTTCGCCAACCCCGCTGCGCTGGCGCTGTTCGGCTTCGCCTCGCTCGAGCAGGCGATCGAGCGCGGCCTGGCCGCGGTCCACCTCGACCCGCTGGAGCCGGGCAAGCTGGTCGAGCGCGTGCGCACGGCCGGCGCCGTCGTGGCGCAGCGCGCGCGGGTGGTGCGGCCCGACGGCACCGGGGCCTGGATCGAGACCCACGCCGCGCTGACGCTCGACGCCCGCGGCCGCCCGGCCTTCGTCGACGCGGTGGTCGAGGACGTCACCCGCCAGGTCGACGCCGAACGCGACAGCGCGGGCTTGCGCACGTCGCTGGAAGCGATCGTGAACCACACGCCGTCGGTGGCGGTGCAGATCTACGACGCCACGGGTCGGGTGCGCCTGTGGAACCCGGCCTCTGCGGCGCTCTACGGCTACACCGCCGAGGAGGCGGTCGGGAGCCGCATGCAGGACCTTGTCGTGCGGCCGGAGGACGTGGCGGGGTTCGAGGAGCTGATCGCGCGGCTATTGGAGACCGGCGAGGCGGAACCGCCGGGCGAGTGGACGGTGCGGCGCAAGGACCACGCGCTGCGCTTCGTCCACTCCAGCATGTTCCCGCTGCCGGCCTTCGGCGGCGCGCCCGCGGTCTGCTGCATGGACGTCGACGTGACCGAGCGGCGCATCACCGAGGACGCCCTGCGCCAGGGCCGCGAGCGCTACCGGACCTTCGTCGAGCACTCGACCGAGGGCATCTGGCGCTGCGAGCTGCTGCCGCCGGTGGCGATCGACGCGCCGCTCGAGGAGCGCATCGACGCCTTCCTCGATCGCGCCTATCTCGCCGAGTGCAACGACGCCTTCGCCCGCCACCACGACCGCGAGAGCGGCGAGCAGGTGCTCGGCCGCCGGCTCGCCGACGTGCTGCCGCTGCGGGATGCGCGCGGCCGCGCCCTGCTGGCCCGCTTCTTCGGGGGCAACCTGCGGCTCGGCGACGCCGAGACGATCGAGAAGGGGGCAGGCGGGCGCGTCCGCCACCGCCTCAACAACCTGGTGGGCGTGGTCGAGGACGGGCGGCTGCTGCGCGCGTGGGGCACCCAGCGCGACGTCACCGACCGCCGGCTGGCGGAGGAGGCGCTGCGGGCGTCGGAGGAGCGCTACCGGCTGATGGCCGAGAACTCCACCGACCTGATCTCTCGACACGGGCCGGACGGCACCTTCCTGTACGCGTCGCCTGCCTGCCGGCGGCTGCTCGGCTACGAGCCCGAGGAGCTGCTCGGCCGCTCACCGGCCGAGTTCGTGCACGAGGACGAGCTCGAGCGCCTGGCCCTGGAGGGCGGGCGGCTGCTGGGCCCCGAGCCCGTCGTCACGACCTGGCGGGTGCGGCGCAAGGACGGCGGCACGGTCTGGTTCGAGACCACCAGCCGCGCGATCCACGCCGCCGGCGGTGAGGTGCGCGAGGTGGTGGCCGTGTCGCGCGACGTCAGCGAGCGCAAGGC
The DNA here is from genome assembly GCA_023701125.1 of Vicinamibacteria bacterium. Taxonomy (GTDB): domain Bacteria; phylum Acidobacteriota; class Vicinamibacteria; order Fen-336; family Fen-336; genus WYBL01. Next base: position 8,350 of record JAMPXO010000081.1, on the reverse strand, counting down.
CGCCGAGGAGCTGATCTCGTACCAGGCGTACCACGACACGCTGACCGGGCTGCCCAACCGGCTGCTGTTCCGCGACCGCCTGAGCCAGGCGCTGGCCCACGCCCACCGCACGGCGACCACGCTGGGCGTGATGTTCCTCGACCTCGACCACTTCAAGCGCATCAACGACACGCTCGGCCACTCGGCGGGCGACCGCCTGCTCGAGGGCGTGGCCCGCCGGCTGGCCGCGTGCATCCGCGAGGGCGACACCGTGGCGCGGGTCGGCGGCGACGAGTTCACGCTGCTGCTGGAGCCGCTGTCCCAGCCCGAAGACGCGGCCAAGGTCGCCGAGAAGTTGTTGCAGGCACTGGCGACGCCGTTCGACGTCGAGGGCCACCGGCTGCACGTGCAGGCCAGCATCGGCATCAGCCTCTACCCCGACGACGGCCAGGACACCGAGACGCTGCTGAAGAACGCCGACAACGCGATGTACCGCGCCAAGGAGGCGGGCCGCAGCAACTACCAGTTGTTCACCCGGGCGATGACGCTGCGCGCCCAGGAACGGCTCAACCTGGAGAGCGCGCTGCGGCTGGCGCTGGAGCGTGGCGAGTTCGAGCTGCGCTATCAGCCGCTCGTCGAGCTGAAGCGGCGGCGGGTGGTCGGTGCCGAGGCGCTGTTGCGCTGGCGGGTGGCGGGGCGCGGCCTGGTGTCGCCCGCCGAGTTCATCCCGGTCGCCGAGGAGTCGGGCCTGATCGTGCCGATCGGCGAGTGGGTGCTGCGCGAGGCGTGCGCCACGCTGGCGCGGCTGACCCGGGTGGCAGGCACCATGCGGATGGCGGTCAACCTGTCGCCGCGCCAGTTCCAGCAGCAGGACCTGGTGCGCGCGGTGGACCGCGCGCTGGCGGAGAGCGGCGCCGATCCCCGCCTGCTCGAGCTGGAGATCACCGAGAGCCTGGCGATGCAGAACGTGCCCGAGACGATCGCGACGCTCAGCGCCCTGCGCGAGCGCGGCATCCGGTCCGCGGTCGACGACTTCGGCACCGGCCACTCCTCGCTCTCGTACCTCAAGCGGCTGCCGATCGACACGGTCAAGATCGACCGCTCGTTCGTGGCCGGCGTGCCGGGCGACGCGGACGACGCGGCGATCGTCTCGGCCGTGATCCGCATGGCTCACAGCCTGAAGCTGCGGGTGGTGGCCGAGGGCGTCGAGAACGGCCGCCAGTTGCGCTTCCTGGCCCGCCACGGTTGCGAGGAGGTGCAGGGCTTCCTGTTCGGCGAGGCCGTGCCGGCCGCCGAGTTGCTCGACGACGTGACCCGCCGCCGCCCCTCGCGCCCGACTCGTTCCGCGTCGAAGCCGCGACCAGCCAAGCGGCCCGCCGCCAAGTCGTCCGCGACGAAGGCAACCGCCCGCGGCGCGGCCTCGGGTGTGCGGCGATTGAGCCGGGCTCGTCGCACCGGGTAGCATCGCCTTCCAACGAACATGAGTTCCAATCCACGTCCCACCGCCTCCAACGGAGCGCCTGCGTCCCGCGGCGCGATCGCCGTCGTCGTCGTGCTGCTGCTGGCCCTGGTCTGGGGCGGGAAGCAGTACGCGATGCCTGACTTCGTCGCCTGCCCGGACTGCGGTGGCCGGGGCATCGCGAGTTGCGGCGCGCCCGGTTGCGAGCATGGCGAGGTCGACTGTCCCGGCACGTGCCTGCGGGCCTCGAGCCCGGGCTGGCAGAAGATGAACGTGCGCGGCCACTCGGCGGACGAGCTGTGGGTGCGCTTCGTTCACGACGACGGCTCGTGGGTGGCCTGGAACGACCGGCACAAGGGCGAGGTGATCGAGAAGGTGGAAGGCCGCTGGGTGAACCGCGGCCGCTGCCCCGTCTGTCAGGGCAAGACGCGGGTGGCCTGTGCAAAGTGCCAGGGCAAGGTCGCGTGCGAGCGCTGCGCCGGGCGTGGCCGCCTGCGGACGTGGTTGTGATCTCCCCCGCGAGGCGCCTCGGCCTGGTCCTCGTCGCGACGGGCCTGGGGGGCCTGGCCGCCTGGTCGGCGTGGAGCTACACGTCGCAAGAGCCGCAAGCCGTGGTTCGAGCCGGCGCGTCGCGCGACGACGGTGTCGCCCTCCAGGCCTGGACCCGGCGCAACCTGCTGGAGGGGTATCGGCGTGTCGGCCGGCGCGGCCCCGCCTGCGACCCGACCGCCGAGCTGTTCCTCTCCGAGGCGCTGCCGGCCTTCTCCAATCTCGCGCCGTGGCGCACGGCCGCGCTGCTCGGCCGCGCCCGCGAGGTCGTGGCCGGCGGCTGCGACGACGCGGCCGTGATCTACCTGGCCGGTCTCGTGCTCCTCAACAACGACGAGCGCGACCGGGCCGGTGAGCTGTTCGAGAAGGCGATGACCGGCGTGCAGGCCCAGGCCTACTCGCGCGGGGTCGCGCGGCTCGTCGCCTCGGCGCTGCGCCGCGACCTGACCGGCCGCGCGGAGGGTGTCGGCAGGCGGGCGGCGCTCGACCCGGTCGAGCTGCGGTGGTTCGTCGAGAGCCTGGCGGATGGGAGCTACGAGGACGGTGAGGACGTCGTGCTCGCCAACGCCCTCACCCGCGGGACCGGCGCGTCGCTGCTGGACCGTAACGCCGCGGCCGTGGCCGCCGCGGTCGAGGCGACCGCCTGGGTGGACCCGTGGGTCAAGCTGCTGGTGCAGGGCGCCCGCGCCGAGCGGGAGGCCTGGACGGCCCGCGGCAACCAGTACGCGAACAAGGTCACGGAAGAGGGCTGGAAGGGTTTCAACCGCGGCATGGAGACGGCCCGGGCCTCGTATCTCGCCAGCTGGAAGAGCCGCCCGGACCGGCCCGAGGCCGCGACCGGCCTGCTGCGCGTCGCGATGACCGGCGCGGCCGGCGACCGCGACACGCGTGGCTGGTTCGACCGCGCCGTGGCCGCCCAGGTCGACTACCAGCCCGCGTACGACCAGATGATCACGGCCTCGCGGGCGCGGTGGGGCGGGGATCCGGCGGCACTGCAGGCGCTGGCGCGCCAGTGGTACGAGACGCGCCGCTTCGACACCGACGTGCCGCTGATGGCGCTCGAGGCCCTGCTGCAGATGGAGTGGGACGTCGCCGACGAGGCGACCCCGCCGGCCGAGCCGCGCGACATCGCCGCGACGCGGCGGACGATGCCGTCGATCTTCCGCCGGCCCGAGATCCACGCAATCGCCGCGGGCATCCTCGACGGCTACAGCCGCGAACCCTCGCGGTTCGCGGAGCACGCCCGCTTCGAGGCCTGGTACGCGGCCGTGGAGTACAAGGCCGGGCGCTTCGCGGAAGCGCGTGGCCACCTGAGGAACGCGGGGCTGAAGCTGTCGGGCGAGGCGGAGGCGGCGATCCCGGACCGGATGCCGGTCGGCCGGATCGAGGCTTTCGGGGCCGCCGGCGGCGACAGCGTCGTGAAGGCCGAGGGATTGTTCCAGGCTGGGCGTCTCGACGAGGCCGCGGCCCTGTTCACGGGTGCGCGGGCCGGCGCTTCGCCCGCGGCCGCCGAGTACCTCGACCAGCGCCTCGCCGTGATCGGCGTCGAGCGCGGTCTGCAGCAGGGCCAGGTGGTGTCCCTGGTGCCAACCGCGGGCCTCGGGGGCTGGCTGCCCGAGAACGGCGACTGGAGCGTCACCGCCGACGGCGCGCTCGAGGTGGTCTCGGGGTTGCGCGGTCACCTCGCGACGCACGAGGCCCGCATCGGCGGCGACTTCGAGTTCTCCGTCGAGATCGAGATCGCCTCGACGTCCAACGGGCAGTTCCAGGCCGGCGTCGTGTTCGGCAAGCCCGAGTGGTGGTCGAACCGCTGGACGAGCTTCCGGCTCAAGCGCACGAGCCACGAGGGTCAGGTCGTGTACTTCTCGCGGCACTTCAACGCGCCCGTGCGCTCGCTGCCGTTCGTGGCGGCCGAGCGGAGTCGGCTGGTCGTGCGCAGCCTGGGCGGCCGGCTCGGCGCGTGGATCGACGACAAGGCCCTCGTCACCGACTACGCGGCGGAGTGGGAGTGGGAGCGCGGCAGCGAGGCGCGGGTGGGCCTCGGCGGGTACGTCGACGACAACCGTCTCGTGGTCCGCTACCGCGGCCCGAAAGTGCGCCGCTTGCAGGCCGAACCGGCTGTGGCGAGCCGCTGATCGGGCGTACGATCGAAGCCATGCTGCAGCGGCGCGTGCTCAAGGTCGTGTGCCCGCACGACTGCCCGGACACCTGCTCGATGGCCGTCACGGTCGAAGGCGGTCGAGCCACGGCGCTGGGCGGCGACCCGGACGACGCCTTCACCCAGGGCTTCCTGTGCGCGAAGGTCAACCACTACCTCGAACGGGTGTACGCGAAGGACCGCCTGCTCCACCCGCTGCGGCGGGTGGGGAAGAAGGGCGAAGGCCGCTTCGAGCGGGTGAGCTGGGAGCGCGCGCTGTCCGAGATCGCGCAGCGCCTGAAGGAGATCGCCCGCGACCACGGGCCGCAGGCGATCCTGCCGTATTCGTACGCGGGCAACATGGGCCTGCTCTCGAACGCGAGCCTCGACCGCCGCTTCTTCCACGCGATCGGGGCCAGCAAGCTCGATCGCACCATCTGTGCCTCGGCCGGCGCCGCGGGCTACAAGGCGACCGTCGGCCGCTCGATCGGCCTCGACCCCGAGCAGATCGGCCGCGCCCGGCTGATCGTGGCGTGGGGCGCCAACATCGTCAGCTCCAACGTCCACCTCTGGCCGTTCGTCGAGCGCGCGCGCAACGCGGGCGCGCGGCTGGTGGTGATCGATCCCTACCGTTCGCGCACCGCGGAGAAGGCCGACCTGCACCTGGCGCCGTGGCCGGGCACCGACGCCGCGCTGGCGCTCGGGCTGATGCACGTGATCTTCCGCGACGGCCTCGCCGACCGCGACTACCTCGAGCGCCACACGCAGGGGCACGCGGAGCTGGAAGCGCGGGCCCGCGAGTGGGACCCGGCCCGGACCGAGCGCGAGACTGGGCTGGCGGCCGCAGCCGTGGAGGCCCTCGCCCGCGAGTACGCGACCACGCGGCCCAGCGCGATCCGCCTCAACTACGGCCTCAACCGCCACGCCGGCGGCGGCATGGCGGTGCGCACGATCGCCTGCCTGCCCGCGGTGACCGGGGCCTGGCGCGACGTCGGCGGCGGCGCGCTGCTCTCCACGTCCGGCACCTTCCCGGTCCGCACCGAGGCCCTCGAGCGACCCGACCTCAGCCCCGCCGGCACCCGCACGATCAACATGAGCCAGCTCGGCCGGGCGCTGACCGACCCCGGGCTGGCGCCGCCCGTGAAGGCGCTGTTCGTCTACAACTCGAACCCGGCCGCGGTCGCGCCCGAGCAGGAGCAGGTGATGCGCGGCCTGGCCCGCGAGGACCTGTTCGTCGTCGTCCACGAGCTGTTCCAGACGGACACCGCCGACTACGCGGATTTCGTGCTGCCGGCGACGACGACGCTGGAGCACGACGACCTGCACAAGGCCTACGGCCACCTCTACCTCTCGTGGAGCCAGGCCGCGATCGCGCCGCTGGGCGAGGCGCTGTCCAACACGGAGCTGTTCCGCCGGCTCGCGCGCGCCATGGGGCTCGCGGACCCGTGCCTGTTCGACTCCGACGAAGACCTCGCGCGCCAGGCCCTCGACTGGAGCCACCCGCGGCTGGCCGGCCTCGATTTCGACCGCCTGCAACGCGAGGGCCGGGTTCGCCTCGCCGTGCCCGGCGAGTGGGCGCCGTTCGCGGAGGGCGGCTTCCCGACGCCGTCGGGCAAGTGCGAGCTGCTGGCGCCCTCGCTCGCCGAAGCTGGCCTCGACCCGCTCGCGGGCTACGTGCCGCCGCGCGAGAGCCCCGTCACCAACCCCGAGCTCGCGCGGCGCTATCCGCTGGCCTTCATCTCGCCGCCCGCGCACCACTTCCTGAACTCGACCTTCTCGGCCCAGCCGACGTTCGTGCGCCGCGAGAGCGAGCCGTTCCTGACCGTGCACCCCGACGACGCGGCGGCGCGCGGCATCCGCGACGGGCAGTCCGTGCGGATCTGGAACGACCGCGGCTCCTTCGAGGCGAAGGCGCGGGTCTCGGACGCGGCCCGGCCCGGCGTCGTCGTCGGGCTCTCGATCTGGTGGCCGAAGATGTGCCCCGGCGGCCGCAACGCCAACGCGGTCACCAGCCAGGAGCTGACGGACATGGGCGGCGGCGCCTCCTTCTACGACGCGCTCGTGGAAGTCGCTCCGCAGTGACCGCGTTCTTCCTCGCCGCCGCCGCCACCGCCCTGGTCGACTTCGTGCGCCGCCGCGACCGCCGCGTGCTGCCGCTGATCGCACTCTTCGCGTGCCTCGCCACGGCCCACTCGCGCGAGTGGTGGGACCCGTGGAGGGACCGCTTCCACTTCGCGGCGGGGGCCTGTGGCCTGACCCTGCTGCTGATGCTCGGGCGCGGCGCCGCGCCCGCGCCCGGACACGCCGACCCGCCATGAAACTGCCCGCTGCCCGTCTCCACTACGCGTCATCCGAGCACGACGCCGACCTGCTCTACGCCACCGGCTTCATGGCGCCCGACCCGTTCCTGTTCGTCGAGGTCCGCGGCGTTCGCACCATCACGGCCAGCGACCTCGAGCTGGACCGCGCGCGGGCGACGGCGCGCGAGTGCCGGGTGGTGCCGTGGATGGACTTCGCGCGGCAGCTCGAGCCGCGCGGGCAGGCGCCGCTGGCCGACGTGATCGGGCTGGTGCTGAAGAAGCTCAAGGTCAAGCGGGCGCTGGTGCCGCGCCAGTTTCCGCTCGGCCTGGCCCGCGAGCTCGGCGCTCGCGGCATCGACTGCGTGCCCGCGGACGACCCCTTCTGGCCCGAGCGCGCGATCAAGCGGCCGTTCGAGGTGCGGGCGATCGAGGCCTCGCTGCGCGCCGCGGAGGCCGGCCTGCTGGCGGGGATCGAGGCGCTGCGCGCGTGCACCATCGGCCGCGACGGGTACCTGCGCCGCGACAACCGGCGCTTCACCGCCGACGACCTGCGCACGGTCGTCAACCAGCGCATCCTCGCCGAGGGCTGCATGCCCGCACGGACGATCTGCGCGCCGGGCGACGAGGCCGTCGATCCCCACGAGGTCGGTCACGGCCCGATTCGCGCCAACGAGCCGGTCGTGATGGACATCTTCCCGCGCTCGGAGGCGACCGGCTACTTCGGCGACCTGACCCGCACCGTCGTCCGCGGTCGCGCCTCCGACAAGCTGAAGGAGATCTACGCCCTCGTCCACGAGGGCGTGAAGCTGGGCCACTCGCGGGTCGTGCCCGGCGCCGCGGGCAACGACATCCACAAGGCGATCCAGGACCTGTTCGAGGCCCGCGGCTGCCGCACCGGCGTCAAGGACGGGCGGATGCAGGGCTTCTTCCACGGCACCGGTCACGGCCTCGGGCTGGAGATCCACGAGGCGCCGTCGATCGGCAAGCGGCCCGACGTGCTGCAAGAGGGCCACGTGGTGACGGTCGAGCCGGGGCTCTACTACCTGGGCGTCGGCGGCGTGCGCATCGAAGACGTCGCGCTCGTCACGAAGTCCGGCTCGCGCAACCTGACGCGAGTGCCCAAGCAGCTCGAGATCGGCTGACGCCGGTCGGCCCCGCGCGCAACGCCGGGGCGGGTCGGAAAGGCGCGACGCGCCATCTGATCCAGGTCCATGAGCCGGATGTTCTAGGACACCGGAAACCGACCAAATCGCCCACATCGGCCGAGCGAGTCGATTAGCCTTCACGGCCATGAAGGGTCGGTGCTCATGCGCAAGAAAAAAGAAGTGCATGGAGCCGAGGCTGCGCCGGGTGCGCCGTTGACGCGTACCGCCGTGGCCCGACTGTTGGGCGTTTCTCCGACGACCGTGACGCGATGGGCCCGCCAGGGCCGGATCGCGTGCAGCGTGACGCTCGGGGGGCACCACCGTTTCGAGCGTTCGGTCGTCGAGGAAGTCCGCGCCCAGATGTTGCGGGGCGAGGGCGCCGTGACCATCAGGAGTCTTTAAGGGAGCACGCCATGGATTCATTCAGGAAGACCCTGGCCGGTGCGGGACTCGCTGCCATGCTGGCGGCGGGTTGGCTCGCGACGGCCGGAAGCGTCGCGGCGGCACCGGTGCAGGAGGGGCCCAAGGTTCAGGCCCCACACGCCGCGTACGCCGGGACCGACACCTGCCTCACCTGTCACGAGGATCAGGCCGCATCGATCCGCAAGGGCGCGCACTCGCGCACGTACCGCGCGGGTACGCCGATGGCGGCGCAGGGCTGCCAGGCGTGCCATGCCGACACCAAGGCGGCGCTCGGCTGCGAGTCGTGCCACGGGCCGGGCAAGGAGCACGCGGACGCGGGCGGGGACAAGACCAAGATCAAGCAGTTCTCGAGCCTGTC
>JAMPXO010000214.1 GCA_023701125.1 Vicinamibacteria bacterium | reverse complement strand
GCGCCGCTACGACGAGGGCTAGGACTCCGGCCCGCGGCTAGCGACGGGCAGCCGCCGGCTGGTAGATCTCACCCACGTACTGGCTCACCATGCGGTGGGCGCTGAACGGGCTGATCGCGGACTCGATCGCGGCCTTCATGGTGGCGATCCAGGTCCGCGGCAGGCCGCTCTCGTCGCGATCGTAGAAGCGCGGCAGGATGCCGTGCTCCAGCACCTCGTAGAGCGCCAGCGCGTCGGCCTCGTCCTGCTCCTCGACGGACGCGAACTCCCGGTCGTCGCCGATCGCCCAGCCGTTGTCGCCGCGGAAGCCCTCGACCCACCAGCCGTCGAGCACGCTGGCGTTGATGCCGCCGTTGACCGGCACCTTCTGGCCCGAGGTCCCCGACGCCTCCTGCGGCCGGCGTGGGTTGTTGAGCCACACGTCGCAGCCCTGGACCAGCATCCGGCCCATCTCCATGTCGTAGTCCTCGAGGTACACCACGCGGCCCGAGAACTCCTCCTGGGTCATCCGGAACAGCTTGCGGATGCCGTCCTGGCCGGCGCGGTCGGCGGGGTGGGCCTTGCCGGCGAAGATCATCTGCAGCGGCCGCGCGGGGTCGCCCATCAGCCGCCGCAGCCGCTCGAGGTCGGTCACGATCAGCGCCGCGCGCTTGTAGGTCGCGAAGCGGCGGGCGAAGCCGATCGTCAGCGCGGCGGGGTCGAGCAGGCCTTCCACCCGCCGCAACTCGTCGGGCGGGTGGCCGTGACGCGCGGCCTGCTCGCGGACCCGCTCGCGCACGAAGCGCACCAGCCGCTCCTTCTGCTGGCGATGCGCCGCCCACAGGTCGGCGTCGGGCACCTCGTGGATGCGCTTCCAGTACTCCGGCTCGAGCAGGTGCTGCTCCCAGTCCGGCCCCACGTGGTGGCCGTACAGCGAGCGCATCTCGGGGCCGACCCAGGTCTCGGTGTGGACGCCGTTGGTGACGTAGCCGACCGGGCTCGTAGGCGCGCCCGGCCACAGGTGGCGCCACATGTCCGAGCTGACGTCGCCGTGCAGGCGGCTGACGCCGTTGACCGACGACGACAGCCGGATCGCCAGCACCGTCAGGTTGAAGCTGCCCTGCTCGGTGCCCAGCGCCAGCACCTCGTCGACGCCGCAGCCGACGTCCTTGGCCCACGGCTCGAGGTACTTCTTCGCCAGCGGCAGGTCGAACTGCTCGTTGCCGGCGGGCACCGGGGTGTGGGTCGTGAACACGCTGTTGCGGGCGACCGCGGCCAGCGCCTCGGCGAAGCCCTCGCCGCTGCGGACCCGGGTCCGCGCCCGCTCCAGGCCCAGCATCGCGACGTGGCCCTCGTTCATGTGCCACACGGCGGGGCGAATGCCCAGCTCGCGTAGCGCGCGCACGCCGCCGACGCCCAGCACGTACTCCTGGATCATCCGCATCTCGCGGCCGCGCACGTAGAGCACGCCCGTGATCGGGCGGTCGGCGGGGTCGTTGAGCGGGATGTCGGTGTCGAGCATCAGCACCGGCACGCGGCCGACCTGGACCTTCCACACGGCCGCCTGCACGGTCCGGCCCGGCAGGTCGATCGGTACGGTCAGCACGCCGCCGGTGGGGCCGGCCACCGGCGCCAGCGGCAGGCGCGCGAAGTCGTAGTCGGGGTAGAAGTGCTGCTGGAAGCCGTCGGCGTCGACGGTCTGGCGGAAGTAGCCGGACTGGTAGAGCAGGCCGACGCCGACCAGCGGCACGCCGAGGTCGCTGGCCGCCTTGCAGTGGTCGCCGGCCAGCACGCCGAGGCCGCCCGAGTAGACGCCGAGCGACTCGTGGAGGCCGAACTCCATCGAAAAATAGGCGACGGGGCCGGGCAGCGCGTCGGCCGCCGGCCGCGGCCGGTCGTGGTACGCGTCCCACGAGGCCATCGTCTGCTGGTACGCGCGCAGGAACTCGGGGTCCGACATCAGCCGCGCCCACTGGTGGGGCTCGACGTTGATCAGCAGCTCGACCGGGTTGTGGTAGCGCTTCCAGTGGTCGGGGTCGATCCAGGCGAACAGCCGGGTGGCGTGGGGCGACCAGCACCACCACAGGTCGTAGGCGAGCTCGCGCAGGCGCGAGAGCTCCTGGGGCAGCTCGATGTCCGCGACCGGCAACGTCCGGATCTGCACTTCGTCCGTCTCCTTGGAGGCGCCGACCCGCTAGGGGGTCCCGCCCAGTCGTTCGAGATAGGCGTGGATTTCACCGGCGCCATCGCCCTCGAGGCCATAGAACTCCACGCCGTACTGGTGTCGTCCCGCGTCCCGCACGACCCGCCCGGTGCCGGCCACCACGGCGTCGCCGCCGGGCAGCAGGAAGCGGAAGTCGAGATCGTCGCCGATCGCGAGCGAGAAGCGCGACTCGATGCGCATGCCGTTGACGGACAGGTTGACCATCATCACGGACACCTGCTCGACGCCGATGCCGGTGCGGGCCAGCATCTCGAAGTGGGCCGGGAAGCGCACGTCCTTGCGCATCGGCACGATCATCAGCCGCGACAGCCGGTCGTCCCACTCGGGGCTGGGCGGCAGCCGCAGGGTGGCGTTGGCGCCGGCCTCCAGCAGCTCCATCTCGGCCGGGTCGAAGTCCTCCCCCGCCACCACAGCGATCGACAGCCGCCGCGTCACGGCGTCGCGGCGCAGGGCCTGGACGAAGGCCGCAGCTCCCGGCAGCTCGTGCCAGAGCAGCAGCAACTGGGGCCGGGTCTCGGCCACCAGGTTCTTCGCCTCCTCCAGCGTCCGCGCCGGATGCCGCGCCACGTCGTCGCGGATCAGCGACGTCGAGGACAGCACGCCCTCGAGGTCCGGCGGCAGGCACAGGACTACGGTCGGCATGGGAGGCGGAGTTTATCGCGGCGCGCGCCCGCCAGCGCCCGCGGGCTCAGAGCTCGGCCATCCACGCGGCGCGGCTGGCGTCCGAAGGCATCCGCCAGTCGCCGCGCGGCGACAGCGAGACCGAGCCCACCTTGGGTCCGTCCGGGGCCACCGAGCGCTTCCACTGGGCGTCGAAGAAGCGGGTCACGAACACCCGTAGCGCGACCCCGACCTGCTCGTCGGTGTAGGTGCCGGCGAAGGCGTGGCAGGCGAGGAAGCGCAGCTTGGCCGGGCCGGCGCCGTGGCGCAGCAGGCCGTGCAGGAAGAAGTCGTGCAGCTCGTAGGGCCCGAGCAGCTCCTCGGTGAGCTGCGCGATCGCCCCGTCCGCCGCCGGCGGCACCAGCTCCGGCGAGACGGGGGTGTCGAGCACCTCGCGCAAAGCCGCGGCCTCGGGCGCGGCCGCGCGCCCGGCGAGCCAGCTCACCAGCCGCCGCACCAGCGTCTTCGGCACGCCGGCGTTGACGTTGTACATGCTGATGTGGTCGCCGGCGAAGGTGCACCAGCCGAGCGCCAGCTCGGACAGGTCGCCGGTGCCGACCACGATCCCGCCGACCAGGTTGGCGCTGTCCATCAGCACCTGGGTCCGTTCGCGGGCCTGGACGTTCTGGTAGGTGTTGCTGCTGCGGTCGTCCGCCGGCAGGCCGATGTCGCGGCCGTGGCGCACGCAGGCGTCGGAGATGTCGATCTCGCTCAAGCGGGCGCCGAAGGCCGCGGCCAGCGCCCGCGCGGTCGCGAGCGTGCGCGGCGAGGTGCCGGGGCCGGGCAGCGTCAGCGCGTGAATGCCCTCGCGCGGCAAGCCCAGCAGGTCGAACGTGCGCACGCAGACGAGCAGGGCCAGGGTCGAGTCGAGCCCACCGGAGAGGCCGAGCACCACGTGCCGGCAGCGGGCATGCTCCAGCCGCTTGGCGAGCGCCGCGGTCTGGATCGCGAACACCTCCTCGCAGCGGGCGTCGAGCGTACGCGGGTCCTGCGGCACGAACGGGTGGGGGTCGATCCGCCGCACCAGCCGGCGTGGCTCCTCGGCCGGGATCGGCTGGAGCGCGACCCGCCGGTACGGCTCGGCCAGGCGATGCACCGCGTCCGCGAACGAGGTCTGACGCACGCGCTCGACGGTCAGCCGCTCGACGTCGATCTCGCTCACGGCCAGGTCGCCGTCGCGGGCGAAGCGCTGCCCTTCGGCCAGCAGGGTGGCGTTCTCGGCGATCAGCAACTGGCCGCCGAACACCACGTCGGTGGTCGACTCGTGGACGCCCGCGTTGGCGTAGACGTAGCCGCACAGCAGCCGCCCCGATTGCTGCAGCACCAGCTCGCGGCGGTAGTCGGCCTTGCCGACGATCTCGTTGCTGGCGGAGGGGGTCAGGATCACCGTGGCGCCGGCCGCGGCGTGGAAGCACGACGGCGGCACCGGCGACCACAGGTCCTCGCAGATCTCGACACCGAAGGCGACCGCCGGCTCGTCCTCCTGCACGAACAGCAGGTCGGTACCGAACGGCACGTCGCGGCCGCACAGGCGAACCGTGCCGCGGGCGGCGTCGCGCGCGCTCGAGAACCAGCGCTCCTCGTAGTACTCGTTGTAGCCGGGCAGGTAGGTCTTGGGCACGACGCCCAGCAACTGGCCGGCCTGGATCACCGCGGCGGCGTTGAACAGCCGGCCGTCGGCGGGCACCGGCAGGCCGAGCACGATCAGCATCGGCGTGTCGCGGGTGGCAGCCAGCACCTGGCCGAGCGCGCGCTCGGCCCCCGCCACCAGCGTCGACAGGCTGAACAGCAGGTCCGCGCTCGTGTAGCCGACCAGGCCCATCTCGGGCAGCACCAGCGCCTGCACGCCCGCGGCCCGGGCCCGGGCGATGGCCGCCAGCGAGTGCTCGGCGTTGGCCACGGGGTCGGCGACGGTGACTCGCGGCGAAGCCGCCCCCACCCGCAGGAACCCGAACGGCGCCGTGCTCATGATGGGGTGAGGATAGCGCTTCACTCTGGAGTCGGGGGGGGGGGGGGGGGGGGGGGGGGGGGGGGGG
>JAMPXO010000004.1 GCA_023701125.1 Vicinamibacteria bacterium | reverse complement strand
GCCTTCCTGCTCGGCTCGGTCGGCATCGGGATCACCAGGAGCGCGCGCTACTACCCGCTCGTCACCGCGGTCTCGGCGGCGGTCAACATCGGCGCCAACCTGCTGCTGATCCCGCGCTTCGGGCCGCTGGGCGCGGCCTGGGCGACGGTCGCCTCGTACGCCGCGATGGCCGGCTTCGGCATCTTCCTCTCGCAGCGCCTGTGGCCGGTCCCGTTCGAGTGGGGCCGCCTCGGCCGCCTGGTCGCCATCGCCGGCGGAGTCCTCGGGGTCGGGTGGGCCGCGCCAGCCGCGCTCTTGCCAGGGCTCGTCTGGAAGGGAGTCGGCCTGCTCTCCGGCCTCGGCCTCGGCGCGCTCGCGCTGCGGCCCGCTCAGCGCACGTAGCCGAGCGCCCGAAGCCGCTCGCGCCAGGCGAGGTCGAGCGGCGCGACGGTGCGCGTCGATGCCTTGCGTGGCCCGAGCAGGGCCAGCAGCTCGCGAACGACCTCTGGCTTGCGGCGCGCCAGGTCGACGCGCTCGCCCGGGTCGGCCACGAGGTCGTACAGCTCGACGCGCCCGGACGGGTATTCCTGGATCAGCTTGTCGTTCCCGCGGCGGATCGAGCGCAACTCGCGCCGCAGCCAGGGTACGGTTTCCGCCTCGGGCGGCATGTACTCGAAGCCCAGCGCCACTTGATCGCCCCGCGCAAACGGCGTGCCGCCCCCCGCCGGCGGCGCAAGGCCGGCCCTGTTCAGGATCGTCGCCGCAACGTCGATCGATTCCCAAGGGCTGGCGTCGACCGAGCCGGGCACCGTCCGTCCGGGAACGCGCACCCAAAGGGGGACATGTAGGAGCTCCTCGTAGAGGGTGCCCCCGTGCCTGGCCCAGCCGTGCTCGCCGAATGCCTCGCCGTGATCCGAGGTGACGACCAGCGTCATCTCGGACCACTGCGGCATCGTCGTCAGCCTCTCGAGGAGACGGCTCAGGGCGAGATCGAGTTCGTGCAGCGCGGTGTCGTAGCGGGCGCGACGGGTGACACCAATGTCGACAGGCAGCGGGGCGAGGCCGGCCCGTGCGGCTGCCAGGGCGACCGCTTCCCTCGCCTGCGCCTCGGCTCTTGCCGGCGGCCACGGCGCGCTCGCTGGCGGTGCGTAAGGGTCGTGGGCGTCGAAGAAGTTGACGACGAGGAAGAACGGCCCGTCCGCGACACGATCGAGGACCGCTTCGACGTCCGAGACCACCATCGGCGCGCGGCGATGGGAAACGCCGCGCGCGAAGTAGGAACGAGCCGGGTGCGGGGACAGGCGGTCCAGCCACCACAGCGGCTCGTCCCATCTCGAGACCAGCGACCAGGGAATCACACTCTGTGCGCTGTAGTCGGACGAAGCGACGGCGCGGTGGAACTGGAAGCCCTTGTCGAGGCCGACCCGCCCATCGAGGGCGTGGCGGTTGGCGATCACCGCTGCGGTCGCGTAGCCCAGGTCGCGCAGCCGTGAGGCCACCGTCGCCTGGCCTCCGCGAAGGCGGGGGAAGACACTGCTCAGCCCGAGCGTCCCCAGCTTCTCGTCGGCGGATGCGTTGTGCAGACCATGGTCGGGCGGCTGCAAGCCCGTCAGCAGCGAGCCGTGCGTGGGCAGCGTCCAGGAGCCGGCGGCCGTGGCGCGCTCGACGCGCATCATGTGGCGGTGGCCAAACTCCTCTAGCCGGGGCATGGTGTCGACGGGAGAGCCATAGGCGCGCAGGGCATCCGCGCGGACCGTGTCCAGGACGATCAGCACGGCGCTGGGGTGGCGGCCGCGGCCCGGCTGCAGCGGCCCGCCCCAGGGCAAGGCCGGCCAGCTCCCCACGGCGACCGTGGTGACCGCGACGACCAGCCCGGACACAGCGATCGCGAGGCCGCGGGACGGTCGTCCGCGCCGCGTGCCGAGAATCAGGACGACGGCGCCGAGAGTCCAGGCGCTCAGCACGAGCAGGCTCGATGCGTGCGTCGCGAGTCCCTGGAACCCCTGCTCCCGGAAGCGGGCGAGTGCGACGCCGAGCCATTCCCCCGCGACGCCCGCAACGACGGGGGAGGGCGGGGCACTGTCGCGGACCAACTTCGCCGTGACGAGGAGCCCAAGCGTCCCGAGCGCAAGACCTGGCATGCCGCCGTACCGGTGCAGGAACGGAACGGCGGCCACCCACGGCGCGGCCATGAGCGCGCAGGTGCTCCTGTGCTGGCTGCTCGCCGCGAGCGCAATCCCGAGATGCACGGTGAAGACGACCACGAAGTGGGTTGCGAGGAAGGCCGGCGAGACGATCCCGGCCTCGGCGCCCGTGCCCGCGAATGGCGCCGGCAACGCGAGCGCAGCGATCACGAGCGCAGCGGCGACCCGCCCCGTGAGCGAGGTTCCAGTGCCCTCAGCGGGGCGATCCGCGGGTGGTTGAACGGGGTCAGGCAACGGCCCACCGTAGCCCGGCGCGGCGACGCCGCGCAAGGCGGAGTGCCGGTCCGGGGTGCGACCTCGCGCTTCGCGCGATTCAGGAGGCCGCAGTAAACTTCACGATTCGCGATGACTGGAGCGGTACAGGACGGGATCCTCGTCGAGAAGAGGCGGCCCGAGCACGACGACGAGCTGTTCCGGCTCTACGCCGACGTGTTCGGGGAGAAGAATGCCGAGGCGAGCCGCGTGCGCTGGCGCTGGCAGTACCTCGACAACCCGCTGACCCGCGACTCCGGGCCGGTGATCTGGATGGCCCGCGACGGGGAGCGGCTGATCGGCCAGATGGCCACCATGCCGTTCGAGATGTGGTGGGGCGACCGCGAGGTCCACGGCTCGGCGGGCATGGACTACTTCGTGCGCAAGGACGCCCAGGGCCGGGGCCTCGGCATCCTGCTCTCGGAGACCTGGGCCGAGCACATCGGCGCGGCCTTCGCGCTGGGCCTGACCCCCTCGTCGTACCCGCTCTTCTGCAAGATCTTCAAGGATGTCGGACCGGTGCCCTTCTTCCAGAAGGTCGTCAGTCCGATGGATATTTCCAGAAAACGGCTCGGTAAAGTCCTCGGTCCGCTCGGCGCCCCATTCCTGGCCCTCGGTTTGTGGCTCAAATTCGGTAGTGGTCCAGAAATTCCGGCCGGCTGGAGCGTGCAGCCGGTCACCGCGTTCTCGACCGAGTACGACGCGCTGTGGGAGCGGGCGCGGGCCAGCTTCGGGCTGTGCGTGGCCAAGCGCAGCGCGTACCTGACCTGGAAGTACCTGCAGTGCCCGCACCGGAGGTACGACATCCTGGAGGCCCGCCACGGCGGGGCGCTGCGCGGCTTCGCGGTGACCCGGATCGGCGAGCACAAGGGCCTGAAGATCGGCTTCGTGATCGACCTGTTCGCCGACGCGAACGACCACGACGCGAAGACCGCCCTGTTGCGCGCCGTGCTCGACCGCTTCCGCGACCAGGACGTCGCTCGCGCCCAGGCCTGGACGATGAATCGGGCGCTGCAGCAGGACCTGCGCCGCTTCGGCTTCTTCCCTGGCGCCTCGTCGGTGCAGTTCTGCATCAAGTGGACCGCGGACCCGCACGGCGCCTTCGACGATCTCGGCCGCTGGCAGCTCGTGCTGGGCGACGGCGACCTCGACCGATGACCGCCCCCACCTTCCTGATCGGCGTCGACACCGAGGCCGACGACCAGTGGACGCTGGAGGGCCGCACGGCGCTCACGGTGCGCAACGCGGAGCGGTTGCCGCGGCTGCAGGCGCTGTGCGACCGCTTCGGCATGCGGCCGTCGTACCTCGTCACGTGGGAGATGGCGACCCGGCCGTCGAGTGCTTCGATCCTGCGCGAGCTGGCGCAGGGCGGCCGCTGCGAGATCGGCACCCACCTGCACCCGTGGTCGTCGCCGCCGTTCCGGCCCGAGGACCGCGCGACCGGCACCTACCCGCACCAACTCCCGCGCGAGTTGCTGGAGCGGCAGTTGACCGAGCTGACGCAGGCGATCGAGACGAACGTCGGCGTGCGCCCGGTGAGCTACCGCGCCGGCCGCCACGGCTTCGACGAGAAGACGGTGCCGATCCTGGAGGCGCTCGGCTACGTCGTCGATTCCAGCGTCGACCCGCTCTACAACGAGCGGCGCAAGGGCGGCGCCGTGTTCGCGGGCGCACCACTCGTGCCCTATCGGCTCGACTACGCCGACGTGCGGCGGCCGGGGGCGGCGCGGCTGCTGGAGATCCCGGTCAGCGCGGACACGACGCCGGGCCTGCCCAAGGCGCTGGAAGCCGCCTACGCCTCGCTGCGGCCGATCCCGTGGCGCGGCTACTTCAAGCGCCTCGGCCTGCGCCCGCGCTGGCTGCGGCCGTCGTACACCGGCCTCGCCGACACGGTCGCCCTCGCCACCTCGCTCGTCGCGCGCGGGCTGCCGCTCAACCTGCTGTTCCACTCCAGCGAGCTGCTGCCCGGCGGCAGTCCGTACAACAAGGACGAAGCCGCGGTCGATCGCTTCTTCGAAGCGCTCGAGAAGTTGTTCGCGCACGCGACCGGGACGCTCGGCGCTCGCGGGCAGACCTACGCCGAGTACGCGGCGGCGTGGACGGCGGCCCACCCGACGGGGGGTTTGGGGGCGGAGGAGCGGCCGTTTCGCGACGTAGCCCCCATGGGACCGGCGCCGGGTTCACCCCGGCGGCGGAACCCGATGGTCGAGGCCCGCGCGTCGTGAACGTCCTGATGGTGACGCCGCACCTGCCGCCGCACCAGGCGGCCAACGCGCTGCTGCCGCACCTGCTCGGCCAGGCGCTGCGCGAGCGCGGCCACGGCGTGCGCTTCCTGACCTTCGGCGACGGGCCGGACAGCGACGAGGTCGCCCACGTGCGCCGGCGCGGGGCGCGGCTGCGCGCGACGCGGGTGCCGCAGGCGCTGGAAGCGGCCGAGACGTGGTGGAAGACGGAGGCGCTCTTGAAGGGCGTCGACGTCGTCCACGTCCACTCCAACACGTGGATGAACCAGGTCGCCGCGCGGTTGTGCACGGCCCGTCGCAAGCCGTACGTCGTCACCCACTACGGCACCGAGATCTGGCACCACGACGGCCAGGACGAGACCTTCCGCCGCTTGAACCGTGAAGCCCGCCACGTCGCGTTCTACTCGCAGGCGCTGCACGCCCGCGCCCTCGAGCTGAACGTGCCGCTGCCCGCGGCCAGTGTCGTCTACCCGCCGGTCGCCGACGCCTTCTGCGTCCGCGGCGACGACGTCCGTGCGGCCGAGCGCGCGCGGCTGGGCCTGTCGCCCGCGACACCGCTGCTGCTCAACGTCAAGCGGCTGCACCCGCTGGCCGACCAGAAGACGTTGCTCGACGCCTTCGCCCGCATCCGGCAGCAGCGCCCGGAGGCGGTGCTGCTGATCGCCGGCACCGGCGAGTGCGCCGAGCCGCTCCAGGCCCAGGCCCGCGCCCTCGGCCTCGGCAACTCGGCGCGACTGCTCGGCCTCGTCCCCAACGAGCAGGTGGCGGCGCTGCAGGCGGCCGCGGACCTGTTCGTGCTGAGCTCCACGCTGGAGGCGACGCCGACCGTCGCCCTCGAGGCGCTGGCCTCGGGCACCCCGGTCGTCTCCACCGACAACCCCGGCGGCGTCGAGCTGGGCGCGCTGTTCGGCGACGACGTGGGCGTGGTGCCGAAGCAGGATCCCGACGCCTTCGCCGCGGCGGTGCTCGCGTTCCTGGCGGCACCGCGGCGGGCGCGGCCCGCCAGCCAGCAGCGGATCGCCTCCCAGTTCCGGCTGCCCGGCGTGGCCGAGCGCTACCTCGAGATCTACCGCGAGGCGCTCGCGGCGTGAGGACGATCGACGACGCCGCGATCCGCGCCGCGGGCGAGAAGCGCTTCCGCAGCGAGTACGACTACGCGCTGTTCGAGTACCTGCGCAGCGCCAAGGTGATCCAGGCCCTGGAGCGCGCGGGAGTGCAGGTCGGCGGCCGCATCCTCGACTCCGGCTGCGGCGGCGGTGGCACCGCGCTGTCGCTGGCCGAGGAGTCGAGCTTCGCGGTCGGCATCGACCTCTCGCCGCGTTTCCGCGACGCCGGCACCCGACTCGGCGCGGAGAAGGGCATCCGCAACGTCGGTTTCGCCAGCGGCGACGGCACCGCGTTGCCGTTCCGGGACCAGAGCTTCGACCTGGTCTTCTCGCACTCCGTGATCGAGCACCTGTCCTCGGCCACCGGCTACCTCGCCGAGTGCCACCGCGTGCTGCGCCCCGGTGGCGTGCTCTACCTGTCGACGGCACCCTACCTGTCGCTGGCCGGCGCCCACCTGCCGCGACTCAGGCTGCCGGTGCCGATCCACCTGCTGCTCGGCCGCCGGCTGGCCTTCGCCACTTTCCGTGCGCTGGCCCGCCACGCGCCGTGGACGCTGGCCGAGCCGCGCGAGGCCAACTCGTTCATCGGCTGCGCCGAAGCCGGGCACGAAAAGGAGGACGACCTGCTGCAGAAGGTCACCGTGCGGCGGCTGTCCGCGTGGATCGCGGGCTCCGGCTTCCGGCTGCTGCGCGAGGAGCGCCACGTCACCGGTTTTTTCCGCCGCGCCCTGCCCGGGCCGCTGTTGCGCTTCTGCTCGTCCCGACCGTTCGTGCAGGACGTGATGATCGGCCACATCCAGTGCGTGCTGGCCAAGTGACGGGGGTGCTGATGGCGGCCGACATCCGCTTCCCGCTGGAGCGCGCGAACGGCGTGCAGACGGTGAAGACCGCGGCCGCGCTGGCCCGCGCGGGGCGCGACGTGCGCCTCGTCGTGCGCGACTCCGATCCGCGCTCGACCGCGGAGATCCTCGCCCTGTACGGCCTCGACCTCGACCCACGATTGTCCGTGCTGCGGCTCGGCGTGATGCACCAGCGCGGCGCCTTCGCGCTGCCGCGGCTGCTGTTCCTGGCCCGCACCGCCCGCGCGGCTCGCGCCGCCGCCGACCGTGGCGACGTGGTCTTCACCCGCGACCTGCAGCTCGCCGACCTGCTGCTGAAGCTGCGCACCCGCCGCGTCGTGTACGAGGCTCACGCCGTCGAGCACGTGATGTACGAGGAGCGCGGCGCGCTCTACGGCACGACCGAGACCGCCGACCCGAACAAGACCGCGCGGCTGCGCGCGCGCGAGCAGCGGGTGTGGCGCGGTGCCGCCGGCCTGGTCACCACCACCGCCGGCATCCGCGACGCGTTCGCCGCGGCGTTCGGGCCGCGCGAGCGGGTCTGCGTCGTCGCCAACGGCGGCGACGTGCCGGAGGACCGCACGTTCCCGGGCCTGGCGAGCGGGGGTTTGGGGGCGGAGGAGGCTGAACGTGTCCGACGGAGCCCCCAAGGGACCGGCGACGGGCTGCGCCCGGCGCCGGAGCCCGATAATCCCCCGCGCGTGCTGTACGCCGGCCAGCTCTACCCGTGGAAGGGCGTCGACGTGCTGCTCGACGCGATGGCGGGCGTGCCGGACGCGCAACTCGTGATCCTCGGCGGCCTCGAGGGCGAACGCGACCTGGCTCGTGTCCGCGCCCGGGTGGCCGAGCTGGGCCTCGCCCCGCGCACCACGATGCCCGGCACCGTGCCGCAGGCACAGGTCGCGGCCGAGCTGACCCGCGCCCACGTGGTGGCGGTGCCGTTCCTGCTGTCGCGGATGACCGAGCGCCACACCTCGCCGATCAAGGCCTTCGAGGCGATGGCCGCGGGCCGGCCGATCGTCGCCTCCGACACGCCGGCGACGCGCGAGATCCTGCGCGACGGCGAAAGCGCGCTGCTGGTGCCGCCCGGCGACGCCGCGGCGTTGCGCGCGGCGATCGCCCGGCTGCTCGCCGACCGGGCGCTGGCCGAGCGCCTCGCCCGGACGGCCTGGGACGACTCGGTGCGCCACTCGTGGGCGGCGCGGGCGCAGGCGCTGTGCACGCTGTTCGACGAGGTGGCGGCATGAGCATCCGGGGCGAGCGCTGGCTGGCGATCGCGTTCCTGTTGCTGCTGCCGTTCGTGACGCCCAAGCTGCGCGGCGCCGACGAGATCGAGTACTTCTCCTACCTGCCGTCGCTGGTGATGGACCAGGACCTCGACTTCTCGAACGAGTACCTGCACTTCTACTCGCGCGACCCGAAGGGACTTCAAGGCTTCAAGGAGACATTCCTCGACCGCCGCGAGCCCGTCACCGGGCGGCCGATCAACTTCGCGCCGATCGGCTCCGCGCTGCTGTGGTCGCCGTTCTACCTGCTGGCCCACGTGGCGGTGGTGATCGCGGCCCGCTCCGGCTTGCCCGTGGTCGCCGACGGCGTGTCGTGGCCGTACCTGGCCGCGGTCTGTTTCGCCTCCGCGTTCTACGGCTTCCTCGGCCTGCGGCTGATGGCGCGGCTGCTGGTCCACCACTTCGACGTCGAGGAGCGCACCGCGCTGTTCGCCACCTTCGCGCTGTGGTTCGGCTCGCCACTGCTGTACTACATGACCGTCGCCCCCGGCTTCTCGCACGCCACCTCGCTGTTCGCCGTCGCGCTGCTGCTGACCCGCTTCCTCGAGGAGTCGGAGCGCACGATGAAGGGCCTGCGGCTCGAGCGCTGGGCCGAGATCGGCTTCCTCGGCGGCCTCGCCGGCAGCGTGCGCGAGCAGGACGGCTTCTTCCTGTTGCTGCCGGGACTGTGGCTGCTGGGTGAAGCCGTGCGCCGTCGCGCGCCGCTGCTGCTGCTCGCCCGCACCGCCGTGATGGCCGGGGCCGCCTTCGTCGCCCTGATCCCGCAACTGCTCGCCTACCACGCGCTCAACGGCCGCTTCGGCCCGACCACGCTGGTCGCCCGCAAGATGGACTGGTCGGGCCCGCACGTGTGGGATGTGCTGTTCGATCCCGGCCACGGCCTGTTCGCGTGGACGCCGCTGCTGCTGCTGGCCGTGCTCGGCCTGGTCGCGCGGCTGGCGGCGAAGCGCGAGGCGGCGACCGCACTGTTCGTGGTCGGCTTCGCCGTGCAGACCTGGCTCTCCGGCTCGGTGCAGAGCTGGACGATGGCGGGCGCGTTCGGCTCGCGCCGCTTCCTGTCGCTGTTGCCGGTGTTCGCGCTGGGCCTCGCCTTCGTGCTCTCCGCGCTGCGGCGGCGCACGCCGGCGCTGGCCGCCATCGTCGTGGCGCTCGCCATCTGGTGGAACGTGTCGCTGATGGTGCAGTTCGGCCTCAAGATCATGGACCGGCAGAAGCTCCAGTGGCCCGACGTGGCCGTCAAGCAGGTGACCGAGGTGCCGCCGCGGCTGTTCGAGGTGGTGCAGCGGTACCTGACCGACCGCGAGGCGCTGGTGAGGGGGACGCGTTGATCTCGGATGCGCTGCTGCGCAAGCTCGGTTGTCCCACCTGCCTCGAGGCCGCGGGTTGCGAGCGCTGTGGACGCGCGGCCGCCGGACCGGACGACTACGCCCTGCGCGCCGGCTGCGCCTGCGGCGGTCCCGACAAGGTCGCGCTGCACGCGGACGGCGAGGACGGGCTGCGCTGCCCGGCCTGCGCGGCGCGCTACCCGCTCGACCGCACGGGCGGCCACGTCGACGTCTCGCCGCGCAGTGCGGTCGGCGCCGTCACCCAGTACGCCGACCACGAGTTCCACGAGCGGCTCGGCGTGGTCGACGCGCCGCCCGTGCTCTCGGCCCGGGTCAAGGCCGACATGATGCGCGGCCTGCTCGACCTGAAGCCGGGCGACAGCGTGCTCGATCTCGGCTCCGGCGCCGGCAAGTTCGCGCTGTACGCCTCCGACTGCGGGGCGACCGCCACCGGCGTCGACATCGCACCGTTCTTCCTGCCGCGGGCCGCCGCGACGCTCGACCTGGTGATCGGCGACCTGCGCCGGCTGCCGTTCCGCAAGGGCAGCTTCCCGAAGGCCTACACGCTCGACGTACTGGAGCACCTCGACGAGCCGGGCGTGTGCGAGGTGCTGCTCGAGGCGCGGCGGGTGCTGACACCGCGCGGAGCGCTGTTCGTCTACACCCACGCGATGGAGTCGTCGAAGCTCGCCTCGTTCCAGCGGGCGGTGAACCGGCTGGCCAAGCGGCTCGGCCGCGCCGGCCTGATCGACCACGAGCGCGAGGCGATGCGCAAGAGCGACCACGTCAACGCGATCGCCAGCCACGAGCACTTCGAGGCACTGTGCGCGGGCGCGGGCCTGCGGGTCGCCGACCGCCGCTACTACAACGTCGTGTTCAAGGCCGTGATCGAGGACCTGCTGCTGCGGATGATCGAGCAGCGGCGGCGGGCGCGGTCCGCGGCACCGTCGGCGCCCGCTCACGACCACGCGGGCGAGTCCGCGGCTGGCGCTCCAGACGCCCACGACGCGCACGACCACGCGCCCCGAAAGCCGCCGAGCCGCTTCGAGCTCTCCGTCGCGATGGCGCTGACCTGGCTGCTCAAGCTCGACGTCGTGCTCTTCGGCGGCATCCGCACCGGCCCGTTCTTCGCCCGCCTGGAGGGGCTGGGATCCCCCGCGGCGGGGGAACGGAAGTGAGGATCGTGTACGCGGCCTCCGACCAGCGTCACCCGGGCCGCACCGGCGGCAGCGTGCACGTGCTGGAGGTGGCCCACGGTCTGGCCGCGCGCGGTCACGAGATCCACGCCGTGGTCGAGCGCGGCCCCGATCAGGCCGCGGAAGAGCGCGACGCGCAGGGCGTCACCTGGCACCGCATCACCTGGTTCCCGCCGCACCGCTTCTTCCGCCTCGCCGCCCGCCCGCAACTGCGTGCGCTGATCGGCACCGTCCAGGCCGAGGCCGTGATCGAGCGTTACTACAACTTCGGCGGCGAAGGCGTGCTGGCCGCGCAGGACGCCGGCGTGCCGGCGCTGCTCGAGGTCAACTCGCCCGTGCTCGACCACCCGGGCTCGTGGAAGGCCGTGCTCGACGCGGCGCTCGTGGTGCGGCCGCTGCGCCGCCACCGCGAGCGGCTGTGCCACGCGGCGGCCGCGCTGGTCTCGCCGCTGCGCGAGATCGTGCCGGAGTTCGCCCGCGACAAGACCGAGGTCGTGACCTGGGGCGCCAACGTCGAAGCCTTCCGCCCCGAGCGCCGCGACGAGGCGCTGCGGGCCCGGCTCGGCATCCCCGCGGGCGCCACCGCCGTGCTGTTCTCCGGCAGCTTCCGGCCGTGGCACGGCGTGCACGTGTTCGAGGCCGCGGCCCGCGCGCTCGCGTCGCGCGCAGACCTCTTCTTCGTGCTGGCCGGGGGCGCGGAGGGCGGCCCGGGCGTCGGCTATCGCGGCGTCCGCCTCGGCGCCCGGCCGTATGCGGAGATGCCGGCGTTGACCGCGTCGTGCGACCTGGGCGTCGCCCCCTACGACACCACGAAGCTGGCCCAGCTCCAGCTCGGCTTCTACTGGTCGCCGCTGAAGATCTTCGAGTACATGGCGAGCGGTCTGCCGACGATCACCATCCCGCGCCCGCCGCTGACGGAGATCGTGCGCGACGGGCAGGAAGCGCTCCACTTCCGCGAGGCCGACCCCGCGGCACTGGCGGACGCGATCGTGCGCCTCGCCGGCGATCCCGCGCTGCGGGCGCAGATGGGCGCGTCCGCCCGCGAGCGGGTCATCGCCCACTACTCCTGGGCGGTGCACTGCGCCCAGCTCGAGGCCGTGCTGCAGCGGGTGGCCGCGTGAAGATCGCGCTCGCCAGCGAGGTGTTCCCGCCGCGGGCCGGCGGCGCCGGCTGGTCCACCCGGGCGCTGGCGCTGGGCCTGCGCGCGGCCGGCCACGAGGTCGTCGTGCTGACCACGAGCCCCGGCCCCGCCGACGAGGAGGGCATCCCGGTGCTGCGCCTCGCGGCGCCCGGCCGCAAGCGCCTCGCCCAGCCCCGCGCCTTCGCCCGTGCGCTCGCGCGCGGAGACTGGGACGTCGTCCACGCCCAGCACTCGCTGGCGGCGCTGGGCGCCGTAGCCGGCTTCGACCCGGCGCGGGTGGCGGTCACCATCCGCGATCACTGGCCGGTCTGCTTCTGGTCGACGCGGATCACCGGCGGCGCCTTGTGCCCCGGCTGCGGCACGCGGGCGATGACCCGCTGCGTGCGCGACCACGTCAGCGCGCTGCCCGGCCCGCTGAAGCTGGGTGCGATCCCGTACATGAAGCTCGATCTCGCCCTCAAGCGCCGCGCGCTGTCGCAGGTCGGCGCCAACCTCGCGGTGTCCGAGTCGGTGGCGGCCGAGTTGCGCGGTGCGGGCCTGCCGCGGGTCGAGGTGCTGCCGAACGTGGTCGACGTCGCCGAGACGCTGGCCCACGCCGGCGGCGAGCCGAGCTTCCCGCTGCCCGAGCGCTTCCTGCTGTTCGTCGGCAAGCTGGAGGAGAACAAGGGCGCGCGCGCGCTGGTGCCGGCCGTCGCCGCCGCCAGGACCGGCCTGCCGCTGGTGATCCTCGGCGAAGGCACGCTCAACCACGCGATCAAGTTCGACGCCACCGCGGCCGGCGTGCCGCTCGTCCACCGCGGCTGGGCCCACCGCGACGACGTGCTGCGAGCGATGGCGCGGGCCACCGCCCTGGTCTTCCCGTCGCTGTGGCCCGAGCCGCTGTCGCGGGTGCTGCTGGAGGCACTGGCGCTGGGCACGCCGGTGGCGGCGATGGACACCGGCGGCACCCGCGAGATCCTCGAAGACGGCGAGAGTGGCCTGGTCGTCGACGGCGTGCCGGCGCTGGGCGACGCGGTGGCGCGGATCGCAGGCGACGATGGCCTGCGCGCGCGACTCGCCGCGGGCGCCCGCGCCCGCGCGGCGGCCTTCTCCCCCGCGCGGCTGATCCCGCGCTACGAAGCCGTGTACCGGAGGCTCGTCGGTTGAGGGTGGCGCTGGTGGCGCGCGGCGCCTACCCGCTGCATCCCCCGGGCGGCATGGAGAAGGCGGTCTACCTGCTGGCCCGCCACCTCGCGGCCCGCGGCGTCGAGACCGTGCTCTACACCCGGCCCGCCCACGACGGCACGCCGGGCGTCGCCTTTCCGGGCGAGGTGGTCCCCATTGCCTACGGCGCGTTGCCGGGCTTGCGTCACGGCCGGGTGCTCGACCGCACCTTGCTCTATCCCGGCTTCGCCCGCCGCGCCGGCGCCGCCGTGGCCGCGGCGGTCCGCGCGGGCCGGGTCGACGTCGTCGACGCCCAGGGCCTGTGCGCGCTGGGGTACGGCCGGCTGCGCGAGCGCGACGCCGCGCTGCGGGCGCCGCTGGTGATGAACCCGCAGGGGCTCGAGGAGCACCGCACCCGCGGCTTCAAGCGGCTCGCGCTGTCGCGGCTGCGGCGGCTGTCGCGGGAAGCGGCGCGGCTGGCCGACCGGGTGGTGGCGACCGACGCGTCGGCCCGCGACGAGGTCGTGCGCCTGCTCGGCGTGCCCTCCGCGCGAGTCGTCACCTTGCCCAACGGCATCGACCCCGACGAGATCCGGGCCCGCACCCCCACCGATCCCGCGGCCTTCGTCGCCGCGCGCTGGCCGGCGCTGGCCACCGCGCGGCCGCTGCTGCTGTCGGTCGGCCGGCTCGAGGTCTACAAGGGCTTCGCCGACACGCTCGCCGCCCTGCGCCTGCTGCGTTCGCGCGGGGCGCTGCCCGCTGCGGCCGCGTGGGCGGTCGCCGGCGACGGGCCACTGTTGGCGGCGCTGCGGCAGGCCGCGCCCGAGCTGCCGGTGGTCGCGCTCGGCCGGGTCGACGACGAGGCCCTGCACGCGCTGTTCGCCTGCGCCGACCTGTTCGTCCACGTGCCGCATTTCGAGGGCTCGAGCCTGGTCACGCTGGAGGCGATGGCCCACGGCCGGCCGCTGCTGGCCTCGCGCGCCGGTGGCCTGGTCGACAAGGTCGTCGACGGCGAGACGGGCCGGCTGGTGCCGGCGGCGGACCCGGCCGCGCTGGCCGACGCGCTGGAGGACGTGCTCGCCGACCCCGAGCGCGCGCGGGCCTGGGGCGCACGCGGCCGCGAGCGGGCACTGCTGGAGTTCGCGTGGCCCGCGCTCGCCGCCCGCGTCGAGGCCCTGTACCGGGAGCTGCTCGCGGAGCGCGCTGGCGGGGTGGGGTTCGTGGCGGAGGAGCGGTGAAGCCCGAAGAGTATCCGCGGATGGCCGAGGCCGAGGGCCGCCAGTGGTGGTACGTCGGCATGCGCGCGATCACGTCCGCGCTGCTGGATCGCCACGCGCGTCCGGCGGCGACCCGCCCGCGCCTGCTCGATGCCGGCTGCGGCACCGGCGAGAACCTGGCGCAACTGGGCGCCACCCACCACACCGTGGGCGTCGACCTCTCGCCGGCCGCCACGGCGTTCTGCCGCGCCCGCGGCCAGCGTGTCGTGCGCGGCAGTGTTCTGTCGCTGCCGTTTCGCGACCGCGGCTTCGACCGCGTGACCTCGTTCGACGTGCTGTACCACCGCTGGGTCGAGGACGACGCGGCCGCGGTGCGCGAACTCGCCCGCGTGTTGCGGCCCGGCGGCGTGCTGCTGGTGCGGGTGCCCGCGCTGAAGATCCTGTGGGGCGCCCACGACGCCGCCGTGTTCTCGCGCCACCGCTACACGGCCGCCGAGCTGCAGGCGCTCTTCGTGGGCGCCGGCCTGGTCGACGTGCGCACCACCTACGCCAACTCGGTGCTGTTCCCGCTGCTGTTGCTGCGTCGCGGGCTCGATCGGCTGACTGGCCGCGAGGGCTCCGACGTCGGCTTCCTGCCGGCACCGCTGGAGTGGCTGTTCACCCGGGCGCTGCGGCTGGAAGCCGCGCTGGTCGGCCTCGGCCTGCGGCTGCCGGTGGGGGCCAGCGTGTTCGCGCTCGGGCGCAAGCCGGCGGATCCGGGCCCGCGCGTAGAATCGCCCGCGAACCGTGGCTGATCCCGAGAACGACGAGAGCGCGCGCCGCGAGCAGGTCGCCGAACGCCTGCGCCGCGTGCGCGAGGACGTGCGCGACCGCGCCCTGCTGTCCGGCGCGGCCCGTACCGAGCTGCCGGCCGCGCGCGAACCGCGGCCGACGCCGGTGCCCGCGGCCGAGCCCCCGGCGGCGCGTCCGCAGCCGCCCGAGCGCCCCGACGGCGGCGCGGTCAACGCTTCGTGGTCGGCGGCGCCTGCGTTCCCGCGCGGGCCGCGCGGCTGGCTCGGTCGCGCGCTGTGGGCGCTGCTGAAGCCCGGCCACGAGGCCCAGGTGGCGTTCAACTCGCGCCAGGTCCAGCTCGACAACGCGCTGTTCGAGTGGGTCGAGGGCCGCTTCGCCGCCACCCACGCCCACTACGACGCGGTGCTCGGCCAGCACGGCCGCCACCTCGGCGAGGCCGACACCCGCCACATGATCCTGCAGGAGGAGCTGGTCGCCCACGTCCACGACCTGGTCCGGCGCATCGACCTGGTGCTGGCCGACGGCCTTCGCGGGCGTCACGGCCTGGAGTTCGCGCTGCGCGACGTGCGCGAACGACTGCGCGTGCTCGAGGAACGGCTGCCGCGGGAATGAAGAGCGTGCTGGTCTGCGCGGCGCAGGCCCCCTTCATCACGGGCGGCGCCGAGATCCTGGTCGCCGAGTTGCGCGACAACCTCGTCCGCCGCGGCTTCCGGGTCGACGTCGTCAACGTGCCGTTCAAGTGGTACCCGGTGTCGGAGCTGGTCCGCCAGGCGCTGGCGTGGCGGCTGCTCGACGTGACCGAGAGCAACGGCACGCCGGTCGACCTGGTGATCCCGACCAAGTTCCCGAGCTACCTGGTGCGCCACCCGAAGAAGGTCGCGTGGCTGTTCCACCAGCACCGCGAGGCCTACGACCTGTGGGGCACGAAGTACTGCTCGTTCACCGACAGCCCCGAGGATCTCGAGACCCGCGATGCGATCCGGGCCATGGACCAGGCGGCCATCGGCGAGTGCGAGAAGGTCTACACGATCTCGCAGAACGTCGCGCGGCGGTTGTCGACCTTCAACGGCCTGCCCGGCGAGGCGCTGTACCCGCCACCGCACCACCTCGGCCGCTACCGCTGCGACCCGCCGGGGGACTACCTGTTCTACGCCGGTCGCCTCGACCGCCTGAAGCGGCTCGATCTCGCGGTCGACGCGATGACCAAGGTGAAAAGCGGCGCGAAGCTGAAGATCGCCGGCTCCGGCCCGCTGCTGCCGGAGCTGCAGAAGCAGATCGAGGGCCTGGGCGTCGGCGACCGCGTCGAGCTGCTCGGCTTCGTCTCGGCCGACGCCCTCGTCGACCT
Organism: Vicinamibacteria bacterium; assembly: GCA_023701125.1. Lineage (GTDB taxonomy): Bacteria > Acidobacteriota > Vicinamibacteria > Fen-336 > Fen-336 > WYBL01. Next base: position 75,330 of record JAMPXO010000004.1, on the reverse strand, counting down.
CTACGCCGGCTGCCGCGCCGCCTGGTACGCGCCGCTCAACGAGGACTACGGCTACGTCACGGTCGAGGCGTTCCTCTCCGGCAAGCCGGTGCTGACCACCACCGACGCGGGCGGTCCGCTCGAGTTCGTCACCGACGGCGAGACCGGGCTGGTCGCCCTGCCCGACGCCGGGGCGCTGGCCGACGCCATCGACCGGCTGTGGCAGTGGCCGGAGTCGCGCTTGCGCGCGGCCGGCGAGGCGGGCCGCCAGCGCGTCGCCGGCATCTCCTGGGACCACGTGATCGACCGCCTGACCGCGGGCCTCGCATGAGGCTCAACGTGTGGAGCCCGTGGCCGCCCGCGGCGTCCGGGGTCGCCGACTACGCCGCCGAACAACTCGTGGCACTGAGCGCCCACGCCGAGCTGACCGCTGTCGCCGAGGACCCGGCCGCGGTCACCGGGTTGCCCGCCGGCGTGGCGATCGCCGCCGCCGATGCGGCGCCCGCGGCCGATCTCGATCTCTACCATCTCGGCAACTCCGCGCTGCACGGCTTCGTCTACCGCCGCGCGCGCGCGGTGCCGGGGGTGGTGCTGCTGCACGACGCCTGCCTCCACCACCTCGTGCTCGGCGAGACCGTCGAGCGCGGCAACACCGGCACGTACCTGCGGCTGATGCGCCGCGAGCACGGCGAGCGCGGCTCGTTCGTGGCTCGCCAGGTCGCGCGTGGGCTCGGCGGCTCGCTGTGGCCCGCGCTGCACCCGCTGTCCGAGAGCCTGCTCGCCGAGAGCCTGGGGGTGGTGGCGCTGTCGCGGCAGACCGCGGGCCAGCTCGCCGCGCGACTGGGCCGCCGGCCCGTGCTGGCGCTGCCGATGCACCTGCCGCCGGTCGACGCCCCCGCGCGGGATGCGGCGCGGCGCGCGCTGGGCCTGGCGCAGGGCGCGCTGCTCGTCACCTCGCCGGGTCTCGCCAACCCGCACAAGCGGCTCGACGCCGCACTGCGCGCCGTCGCCCGGCTGCGGCCGCGCTTCCCGCAACTGCGGCTGGTCGTCGCCGGCGGCGTCGAGCCGGGCTTCGATCTCGCGGCCCTCGCCGCGGCGGCCGGCCTCGACGCCGACGGGCTGGTCGTCACCGGGCGCCTCGCGTTCGCCGACTTCGTGGCCCACCTCGCCGCCGCCGACGTCGTGCTGGCGCTGCGCTTCCCGTCCCACGGCGAGATGTCGGCGGCGCTCGTGCGCGCGCTGGGCCTGGGCCGGGCCGCGCTGGTCAGCGCCGGCTCGCCGGCTGCCTTCGAGTTCCCCGAGGGCGTGGTGGCGCCCGTGGAACCCGGGCCGCTGGAGGCGGCCCACCTCGAGGCCCTGCTCGACACGCTGCTGGCCGAGCCCGGCCTGCGCGAGGCGATGGGCCGCGCCGCGGCGGCCCACGTCCACGCTCGTCACGACCTCGCCGACACCGGCCGCACGCTCGCCGTCTTCCTGGAAGGGCTCGTCGCCACGCGCGCGACGGAGACCGCACGCATCGCTGCCGAGCGGGGCCGCGAGGGCACGCGGCTCGGCCGCTACGTCGACGAGGTGCGCTGGGCCGCGCGCGAGCTGGGCTTGCCGGGCGTGCCCGCCGCGGTGGTGTCGCGCCTCGGAGAGGTCGCCGGATGACGCTCTCGGTCGTGATCCCGGCCTACAACGAGGCCGCCCGGCTGCCGCCGACGCTGCGCCGGATCGCGGCCGCGCTGGCCGACCGACCACACGAGATCGTGGTCGCCGACGACGGCTCGCACGACGGCACGGCCGAGGCGGCGCTGGCGCTGGGCCTGCCCGGGCTGCGCGTGCTGCGCGCCGCTCGCAACCGCGGCAAGGGCGACGCGGTACGGCGCGGGATGCTGGGCGCCGTCGGGCAGCGGCGGCTGATGACCGACGCCGACCTGTCGACGCCGATCGAGGACCTGGCCCGGCTCGACGCCCGGCTCGACGCCGGCGCCGACGTCGCGATCGGCTCGCGCGCGGTCGCGGGTTCGCAGGTCGAGGTCCATCAGCCGATCTACCGCGAGGCGATGGGCCGGCTGTTCAACGCCTGCGTCCGCGGCCTGCTGCTGCCCGGTCTGCACGACACCCAGTGCGGGTTCAAGCTGTGGACCGCGGAGGCCGCCGTGCGCGCGTTCTCGTGCAGTGTGCTCGACGGCTTCGGCTTCGACGTCGAGGTGCTCTACGTCGCCCACCGCGCCGGCCTGCGCATCGACGAAGTGGGCGTCACCTGGCGCAACGACGTCGCCACCCGCGTCACCCTGGGCCGCGGCGCCCGCGCCTTCGCCGACCTGGTCGCGATCCGCCGCAACGGCGCCCGCGGCCAGTACGACCGGTAGCGACCCCGGGGTGGGGGTTTGGGGGCGGAGGAGCTCCGTTCGCGACGTAGCCCCATGGGACCGGCGACGGGCTTTGCCCGGCGTCGGAACCCGACGGGGTCGGAGCCGCGGTCCTTTTCGCGGCGTGAGACCCCGCGGCCCGAGCGCCGGGATTCACTCCCGGCGCGAGCCGCCGACGGACGGATATCGGATGCGCGCGCCGCGGCGCAGCTCGGCGACCCAGGTCTCGAGCCGCATGTCGAGGATGCGTCGCACGCGGGCTTCGCGCAGCTCCGCGTGGGCCTCGGCGAACGGCAGCCGCGGCTCCGGCAGCGCCAGCCAGTCGCCCTGCAGTTCGGTCTCGTCGGCCTGCACCAGCGGCCGGAAGCGGAACTCGACATAGGCCAGGATCAGCGCCTCGCGGCGGGCCAGCCGCCGCAGCGCCGGCAGCGGCACGCCGGGCGCGCGGGCGGCGAGACCCGCGGCCAGCCGTTCCACCTCTTCCGTTGCGGGCGTCAGCGCGGGGAAGCGCAGCGCCTCTCGCTCCATCAGGAACTGGTCGACCAGGGCCTCGCGCGCCGCCGTGTCGGCCAGGCCCTTGACCGCCGCGGCGGCGCGCAGCTCGGAGAGCAGCACCGGGCGGCCGTCGACGCTCGCCACCACCGCCTCGATCCGCTCGCCGCGCGCGGCCCCGGCGACGGCCAGCCACAGGGCCAGGACGACGAAGCGCTCAGAACGCATGGCCCACCGTGACGTGGAAGCGGGAGGCGGACTCGCCGGGTCGGCGGTTCAGCTTGTAGCCCCAGTCGAGCCGCAGCGGCCCGAGCGCGCTGCGGTAACGCAGGCCGAGGCCCGCGGAGTAGCGCAGGTCGCGCAGGCTGATGTCGCCCACCAGCGGGTACACGTTGCCGGAGTCGGCGAACGCCGCCAGCGAGAAGCGGTCGCGCAGCTCGAAGCGCAGCTCGGCGCTGCCCAGCAGCAGGGCGTTGCCGCCCTCGGGGGCCACCGAGTCGGGCGCGAAACCGCGCATCGAGTAGTCGCCGCCGGCGAAGAAGCGCTCCGGCAGCGGCAGCAGCAGCGGCTCGTTGAGGCCGATCGTGCGGCCGAGGCCGAGCCGGGCGGAGAACGCGAACAGCACCCGCCGCTGCGCGCGGCGGAACACGGAGGCCTGGGCGAAGGCCTTGACGAAGTCGTCGCCACCGAGCCAGCCGGCCGAGTGGAGCACGTCGACGCCCAGGAAGTAGCCGCGGCGAGGGTCGAGCGCGTCGTCGCGGGCATCCAGCACCAGCGACACCGACGGCCCGGTCAGGGTGGCGTTGCAGTACTGGCGGTCGACCTCGTCGCACGGCACCTCGACGTTGTAGGTGTCGGTGTCCTGGAACACCAGGCGGCCGACCAGGGACAGCCGCGGGCTGAGGTTCTGCGCCACCTGGGCGGCGACGCCGGCGCGGCGGAAATCGAAGTTGTCGCGGTCCTCCTCTTCGCGGAAGGCGGTCAGCAGCAACTGGCGCCGGGAGCCGAACAGGAACGGCTCGCGGTAGTTGCCGAGCACGCGGCTGCCGCGGAACGAACCGCGCAGGAACACCGATGCGGTGCGGTCGAGGCCCGACAGGTTGCGGCGGCTGAGCTCGAGGCTGGCCCGCAGCAGGTCGCGTTCGCCGAAGCCGACGCCGTAGCCGACGGTCGTCCGCGGCGCCTCGTCCACCTGGACGACGACGTCGGTGGTGCCGGCCGCGGTCTCCACCTCCACGAAGTCGACGCGGCCGAACAGCCCCAGCGCCGACAGCCGGCGCTGGCTCTCGATCGCAGCGGCGAGCCCGAGCGGCTGGCCCTCCTCGATCGACAGCTCGCGGCGCACCACCTCCTCGCGGGTCTTCTCCAGGCCCGCGATCACGATCTGGTCGACGAGCGTGCGTGGCCCGGCCTCCACCTTCATCGTGATCGAGGCCCGGGTGCCGTCCTCGGAAAAGCGCACCTCGGGGGTCACCTCGACCAGCGGGTGGCCCGCATTGCGCCAGGCCGCGAGCAGGGCGGCGCGGTCGCGGCCGAGGTCGGTGACGCGGTACGGCACCCCTTCGCGCAGCCGCAGCTCGTGCGGCGAAGACTCCGGCGGCAGCGGCGCGTCGGCCGCGACGGCGAAGGCCTCGACCCGCACCGCACGGCCGGGCCGGGCGCGGAAGGCGGCGACCACCTCGCCGCCGACCTCGGGCACGTCGAGCTCGACCTCGGCCTCCGGGTAGCCATGGCTCTTCAGCGCCTCGGCCAGCGCGCGGCGGTCCTGGTCGAGCAGGGCGTCGCGCGCGGGGTCCCCGACGTGACTCGTGAGCAGCGGGGCCACGAAACCGGCGGGGAACTCGCGCAATGCGACCGCGGCCAGCCGGGTCACCGGCCCGGCGCTGGTCGCGTAGACGAGCGCGCGACCACCGGGGGTGGCTTCCTCCCGCCAGCGGGCCTCGGCCGAGCGGTGTCCGCGCTCGCCGAGCCAGGCCTCGATCTGCTCGCCGGCGGCGTCGAGCGCGTCGGTCGCCGCCCGACCTTCGACGACCAGTCGGATCACCTTCGAGCGCAACCCGGCGGGCAGCGGCTCGCCCTCGAAGCGCAGGTTCAGCCGCGGGCCGGGCTCGGCGACGAAGTCGAGGCTGACGGCAGCGGCGGCGGGGTCGTACACGCGGCGCGGCTCGACCCGGGCCCGCCAGTGGCCGGCGGCGACCAGCTCGCGCCGGGTGTCCTCGGCCGCCTCTTCCGCCCGCGCGCGCGACTCGTCGCGCCCCGCGAGCGAGAGCAGCGGCGCTTGCAGTCGGGCCTGGTGCTCCTCCGGCGCACCGAGCAGTCGCACCACGTCGACGCGGGCCCGCGGGCCGGCGTCGATCGTGAACACGGCGTCGCCCAGCGCCGCGTCGGCCGCGCGCTCGATGCGGGCACTGACCCGCGCCTCGAGATGGCCGCGGCGCTCCAGCTCCAGCGCCACGGCCTGGGCCGCGCGCTCGAGCCGGGCCTCGTCGAGCGGCTCGCGATCGCGCAGGCCGGAGGCCTGGCGCACGTCGCCCGCGTCGAGCGCCGGGTCGTGGGCCACGGGCCGGCCCGGCGCCGGCGCCTCCGTCGCCGGCCGGGCGATCGGTTCGATCCGCACGTCGCGCAGCCGTGGCAGCGGTCGCAGCACGATCCGCACCCGGGTGCCCGCGGGCTCGGCCTCGGTCTCCACCCACACGTCCTCGAGCTCGCCCGTCGCGAACAGCCGCTCGACCGAGCGACGCACCGCCTCGGGGTCGAGCGGCGCGCCGGTCTCCAGGCCGACGTAACGCAGCAGCCGCTCGCGCAGCGCGGTCGGGCCCTCGACCGTGACCGCGACGACGGGCGGCTCCGGCGCGGCGACGGCCGGGGCTGCGAGCGACAGCAGCGCGAGCACGAGCGCGCGGGCGTTCACCGGTAGGTTCTCCGCAGCCGCAGGTCGAAGCCGAGCCCATCGGGCTCGGCCTGGGTCGCCAGCACGGACAGGCGGTCGGAGAGCGTGTACTCGATCGACAGGATCCGCTCCTGGGTGCCGCGCAAGTCGACCGAGTAGAGCACCGACAGGTCACGGGTGATGCGTTTGCCCACGGTCAGCCGCGCGGTCGGGTTGGCGACGCCACCGCGCAGTGCGCTGGGGTCGATCGAGAAGCGGTTGAGGCCCAGCAGCCGCTCCGCCCCGCGCTCCAGGCCCACCTCCTCGGAGAGGCGACCGGCGGCCAGCGTGGCGGCGCCGGTGGCCGCGAGGTTCGTGCTCTCGCTCTGGACCTGGGTCAGCGAGGCGACGTCGCGCTCGTCGGCGCCGGCCAGCAGGCTGAGGATCTGCACCGCCGACAGCGGCGGGTCCGAGGTGAGCGTCGGCGAGACCCGCTCCAGCGTGCCGTTGAAGCGCAGCGAGACGCGGTACGAGCGCAGCCGGGTCTCGGCTTCGAGATCGAACAGCGGGTCGATCCGCTGCGGGTTGGCGAAGTCGATCACGCCGCGCCGGATCTGGTAGGTGTTGCCCTGGAAGTAGAGGCGGCCACGCTCGACCTCGGCCCGGCCCAGCACGGTCGGCGCTTCGGCCGCGCCGGTCAACCGCAGGTCGGCGCGGGCGACCAGCGTCGCCAGGTTGTTGTCGATCCGCAGCGTGCCCGGGGCCCGCAGCCGCAGGTCGAGTTGCAGCCCACCGGGCATCGCCGCCGCGGCCGGCAGCGGCGCGGTGGTGGCCGACATCAACTCCGAGGCCAGGTCGTAGCGGCGAGTCCACGAGGCCTGACGCACGTCGATGTCGCCCGACAGCCACTGTTGCTCCGAGTCGCCGAACAGCCGCAGCTCGGCATCGAGCTGGCTGCGCAGGCCCTCGGGATAACGCAGCGCGATGCCGCGACCCGAGGCCTCGATGTCGAAGCGGGTGACGCGGCCCCCGGCCCAGGCGACCCGGCCCGAGGCCTCGATCGGCCCGCCGGCGACGGTGCCTTGCAGGTCGTCGAACTGGGCCCCCGCCTCGGTCAGCCGCAACCGGCCGCGGACCGCCTCCAGCCCGTGGGGGAAGCCACGCATGCGCAGCCCGGCGTCCGCGACCTCGAGCACACCCGTCATCCGCGGCACGTCGCGGGTGCCGGCCACGTCGACCTGGAGCGCGACCGCGCCGCGCCCACGCAGGTTGCGGGTCAGCGCCGCCAGCGCCTGCAGGTCCGCCGAGCCGCGCACGGCGAGCGACACGGGGCCGTCCTCGAGCAGCGCGGCGCTGCCGCTGACGCGCAGGTCCGTGCCTTCGCCGGCCAGCGCAACTTCCTCCAGCGCGAGCCGGCCGTTTTCGACCTGGAAGCGCAGCGGCGCGCTGTTGTGGACCTTGTACTCGGGCAGGCTGAGCGCCAGCCGCGGGGCCTCGCCGCGGACCACCAGCTCTTTCGGCCGCAGCAGCGGACCGCTCACGTCCACGGCCCCGGTGGCGACGATGCCGAGCAGCGGCGGCAGCGCCGGCGACAGCGCCCGGGCGAACGGATCGAGGCTGGTGTCGTCGGCGGCGAGGTGCAGTTGCGCCAGGTACGGCTCGGCCGCCCCGATTCGGCCCGAGAGGGTCAGTGCGACGCGCGCCGAGCGCGCCGCGGCCTGCAGCACGACGTCGCCGCTGCCGTCGCCGCGGGCCGTGCCGGACAGCGCGCCGAGGCCTTCGTCGCCGAGGAACACGCGGGGCACCGCCAGCGTGCCCGTCATCCGCGGGCGATCGAGGCTGCCGGCGAACGTCGCCTCGGCCTCGAGCCGTCCGCTCCAGCCGACACCCGGCGCCAGCTCCGGCGCCGCCGCGCCGAGGTCGACGCCTTCGATCCAGGCCCGGCCGTCGTAGAGTCCCTCCTCGCGCGCCGTGCCGACGAAACGCACGCGGCCATCGCCCACCGTGGCAGCTCCGCTCGCCTGCGCGACCGGGCCGTGCATCCGCGACTCGATCGCGAGCGCCGAGAACGGCACACCGTAGTAGGTCCCGGCGTCGGCGGTGAGCTCCGCGCGGCCCTGCGGTGCGCTGCGGCGGCCGGTGAGCGCGACGCTGCCGCTGACCGGCGCGTCGAGCTCGAGCTCCCAGGCCAGCGCCAGCAGCAGGTCGCGGGCGGGCCAGCGGCTGAGCCGCACGTCCGCCTCCAGCGCGTCGAGGTCGCCCAGGAACCCGGTCTCGCTGCGCCCGGTCATCTCGATCCGGGCATCGCCCTTGCGCAGCACCAGCGGCCGCGAGTGGACCTCGAGCGCATCCGCGGTGCCGCTCCACTCCACGTCGCCCCAGCGCACGCCGAGCCAGCGCGCGTCTTCCGCTGTGGCCCGCCCCTCGAACAGCGGGTCGTCGAGGCTGCGCCGCCAGCGGCCCTCGAAGCGGGCGCGGCCGCCGAAGCCCGCCGGCACCGCCTCCGGGTTGCCGACCGCGGCCCGTAGCCGGGCGGCGAGGCGGTCTGCTGCCGCGAGGTCGCGGGTTTCGACCCGCACCGCGAGGTCGGCGCGGCGGTCGACCTCGACCCGGCCAAGGACGTCGGCCTCGGAGTGGGGCGTCTCGAACCGGCCGCGCTCGACGAACTGCACGCCGTTCTCCGCGCGCCAGTCGAAGCGGCCCCACAGCGCCGTGCGCAGGTCGCTGCCGCGCGCGAGGTCGAGCCCGATCCGGCCCGAGAGCTGATCCTTGAAGCGGCCCTTGGGCCACTGCAGCTCGATGCGGCCGGTGGCCGCGGCGGCGAGGTCGAGTGGCCCCCAGTCGAAGACCGCGCGGGCGAGGCCTTCCGCGTCGGCGCCGCGCACGTCGGCGACCAGCGAGGAGATGGTGGTCTTGCCCGGCGGCACGATCAGGTCGACGACGCCGGAGCCGCCCAGCGTGTGCAACTCGAGTCCCTTGAGGTGCACGCCCTCGTGGTCCCAGCGGATGTCGCCGCGGAAGCGCTCGACCGGCACCGCGTCGAACACGCCGTTCGTGCCCGACAGCTCGCCCTGCACGCCGAGCTGCGAGCCGTTGACGGTGACCGTGCCCTTGAAGCGGCCGTCGGCCTGGATCCCGAAGCCGGTCCGCATCAGGTGGTCGTCGAGCAGGCCGAGGCTGATCGGGCCGGCCAGCTCGAAGCGGCCGGTGGGCCGAGCCTGGATGCGGATCTGGCCCGTGTAGCGCAGGTCGGTCCCCGGCGCGCGCAGGTGCCCTTCCTGGACGAACAGGTCCGGGCCCTCGATCCGCACGTCGATCTCGGTGCCGATCGGGAACTCCGGGTTCTGGCCGAAGCGCATCCGGCCCGTGCCGAAGCCGATCTGGCCCAGCAGCGCGCCCGCCCGCCCCTGCGAGAGGCGGGCGCGGAAGTCGGGCAGGTCGAGCTCGAGCGGCACTCGCTTGTGGTCGAGGATGAACTCCCCGTCCTCGATCGTCAGCCGCCGGATGCGGATCTGCGGTCCCCCGCCCCCCTTGGTCTTGCGCTGCGGCTTCGGGATGTCGTCGCCGCCCTCGGCGAAGGCCCGCAGGTGGAGGCGCAGGCCCTCGATCCGGACCCGCTCGAAGGCCAGCAGCGGGCCGCCCAGCGTCTCCAGCGCCGGCACCACGAACACGCGCGGGATGGAGACGAAGGGCGGGCCCGGCTTGCGGCCGGCGATGCTGATGTCGCGCAGCTCGAGGCCGAGCGGGTCGAGGCTCAGGTGGATCGAGCCGATCCGGGCCGAGCGCTCGAGGGCCTGGCCGAGCAGCAGGCCGACGACCTCGCCGGCGACGGACGGCAGCCGCACGTGGGCCAGCCACAGGCTGGCCGCGAACAGCAGCAGCAGCAGCAGCCGCGCACGGGTGCGCGAGCGCGGCGTCGACGACGGCGGCTCGGGGGGCGAAGCGGTTGCCTCCGGGGCGTCCACGGGCGCGCTCGCGGACGCTTCCGCTGCGGCCTCCGCGGGCATGGGCGCGGGCGCGGGCGCTGCGGGCCGTCGCCGCCAGGGCCAGAGCGCCACCCGACGCCCCCTCGCGCCTACTCGATCACGACGAGCAGGGCCCCCGTCTCCACGGCCAGGCCCTCGCGCGCAGCCACGCTCTGGACCCGACCGGCGCGGGGGGCGCGCAGTTCGTTCTCCATCTTCATGGCCTCCATCACGATCAACCCGGCCCCGGCCGCCACTTCCTGGCCGGCCTCGATCAGCACGCGCACGATCTTGCCCGGCATCGGCGCGGTGACTCGCGCGGGACCCGTGGCCTTCTTGTGGGCAGACGCCGAGCCGCGCGCGGCTTCCTGCAGCGCGACCTCGATGTTGTCGACCGGCAGGTGGACGATGAAGCCGCCCTGCTTGCGCTCGAGGCCGGCCTCGAAGCTGCGGCCGTCGAGCAGCAGGCTGGCGAAGTCGCGGCCGGTCTCGCGGAAGTCGACCGTGTGCGGCTTGCCGTCGATCGTCACCTGGTACACGTCGCCCCGGACCTTGACCTCGGCCTTGACGGTGCGGCCGAGCACGGAGACGTCGAAGATCACAGCCGGCCTCCCGGTCCCTCGCGCCAGCCGCGCACCCGCCAGCCCGACGCCGGCCGCGCGCCCGCCGACTGGGTCAAGGCCCCACGCCGCGCCTGGCGGTCGCGGTAGGCCTGGATCGCGGCGGCCGCGACGGCCACCTCCCACGGCGCCTCGCGCTTGACCTCGTGCTGGGCGAACGCCTTCTCGACGAACGAGGTGTCGAAGTCGCCGGCGAGGAAGTCGGGGTGGCGCATCACCCGCTCGAAGAACGGCAGCGTCGTCTGGATGCCGAGCACCTTGTACTCGGAGACCGCGCGCCGCATGCGGTTGATGGCGTCCTCGCGGGTGCGGCCCCAGGCCACCAGCTTGCTGATCATCGGGTCGTAGTGGATCGGGACGTCGTAGCCCTCGTACACGCCGGAGTCGTCGCGCACGCCGGGCCCGCCCGGCACCCGCAGCGCGACGATCTTCCCCGGCGAGGGCAGGAAACCGCGCTCCGGGTCCTCGGCGTAGACGCGGCACTCGATCGCGTGGCCGGTCTGGCGCACGTCCGCCTGGGTGATCGGCAACTTCTCGCCCTGCGCGACCCGAATCTGCAGCTTGACGAGGTCGAAGTTCGTGACCATCTCGGTCACCGGGTGCTCGACCTGCAACCGGGTGTTCATCTCCAGGAAGTACGGCTCGCGGTCCTTGTCGACCAGGAACTCGAGGGTGCCGGCGTTGACGTAGCCGACCTTCTTGACCAGCGCCACCGCCAGCGCCCCCATCCGCTCGCGCAGCTCGGGCGTCAGGAACGGCGACGGGCTCTCCTCGATCACCTTCTGGTGGCGGCGCTGGATCGTGCACTCGCGCTCGTACAGGTGGATCGCGTTGCCGTGGGCGTCGGCCATCACCTGGATCTCGATGTGGCGCGGCTGCAGCACCGCCTTCTCGAGGTACACGCTGTCGTCGCCGAACGCGCTCTTCGCCTCGGAGCGGGCGCGCAGGGCCGCGGTCGCCAGGTCGTCGGCGTGGGGCACCAGGCGCAGGCCCTTGCCGCCGCCGCCCGCCGCCGCCTTCAGCATCAGCGGGAAGCCGATCCGCGCGGCCTCGCGCCGGATCTCCTCGTCCGAGGTCACCGGGTGCAGGGTGCCGGGCACCACCGGTACGCCGGCCTCGACCGCGATCCGCCGCGCCGAGGTCTTCTCGCCCATCGCCTGGATCGTCTCCGCGCGCGGGCCGATGAAGGTGATGCCGGCATCGTCGCAGGCCCGGGCGAAGGCCGCGTTCTCGGACAGGAAGCCGTAGCCGGGGTGGATCGCGTCGGCGCCGCAACGCTTCGCGACGTCGAGGATGCGGTCCATCCGCAGGTAGCTGTCGCGCGACGGCGCGGGGCCGATCTCGTAGGCCTCGTCGGCGCGCCGCACGTGCAGCGCGAGGCGGTCGGCCTCGGAGTAGACCGCGACCGACGGGATGCCCAGCTCGCGGCAGGCGCGGATCACCCGGACGGCGATCTCGCCGCGGTTGGCGATCAGGATCTTCTTGAAGTTCACAGCGGGATGTTGCCGTGCTTCTTGGGCGGGTTCTTGTCGCGCTTGTGCTTGCACATCTCCAGCGCGGCGATCAGCTTGCGGCGGGTGTCCCGGGGCTGGATCACCTCGTCGACGAAGCCGCGGTCGGCGGCGACGTAGGGGTTCGCGAACTTGTCCTTGAACTCCTCGACCTTGGCCTTGCGGTAGGCGACGGGGTCCTCGGCGGCCTGCAGCTCGCGGCGGTACAGGATGTTGACGGCGCCCTCGGGACCCATCACCGCGATCTCCGCGGTCGGGTAGGCGAAGTTGACGTCGGTGCGGATGTGCTTGGAGGCCATCACGCAGTAGGCGCCGCCGTAGGCCTTGCGGGTGATCACGGTCAGCTTCGGCACCGTCGCCTCGGCGAAGGCGTAGAGCAGCTTGGCGCCGTGGCGGATGATGCCGCCCCACTCCTGGGCGGTGCCGGGCAGGAAGCCGGGCACGTCCTCGAAGGTGACCAGCGGGATGTTGAAGGCGTCGCAGAAGCGCACGAAGCGGGCGCCCTTGACCGAGGCGTCGATGTCGAGGCAACCGGCCAGCACGGCGGGCTGGTTGGCGACGATGCCGACGCTGCGGCCGCCGAGCCGGGCGAAGCCGACCACGATGTTGGGCGCGTAGTGCTCGTGGACCTCGAGGAAGTGGCGGTCGTCGACGATCGCCGCGATCAGCCGCTTGATGTCGTACGGCTTGTTCGTCTCCTGCGGGATCAACGTATCGAGCTCTTCGTCGGCGCGGTCGGGCGGATCCTCCGACTTGAGGACCGGCGGGTCCTCGAGGTTGTTCTGGGGCAGGAAGGAGACGAGCTCGCGGATCAGCGCCAGGCAGGCGCGGTCGTCGTCCACCGCGAAGTGGGCGACGCCCGACTTCACGTTGTGGGTCATCGCCCCGCCCAGTTCCTCCTTGCTGACTTCCTCGTGGGTGACGGTCTTGATCACGTCGGGACCGGTCACGAACATGTACGCGGTGTCCTTGACCATCACGTTGAAGTCGGTGATGGCGGGGCTGTACACCGCGCCGCCCGCGCAGGGGCCGAGGATCGCGGAGATCTGCGGCACGACACCCGAGGCCAGCGTGTTGCGCAGGAAGATGTCGGCGTAGCCGCCGAGCGAGGCGACACCCTCCTGGATGCGAGCGCCGCCGGAGTCGTTGAGGCCGATCACCGGTGCGCCCATCTTCATCGCCAGGTCCATCACCTTGACGATCTTCTGGGCGTTGGTCTCCGACAGGCTGCCGCCGAAGACGGTGAAGTCCTGGGCGAAGACGAAGGCGAGCCGGCCGTCGATCCGGCCGTGGCCGGAGACGACGCCATCGCCGGGGATCTTCTGCTCCGCCATGCCGAAGTCGAGACAGCGGTGCTCGACCAGCTTGTCGAGCTCCTCGAACGTGCCCTCGTCGAGCAACAGCTCGACCCGCTCGCGCGCGGTCAGCTTGCCCTCGGCGTGCTGGCGCTCGCGGCGGGCGGCGCCGCCGCCGGCTTCGGCGCGGGCGACCTTGTCCTGGAGGACGGCGTTCGGGTCGTGCATCAATGGCAACCGCAGCCGCCGCCACAGCAGCCGCCCCCGCCGCCCGCCATCGCCGGCATCCGCGGGGCGTCAGCGCTGCGGCTGCCACCGCCCGAGCTCATGGCAAACGTCGACAGCAGCTTCTCGACGTCGTGGCCGCCGCACTTCGGGCAGCTGGCCTCGGAGCGGAACGAGGGCACGAGCTGCTCGAACTTCTGCTGGCAGGACAGGCAGGCGAACTCGTAGAGCGGCATCTTCAGCGGGCCTTCGCGCCCAGCTCCTTCTTCGCCTTCTCCCAGTCGGCCAGGAAGCGCTCGAGGCCGAGGTCGGTCAGCGGGTGCTTGAGCAGCTGGTGGAACACCGACACCGGCATGGTGCCGACGTGGCAGCCCATCCGCGCCGCCTCCAGCACGTGCATCGGGTGGCGCAGCGAGGCCGCCAGCACCTCGGTCGTGAAGTCGTAGTTGGCGAAGATGCGGACGATGTCGGCCACCATCTCCATGCCCGGGGTGGCGATGTCGTCGAGGCGGCCGACGAACGGCGAGACGAAGGTCGCGCCGGCCTTGGCCGCGATCAGCGCCTGGGTCGGCGAGAAGATCAGCGTGACGTTGACCTTGTGCCCCTCGCCACTGAGCGCCTTGGTGGCCTGGATGCCGGCCACCGTGCACGGCACCTTGACGGTGATGTTCTCGTGCAGCGCGGCCCAGTGCTTGCCCTCGCGGATCATGCCGGCGGGGTCGGTCGCCACCACCTCGGCCGAGATCGGGCCGTCGACGAGATCGCAGATCTCGCGCAGGATCGCCTCCGGCTCGCCCTGCTCCTTCGCCAGCAGGCTCGGGTTGGTGGTCACGCCGTCGACCACGCCGAGCGACGTGGCCTCGCGGATCTCCTTCAGGCTGGCGGTGTCGAGAAAGATCTTCATCTACTGCGGTCCTTCCTGGCTCTGCACGGGGTTGCGCAGGACGCCCACGCCTTCGACTTCGACTTCGACGACGTCGCCCGGCTGGAGCGGGCCGACGCCCGCGGGGGTCCCTGTCGAGATGATATCGCCGGGCAGCAGGGTCATGACCCGCGCCACGTACCACACGAGGTAGGCGGGATCGAAGATCAGGTCGCGGGTGTTGCCGCGCTGGCGGATGCTGCCGTTGACGCGGGCCTCGACCTGCAACGCGCCGAGGTCGAGGCCGGTGGCGACGCAGGGGCCGACCGGGCAGAACGTGTCGAAGCCCTTGCCACGCGTGAACTGGACGTCCTTGTCCTGGATCTCGCGGGCGGTGACGTCGTTGACGCAGACGGCGCCGAAGATCGCCGCGGCGGCCTCCTGTGGCGTCGGCGGCCGCGACACCTCGCGCCCGATCACCAGCCCCAGTTCGGCTTCGTGGTCGACGCGGCCGACCCAGCCCGGGTGGCGGATCGGCTGCCCGGGCCCGATCAGGCTCGACGGCGGCTTCAGGAACACGAGCGGCTCCTTCGGCACCGGCTTGCCGCGCTCCGCCGCGTGGTCCTTGTAGTTGCGGCCGATGGCCACGATCTTCGAGGGGTGGAGCGGGCACACCAGGTGGGCCCCCGCCTTCTCGATCGTCTCGCCGCGCTCGCGCGGGCTCTGGAACGGGTTGCCTTCGAGCAGCCGCAGCCGGTCGCCCTCTTCGCGGGCCCACACGGCAGCGCCGCGGTCCCGCACACGGTAGTAGCGGTTCATGGTCTCCTCGCCGATACGCCGTCGCCCAGCGGGCCCTCGTTGCCGGCCTTGTCGACGGCCGCGACCTGGTAGACGAGCACGCGCGCGCCGTCCGGCAGCGCCTGGTCGCGGTAACGGGTCTCCGCCACTTCCGCGACACGCTGGGGCGCGCCGCCGCTCGCGGTGCGGTACACGCGGTAGGCGACGACGTCGGCGTCCGGGGCGGTGCTCCACTCGAGATCGATCCCGCCCTCGCGTTCGAGCGCCGTCAGGCCGCGCGGCGCCGACGGCGGCACGATGTCGCGGCGCACCAGGCACACCTCGCCGGTCGCTGCGCTCTCGACCAGCGGGCTGGTGGAGACGACCGTGCGTAACTCGTAGCAGACACGTTCTTCGAGAGCCACGACGGTGTCCTCGTAGACGGCGTCCGCGATCGGGTCCGTCGTCAGCGGCGCGCCGTACGCGCCGTCGGCGGGGCGGCGGTAGACGTGGGTGCCCGCGGTCGGTGGCGTCGGCGCCGGGGTCGGCGTCGGGGCGACCGCGGGGGAGGCGGACGGGCTGGCGTCAGCGGCGGGCGGCGCCGTGGGCACGGCCGGGGTCGGGGATGCGGTCGAGGCGGGGGTTTCGGTCGGGGCCGGGGACGCGGTCGGGGAGGCCATTGCGGTCGGGGTGGCGCCCACGGCCGGGGCAGCGGGCGCGGTCGGGGTGACGCCCGCGGTCGGGGAGGCTGTCGGGGACGGCGACGGAGTCGGCGTCGGCAGCGGGGCCGGCGTGAAGCGCAGGCGCAGGCCCGTCGCGACCACTTCGGCCACCACGCCCTTCGGCGGTTCCGGCGGCGCGACCGTGACGAATGGCGGTGGTGCGGCCTCCGGCGAGAGCTGGCCGTCCGCGCGCACGATCGCCTTGTAACGGACCAGGGTGCCGGGCGGCGGCAGCGGCAGTCGCTCCCCCAGCGCCTCGCCCGGCGCCGCCTTCAGGGTCTTGCGCACCGACTGCTCGTCGAACGGTCCGGCGCCGAGGCGGTGCACCAGCTCCACTTCCATCAGGCCCAGCTTGAGGCCGCTGACGGTGGTGCGCGGGGTGGTGAAGGTGACCACCAGCTCGGTGCCGCGCTGGGCGAGGCGCAGGTCGGCGACGGGCAGCGGCGAGCGGCGCAGCGGCGGCAGCGGGTCGCCGCGCTTGCCGCAGCCGACGACGGCGACCGCCACGGCGGCCACGGTGGCCAGGGTGCGGACGTTCACAGGATGAACCTCGACTGGTCGGTGTCGCGGACCAGGCCGGCGAGCTTTTCGTGCACGGCGGCCTGGTCCACGCGGTGGGTGCGGGGGCCGCCGTCGGGCCCCGCGAAGGAGACGTCCTCGAGCAGCGCCTCGAGCAGCGTGGCGAGGCGGCGAGCGCCGATGTTCTCGGTCCGCGCGTTGACCTCCATCGCCATGCGCGCCACTTCCCGCACCGCCTCGGGCGTCAGCTCCAGGCGGATGCCCTCGGTCTCGAGCAGGGCCTGGTACTGGCGCAGCAACGCGCCCTTCGGCTCGGTCAGGATCCGGCACAGCTCGTCTTCGCCGAGCGACTCGAGCTCGACCCGGATCGGGAACCGGCCCTGCAGCTCGGGGATCAGGTCCGACGGCTTGCTGACGTGGAAGGCGCCGGCCGCGATGAACAACACGTGGTCGGTGCGCACCGGGCCGATCTTCGTCTGCACGGTCGTGCCCTCGACGATCGGCAGCAGGTCGCGCTGCACGCCCTCGCGCGAGACGTCGGGGCCCTGGTGGCCCTCGCGGCCCGCGATCTTGTCGATCTCGTCGAGGAACACGATGCCCGACGACTCGGCCCGCAGGCGCGCCAGGCGGGCGACCTCGTCCTCGTCGACGAGCCGGCTCTCCTCGTCGCGCTGCAGCACGTCGCGGGCCTCGGCGACGGTCATCGAGCGGCGCCGGGCGCGGCCCGGCATCAGCCCGCCGAGCAGGTCCTGGAGCTGCGCGCCCCACTCCTCCGGCGCGCTGCCGGTCAGCGCCTTGAGGCCGGCGGCCGGTCGCTCGTGGACCTCGACCTCGACCGTGCGGGCGTCGAGCTCGCCGCGCAGCAGCGCCGCCCGCAGCTTCTCGCGCGAGGCCTTCATCGACTCCCGCGCGCGCTCGACGGCTGCAGCATCGCCCTCGGCGGCGCGCGGCGGCGGCAGCAGCACGTCGAGCAGCCGCTCCTCGGTCGCGCGCTGCGCCTTCTCGCGCACCGCCTCGCGCAGCTCGGCGCGGACCTTCTCGGCGGCGACCGCCGCCAGGTCGCGCACGATCGACTCCACGTCGCGGCCGACGTAGCCGACCTCGGTGAACTTGCTGGCTTCGACCTTGACGAACGGGCTGCCGGCGAGCTGGGCCAGCCGTCGCGCGATCTCGGTCTTGCCGACGCCGGTCGGGCCGATCAGCAGGATGTTCTTGGGCGTGACCTCGGCGGCCAGCTCCGGCTCCAGGCGCTGGCGGCGGATGCGGTTGCGCAGCGCGATCGCCACCGCCCGCTTGGCCTTGTGCTGGCCGATCACGTGGCGGTCGAGGAAGGCCACGATCTGGCGCGGCGTCAGCTGGTCGAGCGTGCGCAGCTCGTCCGCGTGCTCGGTGAGGACGATGGCCACGGCCTTAGAGCGCCTCGACGACGAGCTGCTCGTTCGTGTACACGCAGATCGAGGCGGCGATCTTCAGCGCCTCGCGGGCGATGCCGGCGGCGTCGAGGTCCGCGTGGGCGACCAGCGCGCGAGCGGCGGCCAGCGCGAACGGCCCGCCGGAGCCGACGGCGAGCAGTCCGTCGTCCGGGGTGATCACGTCACCGGCGCCCGAGAGCAGGAACGACGCCTCGCGGTCGGCCACGATCAGGAACGCCTCCAGCCGCCGCAACGAGCGCTCGGTTCGCCAGTCGCGGGCCAGCTCCACGGCGGCCCGCTCCAGCCCGCCACGGTGCTCCTCGAGCTTGTTCTCGAAGCGGGTCAGGAGCGTCATCGCGTCGGCGGTGGCGCCCGCGAAGCCGGTCAACACCTGGCCGTTGTGGAGCCGCCGCACCTTGCGCGCGCCGCTCTTGATCACGGTGTTGCCGAGGCTGACCTGGCCGTCGCCGGCGAGCGCCACGCCGCCGCGGTGGCGGACGCAGAGAATGGTCGTGCCGTGCAGGCGGGAGTCGTCGGACATGGGGTGCGCCGGGGACGCGCGGCTAGTATAGGGCGTGCGCGAGGAGACGTCGGGAGCACCCGGGCTGCGGACGCTGGCGTGGGTGTCGGGGGTCTACGACCTGCTGCTGGGGCTGCCGCTGCTCGCAATGCCGGTGACGCTGGCGCGGCTGTTCGGCGCGCCCGACCCGGTGCCGGTGATCAACGCCCAGCTCAACGGCCTGTTTACGGTGACGCTGGCGCTCGGCTACTTCTGGGCCGCTGGCGACGTGGTCGCGCGGCGCGGCTATTTCTGGGTCGCCGGCGTGTTCGTCAAGGCGCTGGGTGCCGCGCTGTTCGTCTACGACCACTTCGCCCGCGCCTCGCCGGCCCCGTTCCTGCTGTTCGCGGCGACCGACGGCACGCTGGCGCTGATCACCCTCGCCCTGCTGCTCCGCCGTTCGCGATAGTCGCGGCGATCTTCGTCTCCTCAATACTCGAGGAGCTGGACCTTCTTCGCGAAGCCCTCGGAGTCGAGCTTGCCGGCGGCGCGGGCGTCGAGGTCCTTCTTGGCGACCCGGGCCACCAGCGTGCGCCGCGACGGGGCGCGGCCCGACCACTCGCCGGAG
Source organism: Vicinamibacteria bacterium (assembly GCA_023701125.1). Taxonomy (GTDB): domain Bacteria; phylum Acidobacteriota; class Vicinamibacteria; order Fen-336; family Fen-336; genus WYBL01. The sequence goes on along the minus strand of JAMPXO010000004.1, from coordinate 56,601 downwards.
ACGAGGTCGACCGCGACCACGATGCCCTCCTGTGGCGGCAGGCCGGTCAGCAGCGGGCCCTGGTTCTCGAGCGCGCGGGTCAGGGCCTGTCGCACCGCGGCGATCGTGGCCTCCGGCGTGCGGCGCTCCGTCACTTCTTCGACTTCGAACCAGAACGCCCACGGTGCGGGGCTCCGCGGCGCGACGGGTGCGGCGGCCGGGGACGGCGGCGCGGGCGGGGCGGGCGGTGCCGCCGGGTCAGGCGCCTCCGGCGGCGCCGGCGGCATCCGCAGCCGCACTTCGTGGGTCAGTTGCTCGAGCCGCTCCTCCGCCTCGCGGCGCGCCTGCTCGGCCTCTTCCTGCATCGCGAGCACCTGCCGTTCCAGCTCGCGCACGTCGGCCACCATCGGCGCGGGAACCGCGACGGCTCGCTCGGCCTCGCGCTCGAAGGTCGCGACCATCGCCTCCTGTCGCGCGCGCTCCTGGCTGTCGCGAGCGTGCATCTGCTGCAGCCGGCGCAGGTTGGCGATGCTCAGCGCCAGCGCCTGCTCCTCCTCGGGGCTGCGCGCCTCGCGCCGCCGCGCCTCCAGCTCGCGCAGCGCCGCCTCGTAGGGCACGGCTTCCACCTTGCGCCGCACCACGGGCCGGCGCTCGGCCGGCAGCGCCCGCGGCGAGAGCACGATCACGGCCCCGACACCGGGCAGGTAGAAGCTGCGCGGCGCGTCCATGGCCATGAAGTGGAAGCCGGGGCGCGCGCTCTGGCGCACCGCCTGCTCGAACACCGAGGCCAGCCCCGAGAGCTCGTCGCGGGGCGGCGTGGTGGGCGGTGTCGGCGCCTGGGCCGCGGCCAGCGGGCCGGCGGCGCAGAGCGCGAGGATCGTCTTCTGGATCGCTCTCATCGCTGGTCTGAAGCCTGCAACACGTAGCCCATCAGCTCGGAGGTCTGGGCGAGTTGGCGACCGGTGCGGCGGTCGAGATACGACAGGCCCTGCGACACGCGGGCGAGGTCGTAGCGACGCTGGGTTTCGTTCTTCTCGGCGAAGTCGGCGAGGCTCGACGAGAGCAGCACGGCCTGGCGCGCCTCGGCGGCGCGGATGCGTTCGTCGACGGCGGCCAGCAGCGGGCTCTCGGCGGCCGTCGGGGCCACGAGGGTGGTACGCAGCGCGGCGATCTCGTCGCGGTGGCGCTGCTCCTGGGCCTGGAGCCGCGCCTCCAGGTCGGGACTCGCCGCCGGGCGACCGAGGCGCACGGAGAGCGCGCCGCCCTCGTAGCGCAGCTCGGAGCCGCTGACGACGATCGCGCCCAGCGCCAGCAGCAGGCAGGCCGCCAGCGCCAGTCCCGCGCGAGCCACGGGCGGCATCCCCAGCCGACGCGGCTGCGCCTGGACCTCGGGCAGCTTCCACGCCGGGAGCTCCGCGCGCACGCGGCGCAGTGCTTCGTGCTCGTCGCGGCAGGCGGGGCAGGCGGCGAGGTGGGCCTGGGCGCGCAGCCGCGCGTCGGTGCCCGCTTCTCCGTAGAGCACGTCGATCAGGTCTTCGCGGGAGCGTTCACAGTCCGTCATGGCAGTTCTCATCGTCCTAGAGCAGGGCCAGGCCGGCCCGCGCGTAGCTGGCCACGCCCTGCTGCTCGAGCCGCTCGCGCAGCAGGGTGAGGCCCCGGTACAGCCGGGTCTTGACCGTCGACACCGGCAGCTCGAGCACCTCGGCGATCTCGACGAAGGTCAGGTCCTGATACTCCTTGAGCACGATCACCTCGCGCTGGTCGTCGGGCAGCGCGGCCACCGCCGCCGCGACCCGCCGCGCGAGGTCGTTGCGCTGGAACTGGGCGTGGGCGTCGGGCGCGCGCGAGACGAGCGCGGGCGAGGCGTGCCCGTCCTCCTCCATCGCGTCGAGGCTCGCGTGGTTGCGCAGCTTGCGCCGCCGCAGCTTGTCGCGCGAGAGGTTGAGCGCGATCTGGTACAGCCAGGAAGAAAAGCGCGCCTCGCTCTTGAAGCCTGCGAGCCCACGAAACGCCTTGAGGAACGCCTCCTGGGTCACGTCCCGCGCCTCCTCTTCCGAGCCCACGACCCGGTACACGGCGCCGCGGATTCTCCGCTCCCAGCGCCGCACCAACTCGTCGAAGGCGGACGAGTCCCCACCCTGGACGGCTGCGACGAGTTCTTCGTCGGTGGGTGGGAACCCCATCGCCTTCACAGAGATGAGACGCAGCAACGGGCTCGGGAGTCGCACCCGGCCTTCACGCCCGCGGATGTGCTTTCTTGTAAATTTCCAGAATGTGGCGCGCGTTGACGTGGGTGTATTTCTGGGTGGTGGACAGGCTGGCGTGCCCCAGCAGCTCCTGGATGGCCCGCAGGTCCGCCCCGCGTTGGAGCAGGTGGGTGGCAAAGGCGTGGCGCAGGGTGTGGGGGCTGACGTGCTTTTCTAGTGAAATTGCCAGAACTCTCTGGCCGACAAGGCGCCGAACCGCCCGATCCGACAACCGGTGCCCCGTGCGGGTCACGAACAGGGCGTCCTCCCGGGGCCGGCAACTCTCCCGAACCGGCAACCAGGCCTCCAGGGCGCGCTGGGCCGCGTGCCCGAAGGGTACGACCCGTTCTTTTCTGCCCTTGCCAAGAACTCGGACCATGCGGTTATCCATGTCGACCTCGGGTAGATCGAGGCCGGTCAACTCGGCGCAGCGGATGCCCGTTCCGTAGAGCAACTCCAGCACCGCCCGCGCCCGCACCGCGACGGGGCCGTCGCCGGGCACCTCGACGAGGGCCGCGGCTTCGCCCTCCTCGAGCTGCGCCGGGAGCCGCTTCTCCAGCCGCGGCGACAGCAACGCCCGGGCCGGGTTGCGCTCGACCACGCCCTCGCGGGCGAGGAAGCGGAAGAAGGTGCGCAGCGTCGCCAGCTTGCGGGCCGACGAGGCCTTCTTCAGGCCGTGGTGGTGGAGGTGGGCCAGGAACGAGCGGACCAGGAGGTGGTCGACCTCGGCCGGCGTCACGGTCCGCTTCAATTCGGCGCTGGCCCAGGCCTCGAACTGCTCGAGGTCGCGGGTGTAGGCGCGCACGGTGTGGGGCGAGGCGTTGCGCTCGCGGTCGAGGTGGCGCGCGAAGAGCGGGATCGCGGTGCGCAGGTCGGGGACGGCCGCGCTCACGCTCCGACCGGGGACGGAACCGCCGCCACCCGCGGCAGAAACTCGTCCAGCGCGCGCAGGGCGCGCTCGGCCTGGGCCAGCCGCCGCTTCGCCTTGTCGCGTACCCGGCTCGGAAGTTCGGGGAGCAGGCCGAAGGCGATGTTGGTCGGCTGGTAGTGGGCGGGGTCGCTGCCCGAGATGTAGCGGCCGAGGCCACCGTGGGCCGTCTCGACCGGGAACGGCTGCGGCTCCTCGCCGTGGGCGCGAGCGGCGGCGGCAATGCCGGCGATCAGGCCCGAGGCTGCGGACTCGACGTAGCCCTCCACCCCGGACATCTGGCCGGCGAAGAACAGGCCGGGCCGGGCCCTGGTCTCGAACACCGGCGACAGTGCCTTCGGCGCGTTCACGTAGGTGTTGCGGTGGATCATGCCGAAGCGCACGAACTCGGCGTTCTCGAGCCCGGGCAGGGTGCGGAAGATCCGCTTCTGCTCGCCCCACTTGATGTGGGTCTGGAAGCCGACCAGCGAGAAGTGGGTCGCGGCCAGGTCGTCCTGGCGCAACTGCACGACCGCGAACGGGCGGCGGCCGGTCTTCGGGTCGGTCAGGCCGACCGGTTTCATCGGGCCGAAGGCCAGCGTGTCGGGGCCGCGGCTGGCGATCACCTCGATCGGCAGGCAGCCCTCGAAGAAGAACTCCTTCTCGAAGTCCTTGACCTCGGCGACCTCGGCCTTGCGCAGTTCGTCGTGGAAGGCGCGGTACTGGGCCTCGTCGAGCGGGCTGTTGAGGTAATCATCGCCGCCACCCTTGCCGTAGCGCGAGGCGCGGAACAGCTTCGTGAGGTCGAGGCTGTCGGCCTCGACCACCGGGCTGATCGCGTCGTAGAAGTGGAGCGCCTCGGCGCCGACGAACGCGCGGATCGAAGCCGCCAGCGCGGGCGCCGTCAGCGGGCCCGTGGCGAGGATCACGACGTCGCCGGCGGGAATCGCCGTCACCTCTTCGCGATGGATGCGGATGCCGGGCAGCGCCTCGACCGCCTCCGTGAGCCGGCGCGCGAACAGCTCGCGATCGACCGCCAGCGCCGAGCCGGCCGGCACCCGCACCGAGTCGGCGATGCGCACGATCAGCGAGTCGAGCCGCCGCATCTCCGCCTTGAGCAGCCCGGCGGCCTGGCCGAGGTCGTTGCCGCGCAGCGAGTTCGAACACACCAGCTCGCCGAAGTCCGCCGTCTGGTGGACCGGCGTCGGGCGCACCGGCCGCATTTCGAAGATGTCGCAGGCGACGCCGCGGCGGGCGAGCTGCCACGCGGCCTCGCAGCCCGCGAGCCCGCCGCCCACGATGGTGGCGCGGGGGACCACCTGGTTCACGCCGCGGCCGTGGTCTTCTTGAACTCGCAGCCCTCGTTGTCGCAGAACAGCACCCGGCCCTCCTTCTTCGTCTCCTTCTCGAGCAGGTAGGCGCGGCCGCACGACGGGCACGGCTCGGCGACGGGCTTGTGGTACGCCGTGAAGGTGCAGGTCGGGTAACGCCGGCAGCCGTAGAACGACTTGCCCCAGCGGCCCTTGCGCTCGACGACCTGGCCCTCGTTGCAGGCGGGGCACAGCAGGCCGATCTCGATCGCTTCCTTCTTCTTGATGTACTTGCAGCCCGGGTAGTCGGAGCAGGCGATGAACGGACCGAAACGACCGCGCCGCCACGCCAGCGGCTTGCCGCAGTCGGGGCAGTTCTCGTCGATCTGGCGCAACTGCTCGAGCTTGAGCGTGCCGTCGACGTCGTTGCCGCGCAGCAGCTTGCGGGTCTGCTTGCACTCGGGGTAGAGCGTGCAGGCCATGAAGTAGCCGAAGCGGCCCGAGCGCGGAGCCATCGGCTGGTCGTGGATCGAGCACTTGAGGGCCAGGGCTTCGGGGTCGACCGGCGGGAAGCCGCTCTCCTCGCCCTCGATCTTCTTCGTCGACTTGCACTCGGGATAGGTCGAGCAACCGAGGAACGGCCGGCCGCCACCGCCCCACTTCTTGACCATCCCCGAGCCGCATTTCTCGCAGACTTCCCCGGGGACGAGAACCACGTCGGGCTTCGGCGGCTTCGGTCCCGGCGCTGGCAGGTCCAGCTCGAATTTCTTCCAGAAGTTGCCGAGAGTGTTGAGCAGGTTGTCGGAGCCGTCCTCGATCGCGTCGAGTTCCTTCTCCAGCTCCGCCGTGTACTCCACGTTGAAGATGTTGCCGAAGTCGCGGATCAACATGTCGATGACGTGGAAGCCCATCTCGGTCGGGCGGAACTTGCCCTCCTGCTTCTCCACGTAGTCGCGGGCCTCGATCGTGGCCAGGATCTGGGCGTAGGTCGAAGGCCGACCGATGCCGTTCTCCTCGAGTTCCTTGACCAGGCCGGCCTCCGAGAAGCGCGGCGGCGGCTGGGTGAAGTGCTGGTCGGTGTCGAGCTGCTGCAGCTTCAGCAGCTGGCCTTCGACGAGCGGCGGCAGGTCGGTGCTGGCCTCTTCGGGCGCCGTGTCGTCGGTCTGCGGCGCCTTCTCCTCGGCTGCCGGCTTCTGCTCGGGCTTCTCGTCGGGGGTCTCCTCGTAGACCGCGAGGAAGCCCTTGAAGCGCAGGGTCGAGCCCTTGGCCCGCAGCAGGTAGGCGGCGGCCTCGACGTCGACCACGACCTCGTCGTAGATCGCCGGCCGCATCTGCGAGGCCACGAAGCGGTTCCAGATCAGCCGGTAGAGGGCGAACTCGTCCTTGCCCAGGTAGCGCTTGATCGCCTCGGGCGACTTCGACAGGTCGGTCGGCCGGATCGCCTCGTGGGCGTCCTGGGCGTTCGACTTCGACTTGTAGACGTTCGGCTTCTCCGGCAGGTAGTCCTCGCCGTAGGTCGCGGCCACGTGGCCGCGCACCGCGGCCAGCGCGTCGTCGCTGACCCGGGTCGAGTCGGTACGCATGTAGGTGATCAGGCCGACGCTGCCCTCGGGCCCGACGTCGATGCCCTCGTAGAGTTTCTGCGCCACCTGCATCGTGCGCTTGACCGGGAAGCGCAGCTTCTTGAACGCCTCCTGCTGCAGCTTGCTGGTGATGAACGGCGGCACCGGGTGGCGCTTGCGCTCCTTCTGGGTGATCTTGGCGACCTTGAAGGTGGCGGCCTCGAGCTCCTGGCGGACTTCCGCCGCCTGCGCCTCGTTCGTCACCTCCAGCGGCTTGCCGTGCTTGCGCAGCAGGTTGGCGGGGAACACGGGCGGGTGCTCCGCCTGGAGCTGGGCCAGCACGCTCCAGTACTCCTCGGGCACGAAGGCCTTGATCTCGCGCTCGCGCTCGCAGATCAGCCGCAGCGCGACGGACTGCACGCGGCCGGCCGAGAGCCCGCGCCGCACCTTCTCCCACAGGATCGGGCTGATGCCGTAGCCGACCAGGCGGTCGAGGATGCGCCGCGTCTGCTGGGCGTCGACCTTCTTGTCGTCGATGTCGCGTGGGTGCTCGAACGCCGCCAGCACCGCCTTCTTCGTGATCTCGTGGAACACCACCCGGCGCAGCTTCTTCTTGTCCTTGACGCCGAGCGACTCGGCCAGGTGCCAGCAGATCGCCTCTCCCTCGCGGTCCGGGTCGCCCGCCAGGTAGATCATCTCGGCGCCCTTGGCGGCCGTCTTCAGCTCGTCGAGGACCTTCTTCTTCTTCTCGAGCGGCTCGTACTCGACGGCGAAGCCCTTGTCGATCTCGACCCCGCCGATGGCCCGGCCCGCGGCCTTGCCCTTCTTCTTCTTGGGGTTCTTGGGCAGGTCCCGGACATGGCCCATCGAGGCCTTCACCAGGAAGTCCTTGCCCAGGTACTTGTTGATGGTCTTCGCCTTGGCGGGCGACTCGACGATGACGAGGTTCTTGGCCAAGTCTCTCCTGGGGGAACGATTAAGAAGTTGCCACGAAGAGCGGGCCCGGCAGTCGCCGGACGCGCCCCGAAAATTCCAGCTCGGTCAGCCGCGCGAGCACGGCGGACAGCTCGAGACCGCTGCGGGCCGCCAGCTCTTCGAGCCGGGCGGGGGCGTCGCAGCGCAGCGCCGCGCTCACCGGGTCGGCCCCGGTCGCCGGGGCCGCGGTGGGGAGCTCCACACCCAACTCCAGCGCCACGTCCGCCGCGTCACGGACCAGCACGGCACCGTCCCGGATCAGGGCATTGGTGCCGGCCGCGGTGGGCCAACTCGGCGGGCCCGGCACGGCCATCACCTCGCGTCCCTCGTCCAGCGCGCAGCGGGCGGTGCCGAGGGCACCACTGCGCAACGAGGCCTCGACCACGACCACGCCCCGGCCCCAGCCCGCGATGATGCGGTTGCGGCGCGGGAAGGCCTCGGGCACCGGCGGCGAGCCGAACGGCCGCTCGCAGACGAGGGCGCCTCCGGCACGCAACAAGGCCTCGGAAAGGGACGCATGCTCCGCAGGGTACATCCGGTCGAGGCCGGAACCCAAGACGGCAATCGTGCGCCCCCCCACCTCGACCACCCCCTGGTGGGCCTTGCCGTCGATGCCGCGGGCCAGCCCGGAGACGACCGTCAGGCCCGCCGCTGCCAGCTCGCGACCGAGGGCCCGGGCCAGTGCCCGGCCCTCGGGAGAAGCGGCCCGGGAGCCGACCACGGCCACGCAGCGCTCGCCCTCGGCGGGGTCGAGGCGACCGCGGACCCACAACACCGGCGGGGGATCGGCGGTGCGGCCGAGCCAGGCGGGGTAGGCGTCGCCGAGGGGCACCAGCTCGACGCCGGCGGCGGCCGCCCGCCGCAGTTCGGCCTCGGCCCGGCGCCGCGGCTCGCCGGAGCCGAGCGCCTCCCGCGCGCGGGGGGGCAACAGGTCCGGGTGCTCCGCCGGGTGGGCCAGGACTTCGCCGGCCCCGCGGAGAGCGACCGCGCGCGCTGTCCCGGGCCGCAAGCCGGGCAGAAAGGAGACGACGAGACCGTCGAGGATCGTGAGCATGCCACCTCCAGGGAAAGACGCACCCGCCGCGCCGGGGAGCGGGAGAGGCGGCCCGGACCGCCCGATTGTCGCGCGCCGGTCGGCCTGTGAAGGTCCGTCAACGGCCGGCGGCGGGTGTCCCTCGGCGAAGGGACAGCCTGTCCGTCGCCGCGAACAGGCCGCGGCGGGTCCCGGGCGCCGGGCTTCGGCACGGGTGGTGGCACCTGCCTTGCTTCGACGGAAGCCTCAGGTAACATCGCAAACTCGGGGCTCAACCTCTCCAGATGAACCACTTTCGAGGAGGCGCATCGTCCATGCTCGCGCCGCTTCCGCTCGTGCTGCTGTTGCTGGCGGCCGGACCTTCGGCCGACCAGGAGATCGCGTTCGGGATCGAGGTCGCCCAGAAGGGGCTGTGGCGCGAGGCGCGACTGCGCTTCGAGAAGGCCGCCAACCACGAGCCCGACAACCCGAGCGCGCTGAACAACCTCGCCATCGCACTCGAGCAGTCGGGCGAGTTCGACAAGGCCCGCGCCGCCTACGAGAAGGCGATGGAGCTGAAGCCCAACGACCTCTACATCCAGCAGAACTACGACCTGTTCCGGGAAGCCGATGACAAGCGCAACCGCAAGGCCCGCAAAGCTGCCGAGTCGAAGACTCCTTAACCTCGGCCTGCTGGCCGTGGTCCTCTCCGGCGTCGGCTGCGCGAGCTTCGTCGAGGTCACGGTCGAGACCCCGTTGCAGTCGAAGATCGACGTCTCCAAGTTCCGCCGGGTGCTGGTGGCGGGTTTCGCCAGCGAGCTGGGCGAGGCCGAGTTCGACATCGGCTCGGAGACGGCGCGCCTGCTGCAGAACCAGTTGCGCAACACCGGCACCCGGCTGCAGGTGCTGGAGCCCGACCGGCCGCCGATCCACGAGGCGCTGGAGCGGGCGCTGGAGGCGCTCGGCGAGGGCTCCGGGTTCACCAAGGAAGACCGCGAGCAGTACCGGCTGGAGACCGACCGCGTGCTGGGCGACGCCGCCTTCTGGCGGCGGCTGGGCGAGGAGTACCAGGACCCGCTGATCATCACCGGCCGGGTCGACTTCGCCGAGCAGAACCGCTCGGGCTTCCAGGGCGACGAGCGGGTGGTGCGTGACCCGGCCACGGGACGGCCGCGGCTGGTGCGCAGCAATCGTTTCCAGGAGCGCAAGGGCTACAGCCTGACCGCCGAGTTCCACTTCGTCGACGGTCGCACCGGCGAGACGCTGCACAAGGAGAAGTTCACCGAGGAGGTGCTCTACTCCGAGGAGCAGAAGGTCTCGGCCCTCTCCTCCTACTTCGAGCTGATGGACCGGCTGCTGCCCAACTTCCTGGGCGTCATCACGCCCCAGAGGATCCGCGGCACGCGGGTCCTGCTGCGCTAGGAGACGCGAGATGCGACGCCTGCTCGGGGGTGCGCTGGCGGCGGCGGCGCTGTTCGCCGCACTGGCACCCGCCGCGCCCGCCCACGCCCAGTTCGTGCCCTACTTCGGCAAGAACAAGATCAAGTACGACGACTTCGACTGGCGCATCTACAAGTCGCCGCACTTCGAGATCTATTACTACCCCGAGTTCGAACAGCACCTGCCGCGGCTCGCCTCCTACATGGAGAGCGCCTACCAGAAGGTCTCGTCCGAGCTCAAGCACGAGATCTCGTTCGCGATCCCCGTCATCCTCTACAAGACCCACGCCGAGTTCGAGCAGACCAACCTGTACCCGACCTTCGTGCCGGAAGGCGTGATGGCGTTCGCCGAGCCGGTGCGCGACCGGATGGTGCTGCCGATCGACGAGCCACCCGACAAGCTGTACGGGCTGATCGTCCACGAGCTGACCCACATCTTCGAGTTCGACATCATCCCGCGCAGCCTGGTGCGCCGCGACGTGCCGCTGTGGGTCGACGAGGGCCTGTCCGACTACCTGCGCGGGACGTGGGAGACGCTCGACCTGATGATGGTCCGCGACGCGGCGATCGCGGACATGGTGCCGCGGATGAGTCGCACGAGCTCGCTCGAGGCGTTCGGCAACCCGCGGCTCACCTACAACATGGGCCACGCGGCGTTCGAGTTCATCGAGGCCCGCTTCGGCAAGGAGGGCGTCCGCCAGTTCCTCTACATGCTGCGCAAGGCGGTGGTCGGCGGCGGCCTCGACGACATCTACATGCAGGCGTTCCGGCTCAAGCCGGACGAGTTCGACGACGGCTTCGAGAAGTGGCTGAAGGAGCGCTTCAAGCCCTTCCGCGACCGCCAGCGGCCCTCGGACTACGGCATCAACCTGGCGCCCGACGTGGAGAAGACCCCTTACGTCGGCGTGTACGCGTTCGCGCCCTCGCCGTCGGGCGAGATGGTGGCGGCGATCACCGGCAACCGCGGCGAAGGCGAAGCCGACCTGGTGCTGCTGTCGACGCGCGACGGGTCGGTGATCAAGAACCTGACCGGCGGCTACACCGGGCGCTGGGAGAGCATCTCGTTCAACGACGACTTCGTGGCCGGGCGCACGATCGACTTCTCCCCTGACGGCGACGCGGTGGCCTTCTTCGGCCGCACCGACAAGCGCCGCTCGCTGTTCCTGGTCTCGGCGCTGTCGGGCGACATCCTGCGCGAGGTGCAGATGCCGGTCGACCAGGCGCAGGCGCCGTGCCTGCTGCCGGGCGGGCGCCAGGTGCTGTTCGCCGCCTTGCAGGACGGCGTCTCCGACCTGTTCCTGCTCGACCTCGAGACCGAGCAGGTGCAGAACCTGACCCGCGACGCGTGGGCCGACTCCGACCCGCGGATCTCGCCGGACGGCAAGACGGTGGCCTACACCCGCCGCATCAGCGGCCACGAGAAGATCTGGGTCTTCCCGCTCGCCGACCCGTCGAAGAAGACCCAGCTCACGTTCGGCCCGTTCGACGACAAGGCACCGGCCTGGACGCCGGAGGGCAAGGGCCTGATCTACTCCTCGAACGAGGAGGACGACACCTTCAACCTGCGCACGCTGAACCTGGAGACCGGCGTCATCCAGCAGTGGACCGAGGTGCTCGGCGGCAACCTCGCGCCCCACGTGCTGGCCGCGCCGGGCCGCGGCGTGTCGCGGGTCGCCTTCATCTCCTACTTCAAGGGCGGCTACGGGCTCTACGCGATGGAACCCGAGCGCGCGCTGAAGGAGGTCGAGCAGGACGTGGTGGCGGTGGAGGGCGACCTGGTCGACTTCCAGCCCGACCTCGTCCACCAGGTGGTCGCCGAGAACAAGCGCGGCAAGCGGTCGTTCGAGAACTTCTTCCTCGAGGGGCGGCCACCGCTGAACGTGGGCGTGACCTCCGCGGGCGACTTCTTCGGCGGCTCGCAGGTAGCCTTCTCCGACGTGCTGCAGGACAAGAACCTGGTGGTGACGATCGCCTCGGTGCGCGACTTCCGCACCTACGACGCCTCGTTCCTGAACCAGAGCCGGCGCTTCCAGTACGGGCTGTCGGCCTTCGACAACACCTACTTCTTCTATCCGAACTACTACATCCCGCAGAACGACTTCTTCCGCGAAGGGGCGATCGCCACCCAGCGCCTGACTGGCGCCTCCGCGGTCGGCATCTACCCGCTCGACAAGTTCCGCCGGCTGGAGTTCCGGGCCGGGCTGATGCGGCTGCGCCAGGAGTTCGAGAACCCGGCCGTGCAGCAGGCGGTCGAGGAGGCGGCGGCCCAGGCCGGTGACTTCGGCTACCTCTACTCGGGCACGCTCGCGCCGCTGTCGGTCGCGCTGGTCCAGGAGACCACCCGCTTCCGCGAGTTCGGGCCGCTGTCCGGCAGCACGTTCCTGGCCCGCGCCGCCTTCGCCCCCAACATCGGCAACAGCCTCCAGCGCTACACCCTCGACGGCGACTTCCGCAAGTACCTGCGGCTGACCGGCTCGACGCTGCTGGCGGCCCGCGCCCGCGGCTTCAAGTCGTGGGGCGAGAGCCCGGAGACGTTCTACTTCGGCGGCAACATGGAGCTGCGCGGGGTCAACTACCTGTCGATGACCGGCAACGAGGGGTTCTTCGCCAACCTCGAGCTGCGCTTCCCGATCATCGAGCTGATGCTGACCCCGATCGGCGTGCTGGGCCCGGTCCGCGGCACGGTCTACGCGGGGGTCGGCCACTCGAAGTACAAGGGCCAGCGCTCCGACTTCGCCGAGAACGGCCCGGGGGTCTCGTACATCAACGACCCGGTCTTCGGCGAGCCGATCGACGGCTTCCACCTGGTCGACGGCCGCGCGTCCTACGGCTTCGGGCTGCAGTTCTTCTTCCTCGGCTACCCGCTGCACTTCGACTGGACCAAGTTCACCGACTTGCAGGTCACCTCGAACGACACCCGCTTCGACTTCTGGATCGGCTACGACTTTTGATCGGGTTCCCGGGGTCCCGGCGCCGCCGGCTCCCGATTTGACCTTGGGGGCGTTCTGACTCTAAAATCCGGGGTTTTCGGGCGAGTCTTTCCGCTCGCCTTCGCTTCAGGAGGCGTGGCCGTGTACGCGATCGTCAAGACGGGCGGCAAGCAGTACCGCGTCGCTCCCGGGGACGTGATCTACGTCGAGAAGCTCCCGGCCGAAGCTGGCGCCAAGGTGACCCTGGACCACGTGCTGTTCGTGGCCGGGGACAAGGGGGCCACGGTCGGCGCGCCAGAAGTGGCGGGCGCGTCCGTGGTCGGCACCGTGGTCGAACAGGGCCGCGAGCGCAAGATCCGCATCTTCCAGTACAAGAAGCGGAAGGGCTACCGGCGGACCCAGGGCCATCGCCAGTCCTACACCGCGCTGCGCATCGAGCGCGTTCAGCTCGGCTGACGGGAGAATAGAGACAAGTGGCGACCAAGAAAGGCGGCGGCAGCAGCCGCAACGGCCGCGACAGCAACGCGCAGCGCCTCGGCGTCAAGCGCTTCGGCGGCGAGAAGGTCAAGGGCGGCACGATCCTGATGCGCCAGCACGGGACCAAGTGGAAGGCCGGCCGCAACGTGGGGCTGGCCAAGGACCACACGCTGTTCGCGCTGGTCGACGGCACCGTCAAGTTCGAGGACCACGGCTCGCGCGGCCAGTACCTCTGCGTCGAGCCCGCCGCCGCGAGCTAGAGAGCGGACCACGCGCGCCCGGCCCGCGAGGCCAGGCGCCCCGCGATCCGGGCCAAGGCCAGGCCGCTTCCATCGATGTTCGTCGATCGCGTCAGGATTCTCGCGCGGGGCGGTGACGGCGGGCGGGGCTGCGTGAGCTTCCGCCGCGAGGCCTACGTGCCGCGGGGCGGCCCCGACGGCGGCAACGGCGGTCATGGTGGCGACGTGGTGATGGTAGCCGTGTCGCACCAGAACACCCTGCTCCCGCTGCGCTATCACTCCGAGTTCCGCGCCGAGCGCGGACGCCACGGCGGCGGCTCGAACTGCACGGGCGCCGACGCGGTCGAGACGCTGGTCGCCGTGCCGCCCGGGACGATCGCGACCGACGAGGCCACCGGCGCCGTGCTCGGCGAAGTGATGGCCGTCGGCGACCGGGTGGTGCTGGCCCGCGGCGGTCGCGGTGGCCGCGGCAACCGCTCGTTCCTCTCCAACCGCAACCGCGCGCCGCGCGAGTCGGGCCCCGGCGAACCGGGCGAGGAGCGCTACGTCCAGCTCGACCTCAAGCTGCTCGCCGACGTGGGCCTGCTCGGCCTGCCCAACGCCGGCAAGTCGACGCTGCTGTCGCGCATCTCGGCCGCCCGCCCGCGGATCGGCGACTACCCGTTCACCACGCTGTCGCCGGTGCTCGGCATGGTCTCGGTCGGCGAGCGCGACTTCGTGGTGGCGGACATCCCCGGCATCATCGAGGGCGCCCACGAGGGCGCCGGCCTCGGCCTCCGCTTCCTGCGCCACGTCGAGCGCACGCGGGCGCTGGCGTTCGTGATCGACGCCTCGGGCGCGCGCGGCGACGACCCCGTGGGCGCACTCGCCACGCTGCGCGAGGAACTCGCCCACAGCCACCCCGAGCTGCTGTCGCGGCCGGCACTGGTCGTCGCCGCGCAACGCGACGCGTGCGTGGAGCCGGACCCGCTGCCGGCCCTGGAGCTGGCGGCGGACCTGCTCGGCCTGCGCGTGTTCCCGATCTCTGCCGTCAGCGGCCAGGGCCTGGAAACGCTGCTGCACGCGATGGCGGACCTGGTCGCCGCCGCGGCGCTCCGGGCGGACGTCCCCGGCGCGTGAAGGTCGGCATCCTGGGCGGCAGCTTCGACCCGATCCACGTCGGCCACCTGCGCGCGGCGGAGCTGGCGCGCGAGGCCCTCGGCCTGCAGCGCGTGCTGCTGGTCCCGGCCGGCCAGCCGCCGCACCGCACGCGGCCCGCGTCCGACGCCTTTGACCGCTACGCGATGACGGCGCTCGCGGCGGCCGAGAACCCGGCCTTCGTCGCCAGCGCGATCGAGCTCGGGCGGCCGGGCCCGAGTTACACCGTCGACACCCTGGAGGCGCTGCGCGCGGCGACGCCCGACGCCCAGTGGACGCTGGTGCTGGGCGCCGACGCGGCCGCCGAGTTGCACACCTGGCACCGCGCCGCGCGCGTGCGCGAGCTGGCGGCGATCGCCGTCATCGGCCGGCCCGGCGCGGAAGCGGCGCGCCTCGACGGGGTCACCGCGCTGCCGTCGACGGGGCTCGCCGTGTCGTCCTCCGCGATCCGCGAGCAGGTGAACGCGGGTCGCAGCGTGCGCCACCTGGTCTGCGCCGCGGTCGCGGATTACATCGTCAAGAGGAGGCTGTACTCGTGAAGCTGCCCGTCCTGGTGGCGAAGGCCGCCCGTGCCGCGCTCGACAAGAAGGCCGAGAACGTGGTCGCCCTCGACCTGCGCCCCGACAGCAGTTTCACCGACGTGTTCCTGCTCGCCACCGGCCAGAACCAGCGTCAGCTGGTCGCGATCTGCGATGCGATCCAGGACGTCCTGCGCGCCGACGGCTACCGGCCCGACCACGTCGAGGGCTACCCGCGCCAGGAGTGGGTGCTGATGGACTACGGCGACGTGGTGATCCACCTGATGACGGCCAAGGCGCGCGAGTTCTACGACCTCGAGCGGCTGTGGGGCGGCGCCGCCCGCAAGGAGTTCGCCGAGCGATGAGCCGCGCGCCGGTCTTCGCCTCGGCGGCGATGCGGGAGCTGATGGCGCAGGCCCTCCGGGTGGCCGCGGCGCGCAGCCCCGTGCTGCTCGAAGGCGAGAGCGGCTGCGGCAAGGACCTGCTCGCCCGCTACCTGCACGAGCACGGCGAGCGCGCGGCGGGGCCGTTCGTCACCCTGCACTGCCCGTCGCTGTCAGCCGAGCTGGCCGAGAGCGAGTTGTTCGGCCACGAGAAGGGCGCCTTCACCGACGCCCGGATGGCCAAGCCCGGGCGACTGGAGGCTGCGGAAGGCGGCACCCTGTATCTCGACCAGGTCCAGGACCTGGAGCCGACGCTGCAGGCCAAGCTGCTGCGGGTGGTCGAGGAGCGCCGCTTCGAGCGGCTCGGCGGCACCCGCACGCTGTCGCTCGACGCGCGGATCATCGCCTCCGCCAACGTCGACCTGCGCCAGGCCGTGGCCACGGGCCGCTTCCGCGAGGACCTGTTCCACCGCCTGGCCGTGGTGCCGCTGAGGCTGCCGCCGCTGCGCGAGCGGCGCGAGGACGTGCTGCCGCTGGCGCTGTGCTTCCTCGACGACCTGCGCGGTCGCGGCCGCACCGCCGCCCGCGGCTTCGCCGACGACGCTCTGGTGTTGTTGCGCGGCTACTCGTGGCCCGGCAACGTGCGCGAGCTGCGGGCCGCGGTCGAGCGCGCCGTGCTCTACGCCGACGGCGAGACGATCGGCGCCGCCGCGCTGCCGGGCACCCTGCTCGAGCAGCCGCAGACGCTGTGGGCGGGCCAGTCGTCGCGGCCGACCCTGAAGCAGCTCGAGCAGGCTTACATCCGCTACGTGCTGCAGGCGGAAGGCGGCAGCCAGACGCGCGCCGCCGCCGTCCTCGGCATCAGTCGCAAGGCGCTGTGGGAGAAACGGCGCCGCTACGGCCTCGACACCGGCCCAGCAGACAAGGAGCAGTGAACCGGCATGGATCAGAAGACGATCAAGGGCTTCAAGGAGCGGTTGCTCCTGCGCAAGGACGAGATGGTGCGGGCGTACGGCCGCAGCAAGGCCTACGGCATGGCGGCGGACGAGGAAGGCGCCCAGGACCTCGCCGACAAGGCCGCCAACTCCTACACCAAGGAGTTCCTGTTCAGCCTGTCGGCCACCGAGCGCTCGCAGCTCCAGCTCGTGGAGGAGGCCCTGGTCCGCATCGACGAGCGCCGCTTCGGCACCTGCATCAGCTGCAAGGGTGACGTCGAGAAGAAGCGGCTGGAGGCGGTGCCGTGGGCCCGCCACTGCATCTCCTGTCAGGAGAAGCAGGAGCAGGGGCTGCTCTGAACGCCTCGCTCCCTGCCCGCGTCGGCGCGCTGGCGTGGGCGAACGTGCTCGACCCCGTGCTGGCCGCGGTGTTTCCGGAAGACTGCCCGGGCTGCGGTCACGGGGTCGAGCGGCCGAGCCTGGGTCCGCTGTGCGGCGGCTGCTGGGAGCGACTGCCGCGCCACGCGGCGGCCTGTGACTGCGGCGCCCCGCTGCTGGCCCCCGGGCGCTGCGGGCGCTGTCGGCGCGACCTGCAACCGCTGTCGCGCGGCGCGTCGCTCGGCCCTCACGAGGGCCCGCTGCGAGCGCTGGTCCACGCCTTCAAGTACGAACGCCGGCGGGGGGCCGCACGGCCACTCGCCGCGCGGCTGCTGGCGCTGCCCGAGGCCCAGGCGGTGATCGACGGCGCCCACGCCCTGATCGCCGTGCCGCTGCACCCGCGCCGCGAGCGGGAGCGGGGTTTCAACCAGTCGGACGTGCTGGCCGCGGCGCTGGCCGCCGCCTGCGGCGGGCGCCACGAGCGCCAGGCGCTGGTGCGCCGACGCGAGACCGCAGCCCAGGCCGGGCTCAAGGCGGCCGCGCGGCGTCGCAACGTCGCGGGCGCGTTCGTGGTCCGCCGGCGTTGCGCCGTGGCCGGCCGCGTGGTCGTCCTGGTCGACGACGTGTACACGACGGGCGCCACGGCCCGGGCCTGCGCACAGGCGCTGTTGCAGGCCGGCGCTCGCGAGGTGCGGGTGTTGACGGTGGCCCGCGCCGGACTCTAGCGGACGACCTGTTAACCTAGGGGAATCCAGGCGGGGCGGGGACGGGAGAAGAGATGACCACGACGAGGCTTCGCGGCGCGCTGCTGGTCCTGGCCCTGGCGGCCATGCCGCAGCTGGCGCTGGCCTGGGGCCCGGTCGCCCACCAGGCCGTGACCGGCAAGGCGATCGAGACGCTGCCGCGCGGCCTGCGCGAATTCTTCAAGGCCCACCGCCTGGAGATGCCGACGCTGGCGCTGGAGCCCACGTTGGTGGCCGACACGCCGGACCGGCGCTTCCTGGCCGATCGCCTGCTGCCGTTCCCGTTCACGGACCTGCCGCGCAGCGAGGAGGCGTTGAAGGCCCGCTTCGGCGACGCCGCCGGTGACGTGGGCCGGCTGCCGTGGCTGGTCGACGAGAGCTATGCGAGGCTGGTGGAGGCGTTCCGCTCCGGCGACAAGGAGCGGATCCTGAGCGAAGCCGACGCGCTGGCGGGGCTGGTCGCCGAGCTGACCAACCCGCTCAACTTCAGCCGCCACCACGACGGCACGGAGACCGGGCAGCACGGCCTGTACCAGCGCTTCGCGGTCAAGCTCCCGGAGGCGATGGCGGGCGAGCTCAAGCTGTCGACCGACGACGCCCACCTGATCGAGAACCCGCAGCTCCACGTGTTCGCGATGATGGGCAGCAGCTACGTGTGGGTCGACAACGTGCTGTTCCTGGAGTCGCTCGCCTCGCGCGGCAAGCCGGGCTACGGCTCGATCTACTTCGACGCGGCGCGAACCCGCCTCGGCGACCTGCTGCGCGAGCGGCTGTCGCGCGCTGCCGACGCCGTCGGCAGCTTCTGGTACACCGCCTGGACCGCGGCCGGCCGGCCGCCGCTGAAGTAAGGCAGCCGCGACCGCCCTTGGCCCCGCCCACCCGCGCCGACACGCTGCTGATCGAGCGCTGCCTCGCCCGCGACGACGCGGCGTGGGAGGAGATCGTCGCCCGCTACCGGCGGCGGGTGTTCCACATCGCCTGGAAGTTCACGGGCCGCCACGCCGAGGCCGAGGACCTGACCCAGGAGATCTTCCTCAAGGTCTTCAAGAGCCTCGACCGCTTCCATCGCGACGCCGACTTCGGCACCTGGCTGTCGAGCGTGGCGCGGAACTACTGCATCGACCGCTACCGCGCGGGCAAGCGCGAGCGCGAAGTGGTGGTCGAGGACCTGCTGGCGTTCGACCTGGCGCCGGCCGCCTCGGGCAACCCGTACCGCGAGCTGGAGTCGCGTGATCGCACCAGCTTCGTGCGCCGCGGGCTCGACCAGTTGCCCGACAAGTTGCGCGAGGCGGTAGTGCTGCGCGACCTGGTCGGCCTTTCGTACCAGGAGATGGCGGACAAGCTGGGGCTGCCGGAAGGCACGGTCAAGAGCCGGATCAATCGCGGGCGCGAAGAGCTGGCGCGGCTGCTGCTGCGGACCCACGCGGGTCGCGGCACGGCTGCCGTCCGCGCCGCGCGTGCGCGCGGGGGGAAAGAACGATGGAGCTGAGCCACGAGAGCCGGGGCGACGTGAAGATCGTGAGGGTCAAGGAGAGCAAGCTCACCTACCCCGTCCTGGCGAGCTTCTTCGGCGAGGTCCGCGGCCTCGTCGAGCAGGGCAGCCGCAAGCTGGTGGTCGATCTCGGCGCGGTCGGCTACATCGACAGCGCGTCGATCGGCTGCCTGATGGACATCCACCGCCTGCTGGCCGAGCACGGCGGCATCGTCCACCTGTGCTCGCTGCAGCCCCGGGTCGAGACCATGCTGTCGATGACCGGCGTGCACCGCATCGTCTCGGTGCACAAGACCTGCGAGGACGCCGTGCAGGCGCTGGGCGGGGAGCGCGGCGATGCGTAAGGTGCGGCTGCGGCAGGGAGCGACGATCGAACTCGACGGCGACATCCTGGCCGTGCTCGAGGCGCTCTACCGCGAGGTCACGCTGAAGAGCCAGTTGCGGGCGTCGTTCGAAGACGTGATGGCGGAGATCCGCGGCCTGGTCGAGCAGATGACCGAGGACGAACGCAAGAGCTACCTGGTCGAGAGCCTGTTCCTGAACTCCGTCACCTACGAGAACGAGATGCTCGACGCCTACATGCGCAAGCTGACGGCGCCGCCCGCGAAGAAGCGCAGCCGCGGCCGGCCGGCCGGCCGGGCGTGACGCGACACCGGGCGCGGCTCGCGACGCTGGCCGCGGCGCTCTGCGTCGCCGGGGCCGCCGCCGACGCGCCGCCGAGGGCCGCAGCGCCGCGGGCGGTGGTCGAGCCCGCGGTGTTCGACTTCGGCGCCGCTCGCCAGGACCGCACGCTGTCGACCCAGTTCACGATCCGCAACCACGGCGACGCGGTGCTGGTGCTGGGCCCGATCGCCAGCGACTGCAGTTGCGCGGCGGCGTGGCTCGGCGCCAGCCGGGTCGAGCCCGGCGCCTCGACCGCTCTGCGCGTCAGCCTGCAGACCCGCAAGGCGCGCGGCGCGCTGCAGCGCAAGGTCCTGGTCCGCACCAACGACCCGAAGCAGACGCAACTCGAGCTGCGGGTGCGGGCCGACGTGAAAGTGGGGGAGTAGGGACGGGGCCGGCGACGGGTGCGGCGGAACCCGGCTAGACGGCGGGGACGGGAGCGGTTGCGCCGGACTCGACGGGACGCAGCGAGGGCAGCGTCGGCAACTCCGGACGAGTGACCAGCGTCCACGCGTCCTCGGCCTCGAGCAGAGCCTTGGCGGCCGCCGCGTGCAGCGCGTGGCCGGCCTTGACCGCCTCGACGTGGGCGACCACGGGCCACGGCAGCAACGCCAGGTCGCCGATCGCATCGAGCACCTTGTGGCGCACGAACTCGTCCTCGAAGCGCAGGTGGCCGTTGAGCACGCCGCTCTCGCCGATCACGATCGCGTTCTCCAGGCTGCCGCCGAGCGCCAGGCCGTGCTGGCGCAGCAACTCGACCTCGGCCATGAAGCCGAAGGTGCGGGCCGGCGCGATCTGCTCGGTGAACGACTGGGCGTCGACCCGGAAGCTGCCCTGCTGGTGGGTCAGCAGCGGGTGGTCGAAGCCGATCGTGTAGGTGATGCGCAGCGCGTCGGACGGCGAGAAGCGCACCAACCGGCCGCCGCGCACGACCTCGACCGGGCGCAGCACCTTGAGATACTGGCGAGCGCCGCCGTGAGCACGACGGCCGGCCTCGTGCAGCAGCATCACGAACGGGGCTGCCGAGCCGTCGAGGACCGGCACCTCGGGCCCGTCGACCTCGACCAGGACGTCGTCGACCGCCAGCGCGTGCAGCGACGAGAGCAGGTGCTCGACGGTGCCGACCGAGACGCCTTCGGCGGTCAGCGTCGTCGCGTGGTCGGTGCGGGACAGATGCTCCAGGCTGGCCGGGATCTCGACCCCGACGTCGGTGCGCCGGAAGCGGATGCCGTGGCCGGGCGCCGCCGGGTGCAGGGAAAGCCGCACGACCCTGCCGGAATGCAAGCCAATGCCCGCGCAGGTAACGGAGCGTTCCAAGGTGTGTCTTTGCGGCACCGCACGCACGAGATGCAATATTCAGGCCCGCGGTCGCGCTCGGCTGGTGCCAACCAAGTTGTGCTTTTTCAACAGCTTGGAAGGGCGGCGCCGGCCCGCGGGGCGTGGCTTTCGAGCCACGAGTGACCCGGGAGCCACAACCTCAAAAGCCGGTGCCGCCCGCGGCCAGGTGCTTCCGGTGGGCGCCACTGTCGAGGATCGCGCGGATTTCGTCGACCGCGTGGAGCAGCTCGGCGTCCGTCGTGTAGAAGTGGGGCGACAGCCGGATGCCGGCTCCGGGGCGGTGATCGACGACGATCTCGCGGCGCAGCAGCTCGCGGGTCACGGCCTCTCCCTCCGGCACGCCGAGAATCGCCATCCCGCCGCGCTGGGCTGGATCGGTCGGCACTCGCGGCTCGAGGCCGTGCTCGCGGGCGCGGTCGAGCAGCAGCGCGACCTGGCGCAGCGACTGGGCGCGGATCGCCGCGATGCCGACCTCGGCCACCGCCTCGTAACCGGCCTCGGCCGCGTAGAGGGCCGGGATGCCCGGCGAGCCGTGGAGGAAGCGGGTCCAGTCGCTCGCGTACTCGATCTCGCCCGGCTCGAACGCGAACGGCCGGGCGTGGGCCATCCAGCCGGTGACCCGCGGCTGCAGCGTGTCGCGCAGCCGCGGCGCCACGTACAGGTAGCCGGCGCCGGGCCCGCCGCACAACCACTTCACCGAGCCGCCGGTCGCGAAGTCGACGTCCCACGCCGTCAGGTCGACCGGCACGGTACCCGCCGACTGGTACAGGTCGGCGACCACCAGCGCGCCCACCTCGTGGGCACGGCGGGTGATCGCGGCCAGATCCTGGACGAAGGCGCTCTTGAACACGACGTGGGAGATCGGGACCAGCAGCGTCTCTTCGTCGATCGCCGCCAGCAGCTTGTCGAGCGGGACCGTAATGCCGTCCTCCGAGGCGACCATCTCGACCCGCGCGCCGAGCCGCTTGTGGGCCTCGTAGACGTACATCACCGACGGGAAGTTGAGGTCGTCGTAGACGATCTTGTTGCGCTTGCCCGTGAACTCGAAGCAGGACAGGATCAGCGCCTGGCACACCGAGACGTTCTGGTGCATGACGATCGAGCCGGGCGCGGCGCCGAGCAGGCGGCCGAGCTTGTCGCCGGTGGTCACCGGCATGCCCCACCAGCCTTCCGCCCAGGCCCGCACGCCGCGGTTCTCCCACGCGTCGGCGTAGGCGTTCAGGCGCTCCCGGGCGGCGGCCGGCATCGCCCCCAGCGAGTGGCTGACCAGGTAGGTGGAGCGGCCGAGGATCGGGAAGCGGGCACGCAGGGCGGTGAGCGAGGCGTCGTCCATGGTGATCGGGATTGTAAAGCCCCCCGCCTGACGGCTGCCGGGCCGGCCTGTTAAACTGATCGCTTGCGGAGCCGCGGCAGGGGCGAGGTCGCCCCCGGCGCGAAGGCCCCGGGAAGGACGAGTCGCGCCCCCATGAGCAAGAAGCTGGAGAAGGCCGCCGCGCACAGCGTCGAGGCCTACGAGAAGGCGCTCAAGGCCTTCTGGAAGAAGGACTACGAGAAGGCGCAGGAGCTGCTCGCGCCGCTCGAGAAGGGCGAGGCCGTGGAGCTCGCCGAGCGCGCCCGCACCTACCTCGCGGTGTGCGCGAAGCACACCGACAAGAAGGGCAGCTTCAAGCCCAAGACGGCCGAGGAGCACGTCGCCTACGGCAGCCTGCTCCACAACCGCGGTGAGTTCGCCGAGGCCCAGAAGCTGTTCGCCCAGGCCACCAGCCTGGCCCCGCAGAGCGACGTCGCCCACTACTGCCTGGCCGCCGCCGCCGCCCGCAACGGCGACGACGCGACCGCGCGCAAGGCGCTGCAGAAGGCGGTCGACCTGTCGCCCGAGAGCCGCGTCCAGGCGCGCCGCGACGCCGACTTCGAGGCGCTGCGCGAGGACGAGGAGATCGCGGCCCTGCTCGAAGCCTGATCGAGGGCCCGCGATGAGCGTCTGCGCCGTCGTGCTGGCCGCCGGCAAGGGCACCCGCATGCGCAGCGCGCGGCCCAAGGTGCTGCACCGCGTCCACGGGCTGCCGCTGCTCGAGTACCCGCTGCGGGCCCTGGCCGCAGCGGGCGTCGAGCAGGTCGTCGTGGTCACCGGCCACGAGGCGGATGCCGTCGAGACGGCGTTCGCCGGGCGCGGGTTCTCGTTCGTGCGCCAGGACCCGCCACGGGGCACGGGCCACGCGGTGATGGTCGCCCGCGCAGCCTTCGCGGCGGGCGCTGCCGGTACCGTGCTGGTCGTCAACGGCGACCTGCCCCACCTGCGGGCGGAATCGCTGCGCGCGCTTCTCGCCCACCGCGAACAGGGCGAGGCCGCCGCGCTGCTGACCGCGGTCCTGCCCGACGGCGGCGCCTACGGTCGCGTGGTGCGCGGTGCCGACGGATTCGTCACGCGCATCGTCGAGGCCCGCGACGCGACGCCCGACGAACGCGCGCTGCGCGAGGTCAACGTCGGCGTCTACGCCTTCGACGCGGCGGCGCTGGAGCGGGCGCTCGCCACGCTTTCACCCCAGAACGCCCAGGGCGAGTACTACCTCACCGACGTCGTGTCGGCGCTGGCCACTGGCGGCCACCGCGTGGCCGCGGTGCCCGCGCAGAGCGTCGACGAAGGCTGCGGCGTCAACACCCTGGCGGAGCTGGCGGAAGCCTCGGCGGTGCGCCGCAGCGCGCGCCTGCAGGCGCTGATGGAGCGCGGCGTGGTGATCGAGGACCCGGCGACGACCTGGGTCGGCGAGGACGCGGAGGTCGCGGCTGACGCGGTGCTGCGTCCGTACACCGTGGTCGAGGGCCGCAGCCGGATCGAGGCCTTCGCCCAGCTCGGCCCGTGGGTGCGGCTGGAGAGCGCCCACGTCGGCGCAGGCGCGCAGGTGCTCGACCACTGCCTGCTGCGCGAGTGCCGGGTCGAAGCCGGGGCGGCGATCGGCCCGTTCGCCCACATCCGGCCGGAGACCGTGATCGAGCAGGGCGCCAAGGTCGGCAACTTCGTGGAGCTGAAGAAGACCCGGCTCGGCCGTGGCGCCAAGGCGCCGCACCTGACCTACCTGGGCGACGCGGTGATCGGGCCCCGGGCCAACATCGGCGCCGGCACCATCACCTGCAACTACGACGGCCACGCCAAGCACCCGACCGCAATCGGCGAGGGCGCCTTCATCGGCTCCAACTCGACGCTGGTCGCGCCGCTGCAGGTCGGCGACGGCGCCTACGTGGGCGCGGGATCGGTGATCACCAAGGACGTCCCGGCGGACGCGCTGGCGGTGTCGCGCGCGAGCCAGGTCGTCAAGGACGGCTGGGCCCGCCGGCGGCGCGAGAGCCGCGGGGGCGGCAAGCACTAGCCTCAGGCCCCGCTCTTGCAGCGGGGACCGCGAGCGAGGTCGGCCGTGGCCATTCTGCCACGGACCGAGGAGGAGAGAGCGTCCAGCATGTGCGGGATCGTCGGCTATGTCGGGCCTCGCGAAGCCGTGGGGGTGATCCTCGACGGGTTGCGCCGGCTCGAGTACCGCGGCTACGACTCGGCCGGGGTGGCCGTGCTGTCGGACGGCGCGCTGGTCCGGCGCCGCACAGAGGGCAAGCTGCAGAACCTGGCGGCGAGCCTGGCGCAGGCGCCGCTCGCCGGCCGCTTCGGCGTCGGCCACACCCGCTGGGCGACCCACGGGCGGCCGTCCGAGGAGAACGCCCATCCCCACACCGACTGCTCCGGCAAGCTGGTCGTCGTCCACAACGGGATCATCGAGAACTACCTGCCGCTGAAGGCCCGGCTCCAGGCCCAGGGCCACCGCTTCGTGACCCAGACCGACACCGAGGTCGTCGCCCACCTGGTCGAGTCCTTGTACCAGGGCTCGCTGGAGCAGGCCGCCCGCGCCGCCCTGCGCGAGCTGGAAGGCATGTACGCGCTGGTGCTGATGCACCAGGACGAGCCGGGCCTGTTGATCGGCGCTCGTCAGGGCCCGCCGATGGTGGTCGGCCTCGGCCAGGGCGAACACTTCATCGCCTCCGACGTGCCGGCGCTGCTCGCCTACACCCGCGACTTCGTGTTCCTGGACGACGGCGAGGTCGCGGTCGTGCGCGAGGGCAGCGCGACGATCTCGCGCCTCGACGGCACGCCGGTACCGCAGCGCACCCAGCGCATCGCGTGGGACCCGGTCCAGGCCGAGAAGGGTGGCTACCGCCACTTCATGCTCAAGGAGATCTACGAGCAGCCGCGGGCGGTGCGCGACACGCTGCTGGGCCGGATCGGCCTCGAGCAGGGCGAGGTCCACGTCGACGAACTGGGAGCTGCCGCCGAGGCGCTGAAGCGCGTCGAGCGCGTCACCTTGCTCGCCTGCGGCACCTCGTGGCATGCCGCACTGGTCGGCAAGTTCCTGCTCGAACAGATCGCCCGGGTGCCGGCCGAGGTCGACTACGGCAGCGAGTTCCGCTACCGCCAGCCGCTGATCGGGCCGGGCACGCTGGCGGTCGGCATCAGCCAGAGCGGCGAGACCGCCGACACCCTGGCCGCTTTCCGCGAGGCCGTGTCGCGCGGCGCGACCGGGGTCGCCGTCTGCAACGTGCAGGGCTCGATGCTGACCCGCGAGGCCGCCGGCACGCTGCTGACGCACGCCGGGCCCGAGATCGGCGTCGCCTCGACCAAGGCCTTCACCTCCCAGCTGGTCGCCCTCGGCTTGCTGGCACTGCAGCTCGGCCGGCTCAAGGGCACGCTCTCGGCCGAGGCCTGTCGCGAGCACCTGCTGGGCCTGACCCGCATCCCGCACCTGATGGAGCAGGTGCTGGGCTGCGAGAAGCAGGCGGAGGAGCTGGCCCGCGGCCTGGTCCACGCCACCGACTTCCTGTACCTCGGCCGCGGCATCCACTACCCGATCGCGCTCGAGGGCGCGCTCAAGATGAAGGAGATCTCCTACATCCACGCCGAGGGCTACCCGGCGGGCGAGATGAAGCACGGCCCGATCGCGCTGATCGACGAGCGGCTGCCGGTGGTGGCGCTGCTGCCGCGCGGACGTGGGCGCGACAAGATGCTCTCCAACGTGCAGGAGGTGAAGGCGCGCGGCGGCCGCGTGATCGCGGTCAACGCCGGCGCCGACGACGACCTGCGCGCGGTGCTCGAGGAACGCGACGCGGTGCTGCCGGTACCGGAGGCCGAGGAGATGTGGTCGCCGCTGCTGATGACGCTGCCGCTGCAGTTGCTCGCGTACCACGTGGCGGTGCGCGCCGGCCGCGACGTCGACCAGCCGCGCAACCTGGCCAAGTCGGTCACCGTCGAGTAGCGCCATGACCGGCAACGTCGTGCGCGGCCCCTGGCCGGGGCCTGACGAGTCCACCCCGGAACCCGCCCGGGGCTTGGGGGCGGAGCCGCGTCCGTCTCGCGGCGTGAGCCCCCATGGGACCGGGGCCGAATTCACTTCGGCCCCGGAACCCGTCGACCGCCTGGCGGGACTCAACCCCCAACAACGGGCGGCCGTGCTGGCGGCCGACGGGCCGGTGCTGATCCTGGCCGGCGCCGGCAGCGGCAAGACCCGGGTCATCACCCAGCGCATCGCCCATCTCGTGCTCGACCGCGGCGTGCCGCGCGACGCGATCCTGGCCGTGACGTTCACCAACAAGGCCGCCGGCGAGATGAAGGAGCGGGTGCTGCACTTGCTGGGCGGCGGCAGCGGCGGCGGGCTGTGGGTGTCCACCTTCCACGCGCTGTGCGTGCGCCTGCTGCGCCGCGAGTTCGAGGCGGCCGGGCTGCCGCGCGAGTTCGTGATCTACGACGAGGCCGACCAGCTCTCCGCCGTGCGCCAGGCGATGAAGGAGCTCGACCTCTCCGAGAAGCTGCACCCGCCGCGGCGGCTGCTGTCGCGGATCTCGGCCCGCAAGAACTCCGGCCGCGACCCCGAGGACGACGCGACCTCGCTGCAAGGCAGCCTGGTGACGCGGGTGGCCGAGCGCTACCAGCGGTTCCTCGACGCGGCGCGCGCGCTCGACTTCGACGACCTGCTGCTGAAGACCGTGCTGCTGCTGCAGCAGGACGCCGCGACCCGCGAGCGCTGGCAGCGGCGCTTCCAGTACCTGCTGGTCGACGAGTACCAGGACACCAACCGCGCCCAGTACGAGCTGGTCCGGCTGCTGGCCGGCGGCAGCGGGAACGTCACCGTGGTCGGTGACGAGGACCAGTCGATCTACTCGTGGCGCGGCGCGACGATCGAGAACATCCTCAACTTCGAGCGCGACTTCCCCGGCGCCCGCGTGCTGCGCCTGGAGCAGAACTACCGCTCGACGCAGATGATCCTCGACGCCGCGGCGTCGCTCGTCTCCCACAACCGCAAGCGCAAGGGCAAGACCCTGCACGCGACCCGCGGCGGCGGCGACCCGGTCTGGCTGCACCGCTGCGGCGACGAGTACCAGGAAGCGGCGTGGGTCGTCGAGCGGATCGCGTCGCGCCGCAACCGGCGCGCCGCGGTGCTGTTCCGGATGAACGCGCAGAGCCGGCTGTTCGAAGAGGCGCTACGCCGCCAGGGCCTGCCCTACGTCGTCGTCGGCGGCGTCGGCTTCTACGAGCGCAAGGAGGTCAAGGACGTCCTCGCCTACCTGCGGCTGGTGCAGAACCCGGACGACGACGTCGCCCTGCGGCGGGTGCTGAACGTGCCGCCGCGCGGGATCGGCGACAAGACCGTCGGCGAGCTGGAGAAGCTGGCCGCGGCCGAGCGGCTGTCGCTGCTGGGCGCGGTCGAACGCGTGGTCGACGACGCGCTGCTGCCGGGGCGGGCGACGCTGCCGCTGGGCCGCTTCCGCGACCTCGTCCGCCAGTTGCGCGAGGACGCCCCGCGGCTCACCCTGCGCGGGCTGGTCGAGCGGCTGCTGGCGCTGTCGGGTTACGGGGCGGCACTGGCCAGCGAGGACACGCGCGAGGCCCAGGAGCGGGCGAGCAACCTGGCCGAGCTGATCAACTCGGTGGCCGAGTACGAGGCCCGCGAGGACGCCACCGGCCTGGCCGGTTTCCTCGACGAGATCTCGCTGCTCTCCGACGTCGACCAGGCCAAGGGCGAGGCGCCGGTGGTGCTGATGACGTTCCACGCCGCCAAGGGCCTGGAGTTCGAGGACGTGTTCCTGGTCGGGCTCGAGGAGGGCCTGGTGCCCCACGCGCGGGCCGCCAGCGACGACGAGGGACTCGAGGAGGAGCGTCGGCTCTGTTACGTGGGAATGACCCGCGCGATGGAACGGCTGCACCTGACCTGGGCCGTCACCCGCGCGATCTTCGGCCAGCGCAAGCTGGTCGACCCCAGCCGCTTCCTCGAGGAACTGCCGCCGGTCGGCCTGCGGCGCACGGGCCAGGGCTTCGACACCCCCCGGCCCGGCGCTGGCGGGGGCAGCAGCTGGCGCTCGGGTGGCCGCGCCCCGTACTCGGAGCCGGTGCTGTCGCGGCCGTCGTCACCGACATCGCTGCCGCCACGACTGGCTGCCGCCGCGGCGGCGGCTCCTTCCGGTGGCGGACCGGACCTGAACCCCGGGGCTCGCGTGCGCCACCCGCTGTTCGGCGTCGGCACCGTGGTGCGCCGCGAGGGCGACGGTGACGATCTGAAGGTCACCGTGTCGTTCCCGGGCGTCGGTGCCAAGCGCCTGGTCGCCCGCTACGCGGGGCTCGAAGAGGCCTGAAAAGGCAACGGGCCGCGGCGAGGGCGAAGGCGCCCCGTCCGCGGCCCGTGACCGGGCGACGAAGCCGGCTACTTCTTGTCGAGGCCGGTGACGACCCAGCGGCTCATCGGCAGGGCGACGCCGGCCGGGTCCTTCATCTCGTACTTGTGCAGCGTCATCGTGTAGTTCTCGACGGCGCCGTCGACGGTGACCGCGACGTCGACGGTCTTCTCGACCATCTCCCCGACGAGCTTCTCGATGTCTTCGTTGGGGCCGATCGAGAGGGTGACGACGCGCTTCTCGCGCTCCAGCGCCTGGGTCGTGTCGGCGACCGCGCGCTTGTACTCCTTCTCCTTCTCGATGAAGTTGCGCCAGTCTTCCGCGACCTTGGTCAGCCGGGGCGGGATCGGCGCGCCCTTCTTGATCAGCTCCTGGGCCTCGCCGGCGTCCTTCATGTTGTCCAGGTAGTACTGGTTGTAGGCCTTCTTGTTGTCGGCCAGGCCCTTGTCGGCCTCCTGGTGCTTCTTGACGATCTCGGCGATCGGCGCCGGCTTGCGATTCTCGGGCGAGCTGCCCAGCACCTTCCACGACTGCGGCACCTTGTCGAACAGCACGATCGCGAAGCTCGACACGGTCTGCGTGTCCTTGGCGGCCACGGCCCGGAAGTAGTTCTCGACGACCTGGTCTCCACCGCAGGCGGCGCCGAAGGCGGCCAGCAGCACCAGCGCCCCGTCACGAAGTCTCATGGCTCCTCCTTCAGAAGCGCTCCCCGGCTACGACTTAGGTCTCCGGCGTCGGCTCGTCGGCCTCGTCGCGCTCGGCGAGGCGCGCGACCGAGACGAGGGTGTCGCCCTCCTCCAGGTCGATCAGGCGCACTCCCTGCGTGTTGCGGCCGATCGTGCGGATCTCCGCCGTATTGAGACGGATGATCATACCTTTTCCACTGATCAGCATCACCTGCTCGTCGCCTTGCAGGAACTTGACGCCGACCACCTTGCCGGTGCGCTCGGTCGCGTCCATGTTGATGATGCCCTTGCCCCCGCGGTTCTGCAGCCGGTACTCCTCGAGCGCCGTGCGCTTGCCGTAGCCGCGCTCGCCCACGGTCAGCAGCGTGCCTTCCTTCTGCAGCACCTCGAGCGCCACCAGCTCGTCGTCGTCGGCCAGCTCGATGCCCTTGACCCCGAACGCGGTGCGGCCCATCGGCCGCACGTCGGTCTCCGAGAAGCGGATCGACATCCCCTCGCGGGTGGCCAGCAGCAGTTCGTCTTCGCCGCCGGTCAGCACCGCCTCGAGCAGGGCGTCGGGCTCCTCCACGCCGAGGGCGATGATGCCGCCGGTGCGCGGGTTGCCGAACGCCGCCAGCTCGGTCTTCTTGACGATCCCGCGGCGGGTGACGAGGAGCACGTAGCCGCCCTGGTCGAAGGCGCGGACGGCGACCATGCCGGCCAGCTTCTCGCCGGGCTGGAGCTGGGCCAGGTTGACGATCGCCTTGCCCTTGCCGTCGGGGCCCACGTCCGGGATGGTGTGCACGCGCAGCCAGTAGCAGCGGCCGCGGTCGGTGAAGATCAGGATGTAGGAGTGGGTGGAGGCGATGAACAGGTGGTCGACGAAGTCCTCCTCCTTCGTCCTCATCCCGATCCGCCCGCGGCCGCCGCGGCGCTGCGAGCGGTAGGTCGAGATCGAGGTGCGCTTGATGTAGCCGCCGTGGGTGATCGAGATCGCCACGTCCTCGTCGACGATCATGTCGAGGGTGGTGATCTCGTCGACCGAGTCGACGATGTCGGTGCGCCGCGCGTTGCCGTGATCCTCGCGCAGCTTGCGCAGCTCGTCGCCGACGATGCGGTCGATCCGCGAGCTGTGGGCCAGGATGTCCTTCAGGTCGGCGATCAGGATCTTCAGCGCGCTGAGCTCGTCGAGGATCTTCTGGCGCTCGAGGCCGGTCAGCCGCTGCAGTTGCAGCTCGAGGATGGCGTCGGCCTGGATCTCGGTCAGGCCGAAGCGGGCGACCAGGCCGACGTGGGCCTCGGCCGGCGTCTTCGAGCCGCGGATCAGGGCGATCACCGCGTCGAGGTTGTCGAGGGCGATCACGTAGCCGTCGAGGATGTGGGCGCGGGCCTCGGCCTTCTTCAGGTCGAAGATCGTGCGCCGCCGGATCACCTCGCGGCGGAACTCGAGGAACAGCTCGCAGGCCTCGAGCAGGTTCAGCACCCGCGGCCGCTGGTCGACGATCGCCAGCATGATCACGCCGAAGCTGTCCTGCAGCGGCGTGTGCTTGTACAGGTTGTTGAGCACGACCTGGGCGGGCTCGCCCTTCTTGACGTCGACCACGATCCGCATGCCGTCGCGGTCGCTCTCGTCGCGCACGTCGGAGATGCCCTCCAGCCGCTTCTCGCGGACCAGGTCGGCGATCTTCTCGATCAGCTTGGCCTTGTTGACCTGGTAGGGGATCTCGCGGATCACGATGTGCTCGCGATCGCCCTTCTTGTTGGTCTCGATCTCGGCCTTGGCGCGTAGCACGATCTGGCCGCGGCCGGTGCGGTAGGCGGAGCGGATGCCGCCGCGGCCGCAGATCGTGGCGCCGGTCGGGAAGTCGGGCCCCGGCACCCGCTTCATCACGCCCTCGAGCCGCTCGTCCGGGGTCAGGTCGGCGCTCTCCAGCAGGAAGGTCAGCGCCTCGACGATCTCGCCCAGGTTGTGCGGCGGGATGTTGGTCGCCATGCCGACGGCGATGCCGGCGGCACCGTTCACCAGCAGGTTGGGCAGCCCGGTCGGCAGCACGGTCGGCTCGACGGAGGAGTCGTCGTAGGTCGGCTGGAAGTCGACCGTCTCCTTCTCGATGTCCGCCATCGTCAGCGCGCCGAGCTTGGTCAGCCGCGCCTCGGTGTAGCGCTGGGCGGCCGGCCGGTCGCCGTCGACCGAGCCGAAGTTGCCCTGGCCGTCGACCAGCGGCTCGCGCATGTTCCACGGCTGCGCCATCCGCACCAGGGTGTCGTAGATGGCCATGTCGCCGTGCGGGTGGTAGTTGCCCATCACCTCGCCGACGATCTTGGCGCACTTCCGGTACGGCCGGCCCGGCACCAGCCCCATCTGCTGCATGCCGTACAGCACGCGGCGGTTGGCGGGCTTCAAGCCATCGCGCACGTCGGGCAGCGCGCGGCCGATGATCACCGACATCGCGTAGTCCATGTAGGACTGCCGCATCTCGTCGGCGATGTTGGTGGGGATCTTGTGCAGCGCGATCTTCTGGGGTTCGTCCATGCCTGCTCTTCGTTCTCTCTTGCCGTCGCGCCTAGATGTCGAGGTTCTTCACGTTGAGCGCGTTTTCTTCGATGAACTGGCGGCGCGGTTCGACGGCGTCGCCCATCAGCGTGGTGAAGATGTTCTCGGTGACCTCTTCGTCCTCGAGCCGGACCTGGAGCAGGGTCCGCGTCTCCGGGTTCATCGTCGTCTCCCACAGCTCCTCGGCGTTCATCTCGCCGAGGCCCTTGTAGCGCGAGATGGTGACGCCGCGCTTGCCCTCGGCCAGCACCAGCTCGACCAGCGCCTGGCGGCCGGACAGCTCCTTCTCGCCGCCGTCGACGACGGTCAGCGGCCCGTCGAAGGCGCGGAATTCGTCGTAGGCGGAGTAGAGCGCCTTGTACTCGGGGCTGACGACGAAGGCGGCGGCGATCCGCTGCTGGCGCGCCTGGCCGTTGGGGCCGACCATCATCGCCAGGTCGTAGACGCCGGTCTCCTCGTCGACCTCGACCACCACGTCGAGCCCGCGGTCCTTGAGCGGCTGGATCACCGCCTTCATCACCGCCTTGTCGCGAAACGCCTCGGGGTCGATCACGCTCGCGGCCAGCAGTCGCTCGACCAGCGGCCGCGGGTGGCCGCGCTTCTCGACCCGCTCCAGCAGCCGCGCGAAGCCGACCATCCGCTCCAGCAGGTGCTTGAGCCGCGCGCCCTCGACCTCGACCCCGCTGGCGAGGCGCACCTTGCGCTTCTCCACCGCGCGCTCCATCAGGAACGCCGACAGCGCGGCTTCGTCCTTGAGGTAGCGCTCGGCCTTGCCGGCCTTGGCCTTGTACAGCGGTGGCTGGGCGATGTAGAGGTGGCCGCGCTCGATCAGCTCCTTCATCTGGCGGTAGAAGAAGGTCAGCAGCAGGGTGCGGATGTGGCTGCCGTCGACGTCGGCGTCGCACATCACGATGATGCGGTGGTAGCGCAGCTTGGCGACGTCGAAGTCGTCGGCACCGACGCCGGTGCCGAGCGCGGTGATGATGTTGCGGATCTCCTCCGAGGCCAGCGTCTTGTCGAGCCGCGCCTTCTCGACGTTCAGGATCTTGCCGCGCAGCGGCAGGATCGCCTGGAAGCGGCGGTCGCGGCCCTGCTTGGCCGAGCCACCGGCCGAGTCGCCCTCGACCAGGTACATCTCGCACAGCTCGGGGTTGCGCTCCTGGCACTCGGCCAGCTTGCCGGGCAGGCCGGCGCCGTCGAGCGCGCCCTTGCGCCGGGTCAGGTCGCGGGCCTTGCGCGCGGCTTCCCGAGCCCGCGCCGCGTCGACCGCCTTGTTGACGATGCGCTTGGCGAAGGCCGGGTTCTCCTCGAACCAGGCGCCGAGCTTCTCGCCGACCAGGCTCTCGACGATGCCGCGGACCTCGGAATTGCCGAGCTTGCCCTTGGTCTGGCCCTCGAACTGCGGGTTCGGCACCTTGGCCGAGATCACCGCGGTGAGCCCCTCGCGGGCGTCCTCGCCACTGATCTCCGCCGCGTCCTTGCCGCCGGCGAGCTTGGTCGCGTAGGTGTTGACCGAGCGCGTCAAGGCGCCCTTGAAGCCGACCAGGTGGGTGCCGCCGTCGTGGGTGTTGATGTTGTTGGCGAAGGAGTGGACGTTCTCGGCGTAGCCGTCGTTCCACTGCAGCGCGACCTCGACCTCGATGCCGTCGCGGGAGGCGCCGAAGTAGACCGGGGTCGGCGGCAGCGTGATCTTGTTGCGGTTCAGGTGCTCGACGAAGCTGGCGATGCCGCCCTCGTACTGGAAGCGGTGGCTCTTGCCGTCGCGCTCGTCGCTGAGCGTGATCAGGATGCCGCGGTTCAGGAACGAGAGCTGACGCAGCCGCTGCGACAGGATGTCGAAGCTGTAGACGAGGGTCTCGAAGATCTCGCCGTCGGGCTTGAAGGTGACCTTGGTGCCGCGCTTGTCGGTGGTGCCCGTGGCGTGCAGCCGCACGCTCGTCTCACCGCGGCGGAAGCCGGCGCGATAGACCTTGCCGTCGCGGCAGATCTCGACGTCGAGCGTCTCCGACAGCGCGTTGACGACCGAGATGCCGACGCCGTGCAGGCCGCCCGAGACCTTGTACGCACCCTTGTCGAACTTGCCGCCGGCGTGCAGCTTGGTGAGCACCACCTCGGCGGCGTCGAGCTCGGGCATCTGCGGGTGGGGGCCGACCGGGATGCCGCGGCCGTCGTCGGTCACCGTCACCGAGTTGTCGATGTGGATGGTGACCGCGATCTCCTTGCAGTGGCCGGCCAGCGCCTCGTCCACCGAGTTGTCCACGACCTCGTACACGAGGTGGTGGAGGCCGGGCTCGCCCGTCGATCCGATGTACATCGCCGGCCGCACCCGGACCGCCTCGAGCCCTTCGAGGATGCGGATCGCGGATGCGCCGTAAGCCTTCTCGTCGACCACCGGTTCTCCCTCGTTCGTCATCGCAGCTTCGTCATCGGTCTCAGAACGTTCATGCCGCCAGCACCCGGCCCTGCTCGACGGCGAACAGGCGCCCGTCACGGGCGACCCGGCGCGCCCAGCCGGGGTGGGCCGTCGTCACCAGCGCCTGGCCGTGCGCGCAGACCCGCTCGCACAGCAGCGACGCGCGCTCCTCGTCGAGTTCCGAGTCGAGGTCGTCGAGCAGCGCCACCGCCGCGTGACCCGTCTCCTGGCGGTGCAGCGCGAGCACCGCCAGGGTCAGGCCGAGCAGCAGGCTGCGCACCTGGCCCGACGAGGCCTCGACCGCGTCGGCGCCGGCGATCTCCAGTACGACCCGGTCGCGCTGGGGCCCGACCCGCATCCGGCCGCTGGCCTGTTCCGCCGCGCGTTCCGTTTCGATCTCGCGCTGCAGCTGCTCGTGGGCCGCGGCCGGGTCCTCCTCGGGGTGGGACAGGCGCAAGGCGTAGGTCTCGCCGCCGGGCCGGTACTCGTCCTGCAGCGCCTCGTGCAGCCGCCGGGCGTAGGTGGCGCGGCGGACGCGCAGCGCGGTGCCGTGCTCCAGCAGCCGCTCGTCCCACGCGAAGCGATCGCCGCTGCGACGCTCGAGGGCGGCGCCGCGCTGGGCCGCGACCCGCTCGTTCTCCGCCAGCAGCCGACGATAGGCGGGCCACAGCGCTCCCGCGCTGCGATCGAGGAACTGGCGGCGATCGCGCATCGAGCCACGGATGACGCGCAGGCGGTCGGTCGCGTAGACCGCGACCTCGAGCCGACCGTGGTAGTCGGTCGCGGTCACCGGCCGACCCTCAACCCGCAAGGCGCGGCGGCCGCCGCCCAGTTCGACCTCGAGTTCGCTGCGCCGGCTGCCCTCGACCGCAGTCGCCTGTGCGCGCAGGCTCGGCTGCCCGCGGCGCACCACGGTCTTGAGGTCGTCGGTGCGAAACGAGCGCGCCCGCGCGACGAGGCCGGCGGCCTCGAGCAGCGATGTCTTGCCCTGCGCATTGGCGCCGTGGAACACGTTGAGGCCGGGCCCCAGGGCGCACTCCGCCTCCGCGATGTTGCGCAGGTCACGCACGAGCAGCCGTTCGATCCACACCGTTCGGGACGCGCCACCCCGCCTAGAACCGCATCGGCATCACGACGTAGCGGTAGTCGACGACGCCGGGTTCGCCGCCGGGCCGCAGCAGGCCCTGGCTCTCGGCATCCTTCAACTCCAGCCACACCGTGTCGGTGCCGACCACGCCGAGGAAGTCGAGCAGGTAGGCGGCGTTGAAGCCGATTTCCAACTCCGGCCCGTTCTCGTCGACGACCAGCGTCTCGCGCGCTTCGCCCTGGTCGGGGGACTGCGCGGACAACTCGAGCTTGCCCTTGCCGAGGCCGACGCGGACGGCGCGGCTGCGCTCGGACGAGAGCAGGCTGACGCGGCGCACGGCGGTGACGAGAGCGTCGCGAGAGAGTTCGATGCGGCGCTCGCCGGTGACCGCGATCACCCGCTCGAAGGCCGGGAACTGGCCCTCGATCGTCTTGCAGGCCAGGGTGCGGCCGCCGGAGCGGAACAGCAGGTGCGCGTCGCGGGCCTCGAAGGCGACGCTCTCGGCGCCCTCGATCAGCCGCGCCAGTTCGTGCACGGCCTTGCGCGGGACCAGCACCCGGCGCGGCTCCTTGACGTCGATCGTGGCGGCGGCCCGGGTGTAGGCGAGGCGGTGACCGTCGGTCGCGACCAGCACGCAGCCCTCGGGCTCCAGCACGAGCAGTGCCCCCGACAGGTAATAGCGGGCGTCCTCGGCGGTGATCGCGAACGCGGTGCGCAGGATCATCTCGCGCAGCGGCGCTGCGGGCAGTTCGACGCCGGCGGCGCCTTCGGCTTCGGGCAGGGCGGGGAAGTCCTCGCGGGGCAGACCCGCCATCCGGTACCGGACCCGCTCGCACTCGAGGCTGGCCCAGCCGTCGGCGCCGACGGCGACGCGGACGTCGGCGTCGGGCAGCACGCGCGCGATCTCGAACAGCTTCTTGGCGCCGAGCGTCAGCGCCCCGGGCGTCGCCACGTCGGCCGGGCACGACGAGCGCAGCGAGACGTCGAGGTCTGTGGCCGAGATCCGCAGCCCGCCGCCGCGCTCGGCCTCGAGCAGGACGTTGGCGAGGATCGGGATCGAGTTCTTGCGCTCGACGATGCCCTGGACGAGCGACAGTTCCTTCACCAGGTCGGTCTTGCGGACGACGAATTCCATGGGTCTATTCCTTCCTCGTTCCCTTCAATTCGACCAGGAGGGGGAATACAAGAAGTGAAAGAGGTGGCTGTGGAAGCTGCGGGTAACGTCGCAAGTCGCTGAGCCGGAAGTGGTCCGGCTGTGGGCGGAGTTGTGCACAAGCAGGCCGCGGGCCGCGCCGGCCTGAGGAAGGATGGCGATGCACATGGCGAACGCCACGCGCCCACAGGGGGAGGAGCAGGAAAAGCGGCGCAAGTTCATCGGAATGAGTGCATCAGGCTGTGGATCAACCTGTCGAAATCGGGATCCTTCTTGCGCTGGTCGTCGATCTTCCGCACGGAGTGGATGACCGTGGTGTGGTGCTTGCCGAAAGCTTTCCCGATCTCGGGCAGCGAGGCGTCGGTCAACGTCTTCATCAGGTACATCGCGACCTGGCGCGGCAGCGCGACCGCCTTGGAGTTGTTTCGGGTCTTGAGTTCGGCGAGCTTCACATTGTAGTGGTCGGCGACCAGTTTCTGGATCATCTCCGGGCTGATCGGCTTGTCCTCGGTGTGGAGCAGGTCCTTCAGGACTTCCTGGGTCAGCGGCAGGTCGATGTCGCGGCCGGTCAGGCTCGCGTAGGCGACCAGCCGGATCAGGCTGCCCTCCAACTCGCGGATGTTCGTGCGCACCTTGCTGGCGATGAAGAGCGCGACGTTCTCCGGCACCTCGACCCGCTCCGACTCGGCCTTCTTGCGCAGAATCGCGACCTTGGTCTCGATGTCCGGTGGCTGGATGTCGGCGATCAGCCCCCACTCGAAGCGCGACTGCAGCCGCTCCTCGAGGCTCGGGATCTGCCGCGGCGGACAGTCGGACGAGATCACGATCTGCTTCTGGCTGTCGTGCAGGGCGTTGAAGATGTGGAAGAACTCTTCCTGGGTGCGGTCCTTGCCGGCCATGAACTGGATGTCGTCGACCAGCAACACGTCGATCGCGCGGTACTTCTGTCGGAAGGCCGGCAGGCGGTCGAAGCGGATCGAGTTGATCATCTCGTTGATGAAGCGGTCGGAGGAGATGTAGAGCAGCCGCAGCTTCTGGTTGCGAGCCTGGATGTAGTGGCCGATCGCGTGCATCAGGTGGGTCTTGCCGAGGCCCACGCCGCCGTAGAGGTAGAGCGGGTTGTAGGACTTCGAGGGGATCTCGGCGACGGCCCGGGCCGCGGCATGGGCGAACTGGTTGGAGGAGCCGACGACGAAGCTCTCGAAGGTGTACTTCGGGTTGAGCGGAGCCAGGGCGTCGTCACGCTGGGCGTCCGGGGCGGACGTGGCCGCCGGCGTCGGCGCCTCGGCCTCCTCCGGTTCGAACACGATCCGCACGTCGGGCCGGCCCAGTTCGACCAGGACCTCCTGCAGCACGGGCTGGTAGTTCTTGGTCAGCCAGTCCTTGAACTGGGCGGACGGCACGCGCACGCGCAGCGCGTCGGCGTCCTCCGCCAGCAGCGTCGTCGGGCGGAACCACAGGCTGAAGGTATGGCGGGTCAGCTTGCGCTCGAGCTGGCCGAGGATCTGATCCCAGAGGTTCACCGAAGCTGCGCTCCCCGCGACGACGTGGACGGGACGTAAGTGCCTTGCTGAAAAGGGCTTGAGCCAAGGGCCGGCCAGCGACGCCCCGCGCCGCGCCCGAGTGGGCGGGTTTTGCACAGAGATTTCAACATCTGTGGAAATCGAGTGTCGACGGGAGCGGGAGCGCGTCCGTCCGAAGCGGCGACGTTAGCACACGAAGCGGCGGCGACTCAACGCTGGGGCGCCTTGCGATCGGTGACCCCAGTTTGACAGCGGGTGGCGGGCGATCGTAAACTTACCGCTTTCGTCGGCCGGTCTCTTCAGGCCCGAGCGCCTCACGCGACCGCGGGCCTGCGCCTTCGATGCTGGGAGAACCATGAAGAGGACGTTCCAACCGAACAATCGCCACCGCCATCGCACCCACGGTTTCCTGGTCCGGATGCGGACCAAGGGCGGACGCCTCGTGTTGAAGCGGCGTCGTCAGAAGGGGCGCAAGCGGATCGCTCTCTAGAGCCGGGGCGGCTCGTGGGGGACCTGGGTCGGGAGCGTCGGCTGCGTTCGGGTGGCGACTTTCGCCGGGTCCTCAAGGACGGCCTGCGACTCGACGGGGCGCTGTTCGTCCTCTTCGCCCTGGACCGCGAGCGGACCTCGGCTCGGCTCGGTCTGGCCGTGGGCCGGAAGGTCGGCGGCGCGGTGGTGCGCAATCGCGCCAAGCGCCTGCTTCGCGAAGCGTTCCGTGGCCTGTCGCTCGACCGTGGCACCGACCTGGTGGCCGTCGGCAAGCCCGAGCTCCCCAGCCGTTCTGCCCAGGAGGTGACGCGTGAGCTGGCCCAGCGCCTGCGCCGCCTGGAAGGCCGGCCGGCGCGGCGAAGCCGCCCTGCTGGCCGGAATTGAGATCTACCGCATCACGCTGGCCCCCTGGCTCGGGGGCCATTGCCGGTTCGTTCCGAGCTGCAGCGCGTACGCGGAGGAGGCCCTCGAGCGGCACGGGGCGTGGCGTGGTTTCCGCCTCACGGTGTGGCGCCTGGCTCGCTGCCAGCCGCTGAGCCGCGGCGGACCCGACCCGGTGCCCTGACGGGGAGCCCGAGGAGACCATGGAAGAACGTCGTCTGTTACTCGCGGTGGCGCTGTCGTTCCTGGTCCTGACCGGCTACCGCCTGCTGTTCCCACCGCCGGCCCGGCCACAGCGGCCGCCGACTTCGGCTCCGGCGGCTCCGGCGGCCAGCGCCGCGGCGCCGGACGCGGTGGTCGCCGGGCCGAGCGCCGAGGCGACGCCCACGCCGGCCGTGGAAGCGGTCGTCGACGAGCGCGAGCGCCGCGTCGAGGTGACCGGCCTGGGCCGGGCACTGGCCTTCAGCAACCGCGGCGCGCGCCTGGTGTCGTGGCGGCTCGACCGCTTCCACGACGAGCGCGGCGCGCCGCTGGAGCTGGTGCGCGCCGCCGTGGGCGGGCCGTGGCCGCTGGACCTGGAAACCGGCGACCGCGAGGTCGATGCGGCGCTGCGCGCGGCGCTGTTCCAGAGCTCCAGCGAGATGCTGACGGTGGGAGCTGAGGGCAGCCTGTTGCGCTTCGCATTCGCGGCCGGCGACCTGGAGGCGAACAAGGAGCTCAACTTCCGGAAGGACGGGCTGGTCGAGGTCAGGGCCGTCGTCAGGAAGGCCGGACGGGAGTTGCCGGTGCGGCTCAGTTGGGGGCCCGGCCTCGGCAATCCGACCGCCGCCGAGCAGGCGGTTCAGGGCTATGTCGCGCCCCAGGGAGTGTGGTTCGACGGAGGGGCGACACACCGGGTTGTGGTTCACGGTCTCGAGGCTCCTGTTGCGGCCCCGGCGGTGCGCTGGGTCGGGGTGGAGAGCCAATACTTCGCTGCGCTGATGGTTCCGGCCGAGCCCGCGCCGGCCGAGGTGCGCCGAGTCGAGGTTCCGTCGACCGATCCCGCGGTGCCGAAGCTGGAGTTGCCGGTCGCGCTGCTGCCGCTCGGGCCCGCCGGCGCCCTGCTGTTCGTCGGCGCCAAGGACTACGACGGGCTGGCCCGGGTGGGCCATCAGCTCCACGCGGTGGTCGGAGTGGGGGACTGGATCGGCCCGATCGTGGTGCCGCTGCTGCGCCTGCTCCGCTTCGTCCACGGCTACGTCGGGAACTACGGCTGGGCGATCGTGGCGCTGACCGTGTTCATCAACCTGGTGATGGCGCCGCTGCGCCATCTCTCGATCGCCAACGGCATGAAGATGGCCAAGATGGCGCCCGAGATGAAGGTGATCCAGGAGCGCTACCGCAAGGTCCCGCCGCTCGATCCGAAGCGCCAGGAAATGCACGCGGAGATGACGGCGCTGTACGCGAAGCACGGCATGAACATGGGCAGCCAGATGCTGCTCGGCTGTCTGCCGCTGCTGCTGACGATGCCGTTCCTGTTCGCGTTCTACCGCGTGCTGCAGGTCTCGATCGACCTGCGCGGCGCGCCCTTCCTGTGGATTCCCGACCTGTCGCACCGCGACCCCTGGTTCGCCACCCCGATCCTGATGGGCCTGTCGATGGTGCTGATGCAGAAGTTCACGCCGTCGGCGATGGACCCAGCGCAGCAGCGGATCATGATGCTGATGCCGCTGGTTCTGGTCGTGATGTTCTTCGCGGCACCGGCCGGGCTGAACCTGTACTGGCTGGCCTCCAACGTCTGCGCGATCGTGCAGCAGGCGATCACGCTGAAGCTGTTGCACCCGGCCGAACCTGCCCCCGAGAGGAAGAAGCGATGAGGGACCCGGTCTTCACGGGCGTCGACGAGGCGGCGGCAGTGGCCGATGCGGCCCGAACCCTGGGCGTGCCCGCGGCCAGCCTGCGCTACGCGGTCCTGGAGCCGGGAACCGCGGCGGGCCGTAACGCACCCGCCACGCCGGCCCGAATCGCCGTGATCGTGGCTCCGCCGGCGCGAGCCGAGGCCGTGCGACCGATTCCGACCCGCGCCCCGGAAGCCCCCCAGGCGACAGGCGATCCGGCGGCCGCCGTGCGGCGCGTGATTGCCGCCCTGGCGGAGGCCGCGGGAGGCGCGATCGAGGTCGAGGCCGCGAGCGGCTCACGAGGTGAGGTCCTCTCGTTGAGCGGCGACGGGACCCGCGTGCTGCTCCACGACAACGGGGAGGCGCTGGAAGCGCTGACGCTGGTGCTGCAGCGAGTGGCGGCCAACGCCGACCCCGCGGCGCGGGTCGAGTTGCGGTGCGAGGCGGTGCGCCTGCGCCGCGACGAGCACCTGCGGGAGGAGGCGCTGGCGGTGGCCCGGGCCGTCGCCGAGGACGGCCGTCCGCGGCCGATGCCGGCCCTCAACGCGTACGACCGGCGGATCGTCCACATGGCCGTGGCCGAGGTGCCGGGCGTGGCCAGCCAGAGCCAGGGCGAGGGCCGGGAGCGCCGGGTCGTGGTCAGCCGCCGGGCCGAGGGCGAGGCGCCGCACGCCTGAGTCGGCTCACGGCGCAGCGCTGGCCCGGCTGGGCCTGGAGGGCCCGCCCCGCGAGCGCCTCGGCCGCTACCTCGACCTGGTGGCGGAGTGGAACCCCCGCATCAACCTGACCGGGGCTCGCGACGCGGAGAGCCGGGTGCTGCGGCTCGTCGCGGGCATTCCCGCCTGGGCTGCCCGGCTGCAGGGCCCCCGCGTGCTCGACATCGGCAGCGGGAACGGCTCCCCCGGCCTGGTGCTGGCGACCCTGCGGCCCGATCTGGTGGTCACCCTGCTCGAACCGCGAATGCGGCGCTGGGCGTTCCTGTGCGAGGCGATTCGGGCGACCGGAGCGCAGGCCGAGGCCGTGCGGGCGCGGCACGACGGTTACGCCGGCGCCCCGGCCGACGCCATCGTGTTGCGGGCCCTGCAGCTGGAGGCGCGCGATCTGTGGCCGCTGTTGCGGCCCGGTGGGCAGTGGGTTCAGGTGGGCGCCGCGCCAGCCTCGCGCGGCGGGTTCCAGCCAGAGCCGGGATGGGCTCCGGACGTGCACGTCTCGACCCGATGTTTCACGTGAAACATCGGACGGCTCCGCCGCGGCCTGGGGGCCTGTTTCACGTGGAACATTCGCCGGGGTGGTATCCTCTCGGCCCGTAGTGGAGGAGGTCGGCCTGCCGTGGCGCGCATCCTGGCTGTAGCGAACCAGAAAGGCGGAGTGGGCAAGACCACGACCGTCATCAACCTCGCCGCCTCGTTGGCCGCGGCCGAGAAGAAGGTGCTGGCGATCGACCTCGATCCCCAGGGCAATCTGACCTCGGGGCTCGGGCGGCGCTCCCGCGACCCGCGCCCGAGCGCCTACGACCTGCTCTCCGGCGAGCGCACGGTCGCCGAGGCCCGGCTGGCCACCGATCTCGCCAGCCTCCATCTCGTGCCCTCCGACCGCAACCTGATCGGGGCCGAGATCGAGTTGGTGACGGCTGACGAGCGCGAGTACAGGCTGCGGACCGCCCTGGCGACGGCCGCCGCCGAGTACGACTACGTGCTGATCGACTGCCCGCCGTCGCTCGGGCTGTTGACCCTCAACGCCCTGGTGGCCGCCGACGCGGTGCTGGTACCGTTGCAATGCGAGTACTTCGCGCTGGAGGGCGTGACCGAACTGCTGTCGACCCTGCGCCGGGTCCAGTCCGCCTTCAATGCGCGTCTCGACATCGCAGGCGTGCTGTTGACCATGGTCGACCTGCGGATGACGCTCACCCAGCAGGTCATCTCCGAGGTCCGCTCGCACTTCCCGGGCCGGGTCTTCGGCGCCCACATCCCGCGCAGCGTTCGGCTGGGCGAAGCGCCGTCGTTCGGCAAGCCGATCATCCTCTACGACATCAAGTCCAAGGGCGCGGAAGCGTACCTCGCCCTCGCCAGGGAGATCCTCGAAAATGACGCGCAAGGCACTGGGCAAGGGCCTCTCGGCGCTACTGCCGGAGCCTGAGCCGGCGCCGGCGGCCCCGCCACCTCCGGTGGCCGGGCCCGTGGTGCCGCATGAAGTCGCCGTCGACCGTCTCGAGCCCAACCCGCTGCAGCCGCGCAGCGTGATGGGCGAGGCCCGGCTGCAGGAGCTGGTCGACTCGATTCGCGAAAGCGGCATCGTGCAGCCGATCGTCGTGCGGCCCCACGGCGACCGCTTCCAGATCATCGCGGGCGAGCGACGGTGGCGGGCTGCGCAGCGGGCGGGCCTCAGC
Organism: Vicinamibacteria bacterium; assembly: GCA_023701125.1. Taxonomy (GTDB): domain Bacteria; phylum Acidobacteriota; class Vicinamibacteria; order Fen-336; family Fen-336; genus WYBL01. The sequence goes on along the minus strand of JAMPXO010000004.1, from coordinate 13,709 downwards.
CGCGTTCCGGTCACGGTCCGCGAGGTGCCCGACGATCGCCTGCTGGAGCTGGCGATCGTCGAGAACATCCAGCGCGAGGAGCTGACGCCGATCGAGGAGGCCGTCGCCTACCAACGACTGCAAGACGACCTGCGGCTGACCCAGGAGCAGGTCGCGCAGAAGGTCGGGCGCGACCGCGCCACCGTCGCCAACACCCTGCGCCTGCTGCGGCTGCCACGCGAGCTGCGCGACCTGGTGGGGGAGGGGCGGCTGTCGGCCGGGCATGGCCGCGCGCTGCTGGCCGTCGAGTCCGCCGAGGACCAGGTCGCGCTCGGCCGCGAGGCCGCCCGCAAGGGCCTCTCGGTCCGCGAGATCGAGGCCCGCGTCGCTCACCTGCGCGCACCGCGTCCCGTCACCAAGAAGTCGGTCGACGCCAACACGCGAGCCGCCGAAGAGAAGCTGCGGGCGGCGCTCGGCACCCGCGTCCAGATTGCGCGCCAGCGCGGCGGCAAGGGATTGCTCAAGATTCAATTCGGGAGCGAGGCAGAATTGTCGCGCCTGTACGACGCGCTGGTGCGCCTGGCGCGCGGGGTCTAGGGCCGATGGTCCTGCGCCAGCTCAAGGGGCTCGTCGGCGACGAGTTGAACGGGTTCATGGACCAGGGCACCGAGTTCCTGGGCGAGCTGCGATTCCGCGACACCTTCCGCGTCGACGGCCACGTCAAGGGCCGGATCGTCTCCGACAACACCCTGATCGTCGGCGAGACCGGCCACGTCGAGGCCGACATCGACTGTGGCGTCGTCTCCATCCGCGGCACGGTCACCGGCCACATCCACGGCCGCCAGCGCATCGAGTTGCTGGCCGGCTCGCGGGTCCACGGCACGCTGTCTTCGCCGCGGCTGGTGATCGAGGAGGGTGCCTTGTTTCAGGGCGACTGCGACACCGGCCCGCGCAGCGATACCGCGGGCAGCGGAGGCCACAAGGCATGAGCGACGAGCGCGAGCGGATCCGGCGCCTGACCGAGCGCGTCTCCAGCGCTGGTTGAGCGAGCAAGCTCGGCCCGGCCGAGCTCGCCCAGGTCCTGGGCGGCCTGATCCGCAACCCCGACCCCCGCGTCCTCGTCGACCAGAGCAGCGGCGACGACGCGGGCGTGTTCCGCCTCGACGAGCACACGGCACTCGTGCAGACGGTCGACTTCTTCACGCCGGTCGTCGACGACCCGTTCGCCTTCGGCGCGATTGCCGCGGCCAACGCGCTGTCCGACGTCTACGCGATGGGTGGCCGACCGCTGACGGCGCTGTCGATCGCCGCCTTCCCGGACCGCGACTTCCCGCTCGAGTGGGCGCGCGCGATCGTCGACGGCGGGGCCTCCAAGCTGGCCGAGGCGGGTTGCGCACTGCTGGGCGGCCACAGCGTGCGCGACCCGGAGATCAAGTTCGGCTATGCGGTGACGGGCCTCGTCGACCCGGCCCGGATGTTGACCAATGCCGGCGCCCGGCCCGGCGACGTGCTGGTGCTGACCAAGCCGCTCGGCACCGGCGTGATCGCCACCGCCTTGAAGGCAGGAGCGGCCCCGGCGGCCGCCGCCACGGCCGCCGCCGCGTCGATGGCGCGGCTCAACCGCCAGGCCGGCGACGTGGCCGTGCAACTGGGGGCTCGCGCCGCCACCGACATCACCGGCTTCGGCCTGATCGGCCACCTGCGCGGCCTGGCCCGCGAGAGCGGCGTCAGCCTGAGCCTCGACGCCGCGGCGCTGCCGCTGCTGCCGCACGCGCTGGAGCTGGCCGCGTCGTATCAGCCGGGCGGCCTCAAGGCCAACCGCCGCCACTACGGTCCGTTCCTGGACCTGGCCGGGCTCGACCCGCGCTGGGAGCCGCTGCTGTTCGACCCCCAGACCAGCGGCGGCCTGGCCATCGCCTGTCCTGCGGCCGCCGTCGCCGAGATGCTCGCCCAGCTGCCGGAGGCGCGCGTCATCGGCAGCGTCGAGCCCGCCGCCGACAGGCCGATCCGGGTCCGCTGAAGGGGCCCGCGCGGCCGCGCCCACGGCCTTCGGCAGCTTTGACGTCCGTCGCCGCCGCGTGTTACGCTCCGACGCTTTTTGGGTTGAGGGGTCCGTCAGTACCTGCTCCGCGGGCCCCGCGCGGTGTCCCGCTCACTCGCGGCCTCCACGCCCGGTGCTGCGCCCGCCCTCCAGTGGACTGACGTTCGAGCAGGCGAGGGGAACGAACAGGTCGCATGGCAGCCCAGGGGGAGATGCTGGCGGCGCGGCGCTACGCCCGTGCCCTGTTCGACGTGGCCCCGGAGGCCCAGCGTGGTGTGGTGCGCGACGACCTGCACCAGGCCGCGGCCGCGTTTGCGAGCCACACCGAGCTGCGTGAAGCGCTGACCAATCCGGCGGTCCGGCCCGACACCCGCGGCCGACTGGCAGGCGCGGTCTTCGCCGGCGCCGCGGAGTCCGCCGGCCGCCTGCTGAAGCTGCTCGCCGAACGCGGGCGGATGGTGCTGCTGCCGGCCATCGCCCGGGCGTTCGCCGAGCAGGTGGCCGAGGCCGCCGGCGTGATCACCGCCCAGGCCACGACGGCCGTCGCCCTCGAGGCCGGCCAGCGCGACGCGCTGACGACGGCGATCCGCACCGCCACCGGCCACGCCGTGGAGCTCGAGACGGCCACCGACCCGAGCCTGCTCGGCGGCGTCCGCCTCACCATGCAGGGCCGCACCTACGACGGCAGCGTGAAGTCCCGCCTGGCCAGCCTGCGCCGGGCGCTGTCCCCGGCCCGCGCGTAAGAAACCGCAAGACCCGGAGTAGCCACAGAACCATGGAAATCCGCGCCGACGAAATCACCAAGATCCTGCGCGAGCAGCTCGGCGGTGTGCAGGCCCAGATGGACGTCTCCGAGGTCGGCAGCGTGCTGTCGGTCGGTGACGGCATCGCCCGCATCCACGGCCTGACCCGCTGCATGGCGGGCGAGCTGCTGGCGCTGCCGCACGGCGTGATGGGCCTCGCCCTGAACCTCGAGGAGGACTCGGTCGGCGCGGTGCTGATGGGCGAGACCTCGCTGATCCGCGAGGGTGACGAGGTCAAGCGCACCGGCCGCATCATGTCGATCCCGGTCGGCGACGCCATGATCGGTCGCGTGGTCGACACCCTCGGCCAGCCGATCGACGGCAAGGGCCCGATCGCCACCAAGGACTTCTACGAGCTGGAGCGGATCGCCCCCGGCGTCGTCGATCGTCAGCCGGTGCGCGAGCCGCTGGAGACCGGCGTCAAGGCGATCGACTCGATGGTCAACATCGGTCGCGGCCAGCGCGAGCTGCTGATCGGCGACCGCCAGACCGGCAAGACCGCGATCGCCGTCGACACCATCATCAACCAGAAGGGCAAGGGCGTCCTCTGCATCTACGTCGCGATCGGGCAGAAGCGCTCGACCGTGGCCCAGGTGGTGCGCACGCTCGAAGAGTTCGGGGCGATGGAGCACACCATCGTCGTCTCCGCGACCGCCTCCGAGCCGGCCCCGTTCCTGTACCTGGCGCCGTACTCCGGCTGCGCGATCGGCGAGTTCTTCCGCGACAGCGGCCGCCACGCGCTGTGCATCTACGACGACCTGTCCAAGCACGCCGCGGCCTACCGCGAGATCTCGCTGCTGCTGCGCCGTCCGCCGGGCCGCGAGGCGTACCCGGGCGACGTCTTCTACCTGCACTCGCGCCTGCTCGAGCGCGCCGCCAAGATGTCCGACAAGAAGGGCGGCGGCAGCCTGACCGCGATCCCGATCATCGAGACCCAGGCCGGCGACATCTCCGCCTACATCCCGACCAACGTCATCTCGATCACGGACGGCCAGATCTTCCTCGAGGCCGACCTGTTCAACTCCGGCATCCGCCCCGCCATCAACGTCGGCAACTCGGTGTCGCGCGTCGGCGGCTCCGCGCAGACGAAGGCGATGAAGGCGGTCGCCGGCCGCCTGCGCCTCGACCTCGCCCAGTACCGCGAGCTGGCGGCGTTCGCCCAGTTCGGCTCCGACCTCGACAAGGCCACCCAGCAGCAGCTCTCGCGCGGCCAGCGGCTGACCGAGATCCTGAAGCAGAACCAGTACCAGCCGCTCGCCGCCGAGAAGCAGGTACTGATCATCTTCGCCGCGACCAACGGCTACCTCGACCCCTACGGCGTGGCCGACGGCCGCCGCTACGAGGCCGAGCTGTACCGCTTCATGGAGACCCGCCACCCGGGCCTGCTGAAGGAGATCGCGGACAAGAAGGACATCAAGGGCGAGCCGACCGAGAAGCTGCACGCGGCGCTCAAGGAATTCGCCGACGTGTTCCAGGCCCAGGCGTAAGGGACCGCACTCCGCGAGGACTCCATGCCTGCCCTGATCGACATCCGGCGCCGGATCCGCAGCGTGAAGAACACGCAGCAGATCACCAAGGCCATGAAGATGGTCTCGGCCGCCAAGCTGCGCCGCGCCCAGGAGGCGATGTTCGCGGCGCGGCCGTACGCGCGGCGGATGATGCAGGTCCTCAACTCGCTGGCCAGCCGGGCCTCGACCGAAGCCCATCCGCTGCTGGTCGAGCGCGAGCAGAAAGACGTACTGCTGATCGTCGTCACCTCCGACAAGGGGCTGTGTGGCGGCTTCAACGCCAACATCACCCGTGCCGCCCTGCGCTTCCTGCAGGAGGAGGGCCGCGAGAGCCAGAACGTCCAGCTCGAGGTGATCGGCCGCAAGGCGCGTGACTTCTTCAGGCGTCGCCAGTGGCCGCTGCACGGCGAGCACGTCGGCGTGTTCCAGCCGCTGCGCTACGAGACCGCCAAGACGATCGCCCACCGCGCGATCGAGGGCTTCACCAGCGGGCGTTTCGACGCGGTCTACGTCGTGTTCAACGAGTTCAAGTCGGTGATCGCGCAACGGGTCGCGGTGGAGCGCCTGCTGCCGATCGCGCGCGAGGAGTTCGCCCCGGAGAACCCGCCGGTGGAGCACCTCTACGAGCCGGACGCGCAGCGGATCTTCGACCAGATCCTGCCCCGCCACGTCGAGGTCCAGGTGTGGCAGGCGCTGCTGGAGTCGGCGGCCGCCGAGCACGGCGCGCGGATGGCGGCGATGGACGCCGCCACCAACAACGCGGGCGAGATGATCGACAGCCTGACCCTGTACATGAACAAGGTGCGTCAGGCGGCGATCACCAAGGAGATCATCGAGGTCGTCTCGGGCGCCTCGTCGTAGGCCGCATGCCCACGAACAAGCAGCAGCTTCGGAGCTAAAGAGCGGAACATGGCAGAGAACGTCGGTCGCGTCGTCCAGGTGATCGGGCCGGTCCTCGACGTGGAGTTCGACAAGCACGTCCCGGCGATCTACAACGCCGTCCGCGTCCAGGACGACGGCAAGGCCTCCGGCGGCGTGCCGATCGACATCGTCGCGGAGGTCGAGCAGCACCTCGGCGAGAACCGCGTGCGCTGCGTCTCGATGCAGCCGACCGAGGGCATGGTCCGCGGCATGAAGGCGGTCGACACCGGCGAGCCGATCATGGTCCCGGTCGGCCCCGGCACCCTGGGCCGGGTGATGAACGTGATCGGCGAGCCGGTCGACGAGCTCGGCCCCGTCGTCACCGACAAGCGCTACCCGATCCACCGCCCGGCGCCGTCGTTCGCCGAGCAGTCGACCAAGCTGGAGATGTTCGAGACCGGGATCAAGGTCATCGACCTGATCGAGCCCTACCTGCGCGGCGGCAAGATCGGCCTGTTCGGCGGCGCCGGCGTCGGCAAGACCGTCATCATCCAGGAGCTGATCTTCAACCTCGCCAAGCAGCACGGCGGCGTGTCGGTGTTCGCCGGCGTCGGCGAGCGCACGCGCGAGGGCAACGACCTCTGGCTGGAGTTCCAGGAGTCGGGTGTCATCGACATCAAGGACTTCAAGAAGTCGAAGGCCGCCCTCGTCTACGGCCAGATGACCGAGCCGCCCGGCGCCCGCCTGCGCGTGGCGCTGACCGGCCTGACCACCGCCGAGTACTTCCGCGACGAGGAGGGCAAGGACGTGCTGCTCTTCGTCGACAACATCTTCCGCTTCACCCAGGCGGGCTCGGAGGTGTCGGCGCTGCTCGGCCGCATGCCGTCGGCCGTCGGCTACCAGCCGACGCTGCAGACGGAGATGGGCGAGCTGCAGGAGCGGATCACCTCGACCGCCAAGGGCTCGATCACCTCGGTGCAGGCGATCTACGTGCCGGCCGACGACTACACCGACCCCGCCCCGGCGACGACCTTCGCCCACCTCGACGCGACCACCAACCTGTCGCGCCAGATCGCCCAGCTCGGCATCTACCCCGCGGTCGATCCGCTGGCGTCCTCCTCGCGCATCCTCGACCCGCGCGTGATCGGCGACGAGCACTACGACGTGGCCCGGGCGGTGAAGCAGATCCTGCAGCAGTACAAGGACCTGCAGGACATCATCGCGATCCTCGGCATCGACGAGCTGTCGGAAGAGCAGAAGGTCACCGTGGCGCGGGCGCGCAAGATCCAGCGCTTCCTCTCGCAGCCGTTCCACGTGGCCGAGCAGTTCACCGGCATCCCCGGCCGCTACGTGTCGCTGGCGGACAACATCCGCAGCTTCAAGATGATCGTGAACGGCGAGGTCGACCACCTGCCGGAGCAGGCGTTCTACCTGCAGGGTACGATCGAGGACGTGATCGAGGCGGCCAAGAAGCTGCAGTCCTGAGCGAGGCGAAGATGCTGCCCGACAAGCTCCTGCTCGAAGTGGTGACCCCCGAGGGGCTGCTGCTGCGCGAGGAGGTCGACACCGTCCAGGCGCCGGGCGAGCTCGGCTACTTCGGCGTGCTGCCCGGCCACCGCCCGTTCTTCTCGGCGCTGGGCATGGGCGAGATCTCGTACAAGGCGGGCAAGCAGTCGGGCCACCTGACCTGCTTCTGGGGCTTCTGCGAGGTGCTGCCCGACCGCGTCAGCATCCTGGCCGAGGTCGGCGAGCGGGCTGAGGACATCGACGTCGCCCGCGCCGAGAAGGACCGCCACAGCGCCGCCGAGCGACTGAAGGCGTTGCGCGACGAGGCCGGCTTCAAGGAGGCCCAGGCCACGTACATGAAGGCGGTCACCCGCCTGTCCGTGGCGCGCAAGCGCCGCGAGGCGTAGAGCCGCGCCCACGGAGCACCTTCCGACCGAAGCGGGCGCATGCTGAGCACGCTGGTCCGCCAGGTCGCGACCCTGGTCCGCTACCGGGCGCTGATCCAGAGCCTCGTCTCCCGCGAGCTGAAGGCGCGCTACCGCGGCAGCCTGCTCGGCTTCGTGTGGAGCTTCGTCAACCCGCTGCTGCTGCTGGCGACCTACGGGCTGGTCTTCACCTACATGCTGCCGGTCCGGCGCTCGCCGCAGACCGACCCCTACTTCGTGTTCCTGTTCTGCGGCATCCTGCCCTGGACCTGGTTCTCGTCGTCGCTGCTCGAGGCCTCGGGCGTGCTGATCTCGTCGGGCAACCTGATCAAGAAGGTGCTGTTCCCGGCGGAGGTGCTGCCGGTCGTCACCGTGCTCGCCAACCTCGCCCACTTCGGCTTCGGCCTGCCGATCCTGCTGGTGGTGCTGCTGTGGTCCGGGCACCTGTCGCCCACGGCACTGCTGATGGTGGCGCCGCTGCTCGTGCAGTTGCTGCTGACACTCGGCCTCGCGCTGTTCATCTCGGCGCTGACCGTGCACTTCCGCGACATCGGCAACATCCTCGGCCACGTGCTGCACCTGTGGTTCTTCTCGACCCCGGTGCTCTACGCCTACGACGACGTGCCCGCGCTGCAGCCGCTGCTGCGCCTGAACCCGATGACCCACGTGATGATCGGCTACCAGGAGGCGCTGTTCTTCGGCCACTTCGTCCACTGGCGCGGGCTGCTGGCCGCGTTCCTGGTCGCACTGTTCGCGTTCGCGGCCGGCGCCTGGCTGTTCGAGCGCCTGCGCGACACGCTCGCCGAGGAAGTGTGAGCGCCCCCGCCGTCGTCGCCACGGACGTCACCAAGGTCTATCGCCGCTTCGTCCACAAGAACCAGTGGAAGACGCTGAAGAGCGCGCTGCTCAAGGGCAGCCTGCTCTCCGACCTGCGCCCCGACGAGACCTTCACGGCGCTCGACTCGGTCTCGTTCGAGGTGCCGCAGGGCTGCACGTTCGCCGTCATCGGCGAGAACGGCTCCGGCAAGTCGACGCTGCTCAAGCTGACCGCCGGCATCACCCGGCCGACCCGCGGCACGCTCGACGTGCACGGCCGCATCTCCGCGCTGATCGAGCTCGGCGCCGGCTTCCACCCCGAGATCTCCGGCCGCGAGAACGTGATGATCAACGGCATCATGCTCGGCCTGACCCGCGAGGAGATCACCCGCCGCTTCGACGAGATCGTCGACTTCGCGGAGATGAGCGCCTTCATCGACGCGCCGGTCAAGACCTACTCGTCGGGCATGTACATGCGGCTCGGCTTCGCGGTCGCGATCCACGTCGACCCGGACGTGCTGCTGGTCGACGAGGTGCTGGCGGTCGGCGACGAGAGCTTCACCCGCAAGTGCCTGGACAAGATCGGCGAGTTCCGCCGCCGCGGCCGCACCATCGTGCTGGTCACCCACTCGCTCGGCCTGGCCGAGAAGATGTGCGACGAGATCGCCTGGCTGCGCAAGGGCAAGCTGATGCAGAAAGGCGACGCCAAGCGCGTCGTCGACGCCTACCTCACCTACGTCGCCGGTGGCGAGGAGGCGCTGCTCGCCCACGAGCACGGCGCTCCCGCCGCGCTGGAGAGCGGTGCAACCGCGCCCGAGGCGGCGCCCGGCGAGAGCGGGCCCGGCTCCAGCGGCTACCACGAGGGGCGCTGGGGAAGTCGCGACGTCGAGATCGTGGAGGTCAGCCTGCGCGACGCGCGCGGCCAGTCGCGCCACGTCTACGCCCACGGCGAGGCGCTCCACGTCGTGCTCAAGGTCCGCGCCGCCGCGCCGGTCAGCGACTTCGTCTTCGGCATCGGCCTGTTCACTGCCGACGGCGTCAGCGTCTACGGCACCAACACCCACGTCGAGGACCACGTCTGCCAGTCGTTCGCCGGCGACGGCGAGGTCCGCTTCGAAATCGACGCCCTCGACCTGGTCGAGGGCACGTACCTCGTCGACGTCGCCAGCCATCGCCGCGACGGCACGCCCTACGACTACCACCGCGGGCTCTACTCGTTCCGCGTCAAGAGCCGCACCAAGGACGTCGGCGTCTGGCGCCCGCGTCACGCCTGGCGCTTCACCGGCGTCGACATCACGCCGCCGCAGCCGCGGCCGGAGCTGGACCTCGGCGACGAAGGGGACGCGTGAGCCACGACCTGCAGTCGGCGCTCGCGATGCGCGAGCAGGCGCGGACGGCGGGCCGCACGGTGGCCTTCACCAACGGCTGCTTCGACCTGCTCCACCCCGGACACCTGGTCCTGCTCGAGGCCGCCCGCGCCGCCGCCGACCTGCTGGTCGTCGGCCTCAACTCCGACCGCTCGGTGCGTGCGTTGAAGGGCCCGCAACGGCCGGTGATCCCGGAGCACGAGCGGGCCGAGGCGCTGCTGGCCCTCGAGTGCGTCGACCACGTCGTCGTCTTCGACGAAGACACCCCGGCCGAGACGATCGCAGCGCTGGTGCCCGACGTGCTGGTCAAGGGCGCCGACTGGGCGCTCGACAGGATCGTGGGCCGCGACGTCGTCGAGGCCGCCGGCGGCCGGGTCGTCCGCGTCGAGCTGGTGCCGGGCCGCTCCACCTCCGCCACCCTCGACCGCATCCGGACGCGATGAGCGCGCGCGCGGCCTGGCTGGCGCGCCTCGACGGCGCAGCCTGGCTGCAGCAGGCCCGCTCCCGGCTGGCCGCGGACGGTGTGATCGCCCTGCACGGGATCGCCGATGCGGCCGCGCCGCTGGCCGCCGCGCTGCTGGCCGAGGGCGACGAACAGCGGCCCTCGCAGCCACTGCTGCTGGTCGTGCCTCGCGAGCGCGACGTCGAGGGCGTCGCCGCCGACCTGCGCACGCTGCTGGGCGAACTCGGCCGCGAAGGCGACGTGCTCGGCTTCCCGGCGCCGGGCCCTGCGCCGTACCGCGGCCTCGCCCGCCACCCCGAGGCGCTGCTGCGCCGCGCCGCCGCCCTGCACGCCGCGCAGCGCGGCACGCTGGCGGGACTCGTCGCCTCGCCCGCCGGGCTGCTGCGGCCGTCGCTGCGCCGCGAGCTGTTCGAGACCCGCGCCTTCTCGCTGGCGACGGGCGAGGAGATGACGCCGGAGATCCTGCTCGAGGCGCTGGACGAGGCCGGCTACGTACGCGAGGACCCGGTCACGGCACCCGGCCAGGTCGCGCGCCGCGGTGGCATCGTCGACTTCTTCCCGCCCGATCGCGAGGACCCGGTCCGGCTCGAGTTCCTGGGCGACACGATCGAGACGTTGCGCGGCTTCGACCCCGAGACCCAGCGCAGCCGCGAGCACCTGCGTCGGCTCGACGTGCTGCCGCTGTCGGACGTGTTCCCGACCCGCTCGCTGCTGCAGGCACTGCCGGCCCGCATCGAGGAGCGCTTCCCGCCCTCGCGCGAGCGCGACGCGCTGCTCGAGAAGCTGCACCGCGGACTGTTCCCCGACGACCTGCCGGAACTGCTGTCGCTGGTTGCGGGTGCGCTGGTGGCACCGTGGACGCTGCTGCCGCCGATGCTCACCGTGCTGATCGAGCCGGAGCAGCTCGCCGAGGAGACCGAGGCCTTCGTCGCCCGGGCGCGCGAGGAGTGGGAGCGTCACGAGGACGCGCTGTGGCCCGGGCCCGAGGAGGCGCTGTGCGCGCCGGAGGTGCTGCAGGAGCGCCTCGCCACCGGCCCCCGCGTGGAGGTGCGCGCGCTCGACCTCGACGCCCGCGGAGTGCGCGTCGGCAGCCGCCCCGCGCCGCGCTACGCGGGTGACCTGCGGCGACTGGCCGACGAGCTGCCGCAGCGCGAGGCGACGGTCCTGTTCCTCGGCAATGCCGGGCGCGCCGAGCGGGTCGCGGACGTGCTGCGCGAGGCCGGCGTCGCCGTCGCCGAGGGCGGCCGGGTCGACGTCCGGACGGGCGTGTTGTCGGCCGGCTTCGAGCTGGAGAGCCCGCCGCTGCGGGTGCTCGCCGACGGCGACGTGTTCCCCGAGGAGGTCCACGTCCACGCCCGCGCCCGCGGTCGGCGCGCGCGCGGCTTCCTGTCCGACTTCCGCGATCTCAAGGTCGGCGACCTGGTCGTCCACGACGAGCACGGCATCGGCCGCTTCGTCGGTCTCGAGACGCTGCAGCTCGGTGGCCAGACCCGCGAGTTCATGGTCCTCGCCTACCAGGGCGGCGACAAGCTCAAGGTCCCGGTCGACGCCTTCGACCGGGTCCAGAAGTACGCCTCCGCGGAGGGTGCCAGGCCCAACGTCGACAAGCTCGGCTCCGGGTCCTGGGAGAAGGTCAAGAAGCGCGTCAAGAAGGCGATGCGCGACATGGCCGCGGAGCTGCTGCGGCTGTACGCGCTGCGCAAGGCGCAACCCGGTCACGCGTTCACCGCCGAGGGCCCGTGGCAGCGCGAGTTCGAGGACGCGTTCGAGTGGGAGGAGACGGTCGACCAGGCGGCGGCGATCGGCGAGGTCGAGAACGACATGGCGCAGCCGTCGCCGATGGACCGCCTGGTCTGTGGCGACGTCGGCTATGGCAAGACCGAGGTCGCGATGCGGGCGGCGATGCGCTGCGTGCTCGACGGCAAGCAGGTCGCGGTGCTGGCGCCGACGACGGTGCTCGCGTTCCAGCACTGGAAGACGTTCCGCAAGCGCTTCTCGCCGTTCCCGGTGGCAGTCGACATGGTCTCCCGCTTCCGCAGCCCGGCCGAGGTCAAGCGCACCCTGGCGCTGCTCGCCGACGGCAAGGTCGACATCCTGATCGGCACCCATCGCCTGTTGTCGAAAGATGTCGTCTGGAAGGATCTCGGCCTGCTGGTGATCGACGAAGAGCAACGCTTCGGCGTCGCCGCCAAGGAGAAGCTGAAGCAGTTGAAGACGGCGATCGACTGCCTGACGCTGTCGGCGACGCCGATCCCGCGCACGCTGCAGATGGGCCTGTCCGGGCTGCGCGACATGTCGGTGATCGAGACCCCGCCCAAGGACCGGCTGGCGATCCACACCTCGATCGTCAAGTTCTCGACCCAGGCGATCGCCGCCGCCATCCGCCAGGAGCTCTCGCGCGACGGCCAGGTCTACCTGGTCCACAACCGGGTCGAGTCGATCTACGCGCTGGCTGGCCTGGTCCAGCGGCTGGTGCCGGAGGCGCGGGTCGCGGTCGCCCACGGCCAGTTGCCGGAGAGCCAGCTCGAGAAGCAGATGCTCAGCTTCGTCGAAGGCCGCGCCGACGTGCTGGTCGCCACCACGATCATCGAGAACGGGCTCGACATCCCGCGCGCCAACACGCTGATCGTCAACCGCGCCGACCGCTACGGCCTGGCCCAGCTCTACCAGCTCCGCGGCCGCGTCGGTCGCTCCGACCGCCGCGCCTACGCGTACCTGCTGGTGCCCCCCGACACGGCGCTGTCCGAGATCGCGAAGAAGCGGCTGGCGGCGATCCAGGAGTTCTCCGACCTGGGCGCCGGTTTCCGCATCGCGGCCCTCGACCTCGAGTTGCGCGGTGCTGGCAACCTGCTGGGCGGCGCGCAGAGCGGCCACATCGAGGCCGTCGGCCTCGACCTCTACCTGAAGCTGCTCGACCAGACGATCCTCGAGCTGCGCGGCCAGGTCGCGCCCGAGACGCTGCGCACCGCGCTGAACCTCGGCCTCGACCTGCGCGTGCCGCCGGAGTACGTGCCCGACGTCAACCAGCGCATGGCCTTCTACAAGCGGGCCAGCCAGGCCCGCGACCTGCGCGAGCTCGACGCGCTGCGGGCCGAGGTCCGCGAGCGCTACGGTGCGCCGCCGCCCGAGGCCGACGCGCTGCTGCGTTACGCGGGCTTGCGAGCCCGCGCCGAGGCGCTCGGCCTGCGCCAGGTGGATCGCACGGCCCACGGCCTCGCCCTGCTCTTCGGCGAGCGACCGCCGCTGCCGGTCGACGACCTCGTGGCGCTGGTCCGCGCCCAGCCCGGGGCCGCGCTGCTGCCGCAGGGTGGGCTGCGGCTGCCGGTCGCGGCCGGCCGCGAACCGATGGACGCCCTCGAGGCGACGTTGCTGGCGCTGGAGCAGGGCGTCAGTGCGTGGCGGGGCCGTACAATGGCGGGATCGCCGTGAACAACGCTCGCCGCGCCGTCTCCGCTTTCGCCTTGGGCCTCGCCCTGCTCGGTTGCCGCGGTGGCGTCGACGCCGACCCCGTGGTGCTGCAGCTCGGCGCCGGTCAGGTGCGGCGCAGTGCCTTCCTCGCGGAGCTGGCCCGCTTCGAGGCTCAGGGCGGGGCGCCGCTCGCCCCCGCGGTCCGACGCGGCCTGCTCGAGGACTTCCTCGCGGAGCGAGTCGTCGAGCTCGAAGCCCGGGCCACCGGCCGCTTGCCCGAGGAGGCCAGCCCCGACCAGGTCCGGACCGCCGTCCAGGCGCTGCTGGCCGAGGCGGCCGCCACGGCGGCGCCGGTCGAGGACGCCGACGTGGCTCAGGCTTTCGAGGCCCGTCGCGAGTCCTACCGTACGGAGGAGACGGTCACGCTCAGCCAGATCCTGGTGCCGACCGAGAACGAGGCCCGCGACGTGCTGCGCCTGTTGCGCAAGGACCCGCGCGCGTTCGAGCAGCTCGCCCGCTCCCGCTCGCGCGG
>JAMPXO010000080.1 GCA_023701125.1 Vicinamibacteria bacterium | reverse complement strand
CGAGCGCCCGCTGCTGGTCACCGTCCACCGCGCGAGCGACATCCTGACGGCGCTGCGAGTGGCCGACGAGTTCAAGATCAGGATCGTGCTCGACGGCGCGGCGGAGGCCCCGGCGGTGCTCGAGCAGATCAAGAAAGCGGGCGTCAGCGTGATCGTCCACCCGACGATGCAGCGCCACGGCGGCGAGCTGGAGAACGCCAGCTTCGAGACCGCGGCGACCTTGAAGCAGGCCGGCATCCCGATCGCACTGCAGACCGGTTACGAGGGCTACGTGCCCAAGGTCCGGGTGCTGCTGTTCGAGGCCGCGATCGCCGCGGCCCACGGCCTCGGCCCCGAGGGCGCGCTGGCCGCCGCCACGATCGAGGCCGCGAAGCTGCTCGGCGTCGACAAGCGGGTCGGCTCGCTGGTCGCCGGCAAGGACGGTGACCTGGCGCTGTACGACGGCGACCCCTTCGAGTACGCGACCCGCTGCACCGGCGTCGTGATCGAAGGCGAGGTCGTCAGCCAGGAAGCCCGCTAGGCCGCGTAGGCAGTCCCGCGATCGCACTGGAGAGACGAGAGAAGACGATGAGCGTCGACAACAACGCCCTGAAGACGATGGCCAACCGGCTGCGCCGGCACTCGATCCTGATGACGACCGAGGCCGGCTCCGGTCACCCCTCGACCTGCATGTCCGCGGCCGAGATCTTCTCCGTCCTCTACTTCGACGAGATGCGCTGGGACCCGAAGGACCCCTCGGGCGACGACGCGGACGTGCTCGTCCTGTCCAAGGGCCACGCCGCGCCGATCCAGTGGGCGGCGCTCAAGGAGGCCGGCGCCATCAGCGAGGACCTGATGACGCTGCGCCGCTTCGACAGCCCGCTCGAGGGTCACCCGACCCCGCTCTCGCCGTGGGTGCGAGTCGCCACCGGCTCGCTCGGCCAGGGCCTGTCGGCCGCCGCGGGCATGGCGTGGGGCCGCAAGCTCGACGAGAGCGAGGCCCGCGTGTTCTGCCTGATGGGCGACGGCGAGTGCGCCGAGGGCTCGGTGTGGGAGGCGGCGCAGTTCACCGCGGTCCACGGCCTCGACAACCTGACCGCGATCGTCGACGTCAACCGTCTCGGCCAGAGCGGGCCGACCGCCTACGGCCACGACGTCGAGAGCTACGCGCGCCGCTTCCGGGCCTGGGGCTGGGACGCCCTGGTGATCGACGGCCACGACGTCGAGGCTCTCCGCGGTGCGTTCGCCAAGGCCCGCAACACCAAGGGCCGGCCGGTCGCGATCGTGTGCAAGACCTTCAAGGGCAAGGGCGTCTCGTTCATCGAGGACAAGGACGCCTGGCACGGCCGGCCGCTCAAGAAGGGCGAGGAGCTGGACAAGGCGCTCGCCGAGATCGGCCCCGCCGAGATCTCGATCCCGGTCGCCGCCCGCCGCTACTCGGCTGCGCCCAACCGCATGGCCGCCGTGGAGCCGCGCCTGACGCCCGCCTACGAGAAGGGCAAGGAGGTCGCCACCCGCGAGGCCTACGGCGCGGCGCTCGCCAAGCTGGCGGCCGAGTCCCCGCAGGTGGTGGCGATCGACGGCGACACCAAGAACTCGACGTTCAGCGACCGCATCCTCGCGGTCGCGCCACAGCGCTACGCCGAGGGCTACATCGCCGAGCAGAACATGATCGGCGTGGCGCTCGGCGTCTCGACCGAGGGCAAGATCCCGTTCGCGGCCAGCTTCGCCTGCTTCCTGACCCGCGGCTACGACTTCATCCGCATGGCCGCGATCTCGCGGCCGACGCACCTGGTGATCACCGGCTCGCACGCGGGCGTCTCGATCGGCGAGGACGGTGCGTCGCAGATGGCGCTCGAGGACCTGGCGATGATGCGGGCGATCCTCGGCGCGACCGTGCTGTACCCGAGTGACGCGGTCAGCGCCGAACGCCTGGTCGAAGCGGCCGCCAACACCGACGGCATCGTCTACCTGCGGATGTCGCGGCCGAAGACGCCCGTGCTCTACGACAACGCCGAGCGTTTCCCGGTCGGCGGCTCGAAGACGCTGCGCAGCAGCGCCGCCGACGCCGTCACCCTGGTCGGCGCCGGCGTCACCCTGCACGAGGCGCTGAAGGCGGCCGACGTGCTGGCGAAGGAGGGCATCGTGGCCCGCGTGATCGACCTCTACTCGGTCAAGCCGATCGACGCGGCGACGCTGATCACGGCCGCGGCGGAGACGAAGGGCTTCGTCGTCGCCGAGGACCACAACGCCTGCGGCGGCATCGGCGAGGCCGTGATGGCAGTGGTCTGCGGCCGGGCCCGGGTCGAGCACCTCGCAGTGCGCGAGATCCCGCGCTCGGGGCCGCCGACCACGTTGATGCACGCCTACGGCATCGACGCGGACGCGATCGTCGCCGCGGTCCGCCGCCTGCTCTCGGCTTGAGGCGTCGGCCGCTCTGGCGGGCCCTGGTCGTCCTCGCGCTGCTGCTGTGCGCGGGGATCGCCGGGGCCCAGCCCGCGCGGCCGTGGTACGAGGAGTACGAGGCCGGCCTGCTCGCCCTGCGGGCGAAGCGCGCGGGCGACGCGATCGGCGCCTTCGAGCGGGCCGCGCAGTTGCGACCCGAGCCGGGGCGCAACGTCCAGAGTTACGGCACCAACTTCGTCGAGGACTACCAGCCGTACCTGCGGCTGGCCGAGGCCTGCCTGCTGGTCGAAGACGTGGCCGCCGCGCGGCTCGCCCTCGAACGCGGCGAACGCCACGCGGGCGAGTCGGTCGCCGGGCGCGCCCGGGTGCGACAGCAGATCGAGGCGATCGAGGCACGCAAGCGCGCCGCCGCGGCGCCTCCCGCCACGCCCGAGCCCCGCCCCAGCGCCGCGCCGCCACCCACGTCCACGCCCACGCCCGCGCCACCGGCACCGCCGCCGACGCTGGCCCCCGCCGACGCGATTCCGCCGAGCCCGACACCCACGCCCGAGCGCGCGCGGCCGGCCGTGTCGCCGCATCCCACGCCGCCGTCGCGCGCCACCGCACTGCCGCCCTCTTCGACGCCGAGCGCCTCGTCGTCGCCCGTGCCCGCGCCGGCGTTGCTGCTGCGCACGACTCCGCCCGGTGCCCACGTCTACCTCGACGAAGCGCTGATCGGCACCACCGACCCCAGCAGCGGGCGCTTGCGGATCCACGGCGTCGCGCCGGGGGTCCACCGCTTGCGCGTCGCGCGGCCCGGGTACGCGGATCAGGTCCGCTCGGTCGAAGCGGTGGCGGGCGATGCGCCCGCGCTCGAGATCACCCTGCTGCCGCAGGCCGCCGCCGTCTCCACGCCCGAGGGCAGCTTCGAGCGCGCGCTGACCTGGCCGGCGCGGATCGCCATCCTCGTCGTGGGCCTGCTGCTGCTGCTGGCGCTGCGTCGTCGTCGCTCGGGCGGCGGCGACGGGAGCCTGACCTGGACGTTTGCGCTGTCGGGCACGCCGCCCGGGCGCACGCCCTCCGGTCGCACGCCGGCCGTGTCCGACCGCACGCCCGGCGGCTCGCCGCGCACGCCGCGGCCGTTCGAGGCCGACGAGGTGTTCCCCATCCCGTTCGGCGACTACTCGCTGCTGGCCCGTCTCGGCCGCGGCGGAATGGCGATCGTGTACGACGCGGAGCGCGACGGCGAGCGCGTCGCGCTCAAGCGCCCGCTGCCCGGCTTCCAGGATGACCCGCGCTTCCTCGAGCGCTTCCTGCGCGAGGCAGAGATCGGTCGCACGCTGTACCACCCCAACGTGATCCGCATCCTCGACCGCGGCGAGGTCGACGGTGTGCCGTTCTTCACGATGGAGCGGATCGAAGGCGAGACGCTGGCGGCGCGGCTGCGTCGCCAGGGCGCCTTGCCCGAGGCCGAGGCGCGGCGGGTGCTGCTGGCCGTGGCCGAGGCGCTCGACTACGGCCACTCCAAGGGCGTCGTGCACCGCGACCTGAAACCCTCCAACGTGCTGCTGGGCGCGGACGGGACGATCAAGGTGACCGACTACGGCATCGCCCGCGCTCGCCGCTTCGAGGGCATGACCGCGACCGGCGCCTTCCTCGGCAGCCCCGACTACGCGGCGCCCGAGATGATCGAGGGCCATCCGCTCGATGCCCGCGCGGATCTCTATGCGCTGGGCGTGATCGCCTACGAGATGCTCGCCGGGCGGCGGCCGTTCGAGGCCGACGCGCCGTTCGCGGTGCTGCGCCTGCACGTGAGCGAGCCGCCGCGCCCGCTGCGCGAGCTCGCCCCGCAGGTCTCTCCCGCGTTGGAGGCCGAGGTGATGCGACTGCTCGCGAAGGACCCCGCCCAGCGCCAGGCGGACGCCGAAGAGCTGCTGCTGCGGTTGCAGGGAATGGGGACGGGCGGCTAGTCCTCGGGCTCGCCGGCGGGCGCGGCCCGCGCCAACTGCTCCGCCAGCGCCGTCGTCGTCCTGTCCGTGTGGTCCCCTCGCATTCGGCTGGTACCCAGGGCCAGGAAGAGCGGTTCGGCGACCGCGTCGGGCAGCACGTTGTCGAGGTACTCGAGGGCGGTGCCGCGCAGGGCGCCGCCGCCGCGCACCGCCCACAGCGACGAGCGCAGCGCGCGCCGGTCGTGCAGCAGCGACAGCAGGTGGAACACGTGTTCGAGCCGGCGCGGCTCGGCGAGAGCGTGGCCGGGCCGCAGGTGGACCAGCTCGCGCGCCGCCAGCCCGTGCACGTCCTCGTCGCGCAGCGGCAGCGCGACCCCCTCGGGCACCAGCCGCAACAGCGCCACGCCACACTCGTAGCGCACCTCGAACGACGTGGTCAGCAGCGCCATCAGCAGGCCCGGCACCGCGCGGGGCGGGTCGACGCCGCGCAGCGCGCGCGGCAGCCGGCGCCGCACCGTCTCCGGCGTGGTGGGGTCGAGCAGGGCGTCGACCAGCGCCCCGGCGTGAGCGGGCGCGGCTCGCCGCAACGCACGCAGCACGTCGAGGTACAGCTCGTTGCGGTCGAGCAGCGGGATCGCGAGCGGGACCAGCGCGGCGTCGAGCGGCGGCTCCTCCCTCGTCAGCACCCGCCGTGCGGCCTCGGCATCGCCCGCACGCAGGGCGACCCCGTCGAGCAGCAGGCGATCGCCGGTGGGCGGGAGCGGCACGATCGCCTCCGCGCGCGGGGCCAGGGCGCGCAGGTCGCGCAGCAGCTCCCCGTGTCTCAGCATCAGCGTCGAGCGGGCCAGCGTGTAGCGGGTGGTCGAGTCGAGCCCCTCGTCGTCCGCGAGCGCGACCCGCCCGCTCTCCAGGCTGGCGGCCAGCTCGGCGACGTAGCCCTGGTGCAGGCGCCGGCACAGTGCCAGCGCGCCCGCGGCGCCGACGGCGGCCAGCGCGAACAGAACGCGCTGCGCCAGGCTCACCGGCAGCAGCAGGACCAGCAGCGCGAGGCCACCGCCCAGCGCCGTGCCCAGCTTGTCGCAGCCGACGTCGACGAGGGCCTTGGTCGGCCGCTTCTGGCTCTCCGGCAGCGGCGTGAAGAACAGCTCGTAGGCGGAGCGGAACAGCGAGTTGGAGAGCAGCGCCTCGCCGCCGCGGGCGACGATCGCCGCGGCCAGGCCTGGCAGTGCCGTGCCGAGCCCGGCCGCCACGGCCACCACGCCGTGGCGCCACGCGACCGTGCCGGCGAGCCCGAACGAGCCGAGCGAAGCGGCCGCGAGGTGGTGCTGGGCGACGAGCGCCAGCAGTGCCGAGGCGCCGTGGAAGGCGGAGAAGAACGTGACCAGGTCGGCGCCCGAGCCGAAGCGCTCGCGCGCGGCCATCGACAGCGGCACGTCGAGCAGGGCCTGGATCAGCGCGCCCAGCGCGACGAACAGCGCCAGGTCGCGCAGGTACGGCGAACCGCGCACCAGGCGCAGGCCGGCGGCGGCGTCGGCGGCCGACGAGGACCGTGCCGCGCCGCCGGTCGCCTCCAGCTCGCCGACGGCCCACAGGCTGGCGGCCTGCAAGGCCGCCACCCCGAGCAGCAGGTCCGCCGCCGGCACCAGCCGCGAGCACAACAGCGCGAGGCCGCCGCCCGCCACGCCGCCGAGCGAGGCGCCGAGGCCGATCCGCGCCATCGCCCCGCGCGCCTGCCACGGGTCGAACGACTCGCTGACCAGCGAGAAGAACACCGACACCACGGTGGCGCCGAACAGCGCCGCGTGGGCGTAGACCGCGACCGCG
Source organism: Vicinamibacteria bacterium (assembly GCA_023701125.1). Taxonomy (GTDB): domain Bacteria; phylum Acidobacteriota; class Vicinamibacteria; order Fen-336; family Fen-336; genus WYBL01. The sequence goes on along the minus strand of JAMPXO010000080.1, from coordinate 17,421 downwards.
CCGACCGTCGGCGCGCGCTGCACGAGCAGCCACTCGGCCACCAGCAGCGGCACCGATACGCTGACCAGCGCGCGCAGCGCGCGGGCCGGGCCGACGCGGCCGACCAGCGCGGAGATGGCGAACACGGCGCCGAGCGAGAGGGCGGCGGCGCCGACCAGCGCCCACGGCAGGGTCCGCGCCTCGAAGGCCTGCAGGAAGAGGCCGTCGCGCACCGCCTTGCCCGCCACCTGCTGCGCCACCAGCAGCGCGGCGGCCCAGGCGGCCGTGCGGGCTCGTGCCTCGTCGCTCGTCACCCGCCGACTATACTGCCGGCGTCATGGCCCCTGCCGCGCGTGCCCTGCTTGCCTCCGCGCTGTGCGCGGCCGTCGGCGCCAGCGCCACGGCGCAGTCGATCGGCTCGCTCAACCGCACCGGCTCCGGCGCCCGGGCGGCGGGCATGGCCAACGCGTTCGTCGCCGTTTCCGACGACGGCACCGCCGCCTCGTGGAACCCCGCGGGCCTGGCCCAGCTCCGCCGGCCGGAGTTCTCGATCGTGCACGGCAGCTTCGACCGCGACTTCGCACGCGAGGGCTTCCGCAGCACCGACAGCGCCTCGACCTGGAGCTCGTCGCGCTCCGACTTCACCGGCACCGCGCCCGAGTTCCTGAGCCTGGCCGTGCCGCTGACGATCGCGAAGCGCCCGGTCACGCTCCAGGTCGACTGGCGCCGGCAGTACCAGTTCGGCGGCAGTTTCGAGGCGGACCTGCTGCGCTACCCGACGCGGGGCACCTCGGAGGACCTGCGCTTCGGGGTCGACGAAGAGGGCGACGGGCAGGTCGACCTGTGGTCGCTGGCGGCGGCGGTGCGCCTCGGTCGCCACACGTCGATCGGCCTCAGCGGCAGCCTGTGGCGCGGCGACTGGGCGTTCAGCAGCGCCTACACCGCGACCCCGGTCCCGTCCGACACCGCGTCCGAGTTCCTGCTCCTGCGCCAGAGCCAGCAACTCGAGGGCGCCAGCCTCAACCTCGGCCTGCTGATCGACCACGGCTGGCTGCGGTTCGGGGCGGTGGTCAAGGGCGAGTTCACGGGCGACTATTCGCAGCAGGTGGATGTGGCCTCGAGTCGTCAGCCGGCCCGACGCGAGGAGTTGAACGACCTGCGCGCACGGCTGCCGATCTCGCTGGCGGTGGGCACGGCCGTGCGCCCGGGCGACGGTTGGACCGTGGCGCTCGACCTGACCCACGAGCAGTGGTCGCGGTTCGCGATCGAGGGCGCGCCCGGCGGGCAGGACCTCGGCTTCTTCGACGGCCTCGCGCTCGAGCAGACCAGCACCCGCGACACGGTCTCGGTCAACCTCGGCGCCGAGAAGCTGTTCCCGCGTGAAGGCCTGGTGATCCCGCTGCGCTTCGGCGTTGCGTTCGAGCCGCAGGGGCCGCGCGACGTGGTGACCCTCGATCCCCAGGACTACGTGTTCCTGGCGGTGGGCTCTGGTTACAACACCAACCGCGTCAAGGTCGACGTCGCCGTGCAGTACGGCTGGAACCGCTACCAGGCGACCGCCCAGTTCGCCACCGAGCCACGGCTCACGCCCCGCGACCACAACGCGATCGGCCTGGTCAGCAGCCACGAGTGGCGGATCAAGTTCTCGCTGATCTACCGCATGACCGACTCGGACAAGCTGCTGACGGGGCTGAAGAAGATCTTCTAGGTGGACTGGGTTCCGGCGCCGGAGTGAATCCGGCGCCGGTCCCGCGGGTCTGGGCGGAGGAGCGCAGCGACGGAGTCCAGCGGCCCGAGCGCCGGGATTCACTCCCGGCGCGAGCCGCGGTCTGGGCTCACGCCGCGAACGGACGCGGCTCCGCCCCCGCACCCCGGCCGGTCAGGGCTTCGGCAGGCGCTTGACGACGACCATGGTGGCGTCGTCCTCCCACGGCCGCGGCGTGCCCCAGGTGGCGGTCGCCGAGAAGACGCGGTCGAGCAGCGCGTCGGCGGTGAGGTCGAGCGAGTCGCGCACCAGCTCCGCGACCCGCTCCTCGCCGAAGAACTCGCCCTTCGGCCCGCGTCGCTCGAGGATGCCGTCGGTGCACATCACGATCACCTCGCCGGGGGCGATGTGGGTGATGCCGCGTCGGAAGCGGGCCTCGGGCAGCGGCCCGATCACGGTGCCGCCGACGTCGAGCGTGCGCTGCGTGCCCCCAGGCCCGAACACGACCGGCGGCTGGTGGCCGGCGTTGACGTAGATCAGGTTGCCGTCCTGCTCGAGCTCGCCGTAGAACACCGACACGAAGCGCGACGACAGGTTCGAGCGGTGGATCACCCGGTTCAGCGTCTCGAACACGTGGCTGACCTTGAGCTCGCGGGCGAGGCCCATGCGCAGGCCGGTGACGACGTCGCGCACGACCAGCGCCGCCGGCAGGCCGTGGCCCGAGGCGTCGCCGATCGAGACGCCGAGCATCTCCTCGCCGTACGGCATGAAGTCGTAGAAGTCGCCGCCGACCTCGTCGGCGTTGACGGAGCGACAGGCGATGTCGTAGCCCGTGAAGTCGGGCGGGTCCTCGACCAGCAGCGAACGCTGGATCTGGGCCGCCTCCTTGACGCTGCCGCGCACCCGCTCGTCCCACAGCCGCGAGCCGAGAGCCGAGCGCACGGTGTTGAGCGTGAAGTCGAGCTCCTCGCGCTGCCAGCCGTCGTCGAGCACGAACAGCATCACCGAGCGGTTGGGGCGCGCGCCGACGACCAGCCCGGCGACGCCAGCCATCGGGAACAGGCCCTGGCGGTGGGGCGAGGTCTCGGACAGCGGGTCGTCGAAGATGTAGACGCGGTGCTGGAAGATCGCGGTCAGCGGCAGCCGCAGCGGGTCGAGGTTGTCGGCCAGTCGCCCGCCCGGCTCGCCGACCAGCTTCTGCAGCTCGAAGTCGTCGCGGCGCTCGCGGTACAGGGCGGCGGCCCGCAGTCGCAGCGCGTCGCGCAACGCGCCGAAGGCGTCCTCCAGGAACGACTCCAGCACCTTGCGCTGCGGCTTCTTCCGGTCGAGCCGGCCGAACAGCGCGTCGAGGCGGCGGTAGAGGAGCTTGGCGTCGAGACGGGTCGAAGGCGAGTCCATGAAGGGCGCGGATGTTACCACCGCGGTCGTGGCGCTCCCGTGACGGACCACACGCGGACGCTAGCCCACCACGGCCTCGTCGCCCTCCACGCGCACGGGCCGCAGCGGCAGCGGGGCCGTGACCGGTCCGGCCGTGGGCCGACCGAGGGCGTCGAAGAAGCCGCCCTGGCAGGGGCACTTGTAGTGTTGCTCCGGCTCCTGCCAGGCCACGATGCAGCCCTGGTGGGTGCAGACCAGCGAGCGCGCCACCAGGCCGGTCGCGGAGCGCGACAGCTCGATCCTGTCGTCGCCGAGCGCCACCACGACTCGCTGGCCGCCCGCGAGCCGGGAGAGCGGGACGCGGACCACGCGCGGCACCGGTGGCTGGCAGGCCCCCAACGAGACCCCGGCCGCACCCGCGCCCAGCAGTTGCAGCGCGCGCCGCCGCGCGCACGGTGTCGTCATCACGCGCCGCGTCATGCGCGGATCCTAGGCCCATTCGCGCGGCGCGTCGCCCGACATTTTCTGCGCGCCATCGCCCGCAAGGGCTGCCGAGTCGTGCCCCGCCGCGACGGTGTGCGGGCTGCGAGCAGGCGGCTCCGCGACGAAGTTGCCGTCTCGTTGATGGCTCGCGAATTGCTATGCCCCCGCCAAGTCTCTTCCAGCCGGCTGCTGAAGAGGGGGGTCGCGATGGTCCATTTCAAGACCGTTGCCTTCGACCGGGTGTTCCCGGCCTCGCCTGCGATCCCTCTCGCGCACTCCTCGAATTCCGAGCGCTGGGGGAACGTCCGTCTCTAGGGTCGTCGGTCGTGCCAGGAGGTGGGGGATGAGCGTCGCCTTGTGGGGGTCCACGCCAGGAGCCGCGAGCACGCGCGAGGGCATCGACCGTCGCGGGTTCGTCCAGATCATCACGATGGCCGCAGCGGCGATCGGGCTGGGCGAGAGCGCCACCGCCAGCATGATCGAGGCCGTGGCCAAGGGGGCCAAGCCCTCGGTCATCTGGCTCCACTTCCAGGAGTGCACGGGCTGCACCGAGTCGCTGCTGCGCACGTCGCACCCCGGCCTTGCCGAGCTGATCCTCGACCTCGTCTCGCTCGACTACCACGAGACGCTGCTGGCCGCCGCGGGCCACCAGGCCGAGAAGTGCCTGAAGGACGCGATGGCGCAGAACGCGGGCAAGTACATCCTCGTCGTCGAGGGGGCGATCCCCGAGAAGGACGGCGGCATCTACTGCATGATCGGCGGCCGCACGGCGATCGACATCCTCAACGACGTCGCGGCCAAGGCGGCGGCGGTGATCGCGATCGGCTCGTGCGCGTCGTGGGGCGGCATTCCCTCCGCCGCGCCCAACCCGACCGGCGCGACCGGCGCGCCGATGATCCTCAAGGGCAAGACCGTCGTCACCCTGCCCGGCTGCCCGGCCAACCCCTACATCTTCCTGGGCACCGCGCTGCAGTTCGTGGCGCTCGGCAAGCTGCCCGAGCTCGACGAGCTGGGCCGGCCCAAGTTCGCCTACGGCCGCACGATCCACGAGCACTGCCCGCGCCGCGCCCACTTCGACGCCGGCCGCTTCGCGCATCAGTTCGGCGACGACGGCCACCGCCAGGGCTACTGCTTGTACAAGCTCGGCTGCAAGGGCCCGGCGACCCACGCCAACTGTTCGACGCTGCACTTCGGCGAGATGACCGACGCGTGGCCGATCGGGCTCGGCCACCCGTGCTTCGGCTGCACCGAGCAGAAGCTGGCGTTCAAGGTCCCGCTGCACGAGACGGTCGACATCGAGCGGCCGACGCCGCCCGACACCTACCCGGCCGTCGACGCCCCGCAGGGCCGGATCGGCGCGGTGGCCGCCGGCGTCGCCGGGCTCGCCGCGGGCGCGGCGCTGGGCGCGGGCTACCGCTTCGCGAAGTCCCACGACGCGCCGAAGCCGCCGGCCGCGGGCGACAGCGGAGGAGGCCAGTCGTGACGCCCTCGCGGCGGACGGCGCTGAAGGTGCTGGCGGGCGGCGGCGTGGCCGCCGCGGCGGCCGCCGCACCGGTCGCGCTGGCCCGCGAGCCCAAGGTGGCGCCGCCCGGCGCCATGGGCATGCTCTACGACACCACGCGTTGCATCGGCTGCAAGGCCTGCGTGTTCGCCTGCCAGCAGGCCAACGACCTGGAGCCCGAGCGCGACGCGGAGGGCCTGCACCTCGCCCCGGTCGACCTCGGGGCTCGCACCAAGAACGTGATCAAGCTGTACAAGGACGGCGCACGCATGTCGTACATGAAGGCGCAGTGCCTGCACTGCGTCGACCCGGCCTGCGCCAGCGCCTGCATGCTGCACTCGCTGCAGAAGGACCCGAAGACGGGCGTCGTCGGCTACGACCCCTCCTACTGCGTCGGCTGCCGCTACTGCCAGATGGCGTGCCCGTTCGGGGTGCCGAAGTTCGAGTTCGCGAAGGCGGTGCCGAAGATCGTCAAGTGCGAGCTGTGCCGGCACCGGGTGAAGGCCGAGGCCAAGCAGGACGCCGCCGGCTTCACCCGCTACGCGAGCGGCGAGGGCCCCGCCTGCTGCGAGGTGTGCCCCCGTGAGGCCGTCGTCTACGGCACCCGCGACGAGCTGATCGCCGAGGCGGCGCGCCGCATCAAGGAGAACCCGGGCCGCTACTTCGAGGACCGCGCCTACGGCGTCAAGGAGGCCGGCGGCACCCAGGTGCTGTACCTGTCCCACCTGCCATTCGACAAGCTGGGCCTGCCCAGCCTGCCCGACCGCGGCGTGCCGCACGTCGCGTACACGATCCAGGAAGGCCTCTACAAGGGCTTCGTGGCGCCGGTCGTGCTCTACGGTGCGCTGGCGGCCGCGATGTGGCGCAACCGAAGGGGCAGCGCGCCGCCGGAGGTGCAGGGATGAGCACCACCCACGCGGTCGTCCACACCCCGGTCGGCGGCGAGCTGATGACGCCGCTCTTCCGCAAGCTGCTGCTGTTCGTCGGGCTCGGCGCGGTCGCCGCGCTGTGGCGCTTCGCCTTCGGCATCGGCGCCGTGGCCAACCTCAACGACGGCTACCCGTGGGGGATCTGGATCGCCTTCGACGTCGTCACCGGCACCGCCCTCGGTTGCGGCGGCTACGCGGTGGCGCTGCTCGTCTACATCCTGAACAAGGGCGAGTACCACCCGCTGGTGCGGCCCGCGGTGCTGACCAGCCTGCTCGGCTACGGCCTCGCGGTGCTGGCCGTCACCATCGACCTCGGTCGCTACTGGGACCTGTGGAAGGTGCCGATCTTCTTCTGGCGCTGGAGCGGCTCGCCGCAGCTCGAGGTCGCGCTGTGCGTGGCTGCCTACGTCGTGGTGCTGCTCGTCGAGCTGTCGCCGGCGGCGTTCGAGAAGTGGAAGGACGGGGCCAAACCCGGCCTGCGCCGGTTCTCCGAGCAGGGCCTGCGCTTCATGGACAAGGCCCTCGTCTGGATCCTGGCGCTCGGCCTGCTGCTGCCCACGATGCACCAGTCGTCGCTCGGCACGATGATGCTGCTGACCGGCCCCCGCCTGCACCCGCTGTGGTTCACGCCGTGGCTGCCGTTCCTGTTCCTCGTCAACTGCATCGTCATGGGCTACGCCGTGGTGGTGCTGGAGGCGTCGTACGCCGCCCGCGAGTTCGGCCGCCCGCGCGAGAACGAGATGCTCGGCAAGCTGTCGCGGGTGGCCTTCCTGGTCGCCGCGTTCTGGCTGGCGTTCCGGGTGCTCGAGGTGGTGGTGGCGGGCGACCTGGCGGCGATCGCCTCGCCGATCGGCCTCGTCTTCCTGCTGGAGCTGGCGCTGGCGGCGGCGCCGCTCTGGTTCCTGTCGAACGACGCGCGTCGCCAGGACCCGGGCTGCCAGGTGCGGGCCGCGCTGCTGCTGGTGCTGGCGGGCACGGTCTTCCGCATCAACAGCTACTGGGTCGCGTTCGACCCCGGGCCGCAGTGGACGTACTTCCCGGCGGTGCCGGAGCTGTTCATCACGTTCGGCATCGTGGCGCTGGAGATCGCCCTGTACCTGTGGGCGGTCCGCACCTTCCCGATCCTGGCCGGCGCCGAAGCCGGCTCGTCCGCCGTCCCGAGGGGGTAACGCACATGGCACGGATCGTCATCGACCCGATCACCCGCATCGAGGGCCACCTGCGCATCGACGTCGAGGTGGACGGCGGCAGCGTCAAGAACGCGTGGGCCTCGGGCCAGATGTGGCGCGGCATCGAAACCATCCTGCTCGGCCGCGACCCGCGCGAGGCCTGGCTGTTCACCCAGCGCTTCTGCGGCGTGTGCACGACGGTGCACGCGATCGCCTCGGTGCGCGCGGTCGAGAACGCGCTGTCGCTGGAGATCCCGAAGAACGCCCAGTACATCCGCAACCTGCTGGTGATCGCGCACGCGCTGCACGACCACATCGTGCACTTCTACCACCTGTCGGCGCTCGACTGGGTGGACGTGGTGTCGGCGCTGAAGGCCGACCCGGCCAAGGCCTCGACCCTGGCCGAGACGCTGTCCGACTGGCCGGGCAACGGCCGCCTCGACCTGAAGGCGGTGCAGGACAAGCTGAAGGGCTTCGTCGACGCCGGCCAGCTCGGCATCTTCGCCAACGGCTACTGGGGCCACCCGGCGATGAAGCTGCCGCCCGAGGTCAACCTGCTGGCCGTCGCCCACTACCTGCAGGCGCTCGAGTACCAGCGCAAGGCCAACCAGGTCGTCGCCATCCTCGGCTCGAAGACGCCCAACATCCAGAACCTGGCTGTCGGCGGCGTGGCCAACGCGATCAACCTCGACAACCAGGCCACGCTCAACATGGAGAAGCTCTGGAAGGTCCAGAGCCTGCTCAAGGAGGTCGTCGACTTCGTGCAGCGGGTCTACGTGCCCGACGTCTGCGCGATCGGCGCCATGTACCCCGAGTGGCTGGGCTACGGCGCCGGCGTCAAGAACTACCTGGCCGTGCCGGACCTGCCGATCGACTCGCCCGCCACGGAGTTCGACCTGCCCGGCGGCACGATCATGAACGGCGACTTCTCGACCTACAAGCCGATCAAGAACTTCACCGACCCCTACTTCAAGGACAACGTCGCCGAGGGCATCGCCCACTCCTGGTACGAGGGCGACTGGTCGCGTCACCCGTACGACGAGGAGACGGTTCCCAAGCCCGGCAAGTTCGACGACAAGGGCAAGTACTCGTGGGTCAAGTCGCCGCGCTTCCAGGGCCAGCCGATGCAGGTCGGCCCGCTGGCGCAGGTGCTGTGCGGCTACGTCTCCGGCCACGCGCTGACGAAGAAGTGGGCGGACGCGGCACTCGACAAGGTGTCGGCGATCGCCAAGGTGCGGGTGACGCCCGCGATGCTGCAGTCGACGCTCGGCCGCCACGCGGCGCGCGCGGTGCGCACCGCGGTGATCGGGGAGCTGGCGCTCAAGCACTGGAAGCTGCTGGTCGACAACATCGCCTCGGGCGACACCGACATCTTCAACCCGCCGACGTTCCCGAAGGGCGAGATCCGTGGCTTCGGCTTCCACGAGGCCCCGCGCGGCGCGCTGTCGCACTGGGCGGTGGTCAAGGACGGCAAGATCGCCAACTACCAGGCGGTGGTGCCGACGACCTGGAACGCGAGCCCGCGCGACGCCAAGGACGTCAAGGGCCCGTACGAGGCGTCGCTGGTCGGCAACCCCGTCGCCAACCCCGAGCAGCCGCTCGAGGTGTTGCGCACCGTGCACTCGTTCGACCCTTGTCTGGCTTGCGCCGTCCACACCCTCGACCCGGAGGGCCGCGAGCTCGCGCGGGTGAAGGTGCTGTGAGTGCGCTCGTGACCCCGGGCTGCGAGCCGACCGTCGCCGTGCTCGGCCTCGGCAACGTGCTGATGGGCGACGACGGCTTCGGGCCGACCGTGATCCGCGAGCTGGAGGCGGCGTGGGCGCCCGATCCCGAAGTCGAGTTCCTCGACCTCGGGACGCCCGGTCTCGACCTGCTGCCGTTCGTCAGCGACCGTCGCGCGCTGATCCTGGTCGACACCGTGCGCTCCGACGCCCCCGCCGGCACGATCCGCCTCTACCGCAAGGAGGCGATCCTCGCCCACCCGCCGCAGACGCGGCTGTCGCCGCACGACCCCGGCGTCAAGGAGGCGTTGCTGCTGGCCGACCTCGAGGGCCGCGGTGCGGCCTCGGTGCTGCTGGTGGGCGCGGTGCCGGGCTCGACCGCGAAGGGCGTGACGCTGACCCGCGCGCTGACGGTTGCGGTCTCCCACGCGGTGCGCGCCGTGCTCGACGAGCTCGACCGCCTGGAGGTGCCGGCGCACCCGCTGCTGCGGCCGCGGCCGGTGGACTTGTGGTGGCAGGGGCCGCGGAACGCGGCGCCCTGAAGCGCGCGGAGCGGGCGCTCGTCGTCCTGATCGCCGCCCACAGCGTCGGCGTCGGGCTGGCGCTGCTGTTCCTCACCGAGTGGGGCGCCTGGCTCGGCGGATTCGGCGAGGTGCGGCCGCTGTTCTTCGCCCGCCAGGCGGGCGCCTTCCACCTCGTCGTCGCCGCCGGCTACCTGATCGAACACTTCCGCTACGGCGGGGTCGCCTTCCTGCTCACCACCAAGTCGATCGCGGTCGTGTTCCTGTCCGTGGTCTGGCTGCAGGGTGGCACGCCGTGGGTGGTGCCCGTCTCGGCGCTCGGCGACGGCCTGATGCTGTTCCTGGTGTGGCGCGTGCACCAGCAGGCCGGCGGGTGAAGACGATGCGCGCAGGAGCCGACTGTGCGAGGCGCGAGGCGCTGGTCCACGTCGTCGCCGGCCTCGGCGCGCTGGCGCTCGCGGGCTGCGGCTCCGCGCCCGAGCCGGTGACGGCGGAGTTTCCGCTGGCCGAGCTGCCGGTGGGCGGTCGCCGGCTGCTGGTGGTCGACGGCCAGCCGGTCGAGGTCACGCGAGCCGAGTCCGGCCTCGCGGCCCGGGTCCTGCTCTGCACCCACTTCGGCTGCGCGGTCGCCTGGAACGCGGCCCGGGGCTCGTACCTGTGCCCGTGCCACCAGGGCGTGTTCGACGCCGCCGGCCGCCCCGTCGCCGGCCCGCCGACCCGACCGCTGCGCACGCTTCCCGTACAGGTGGAGGCCGGCAACGTGCGCTTCCCGCCGCCGGCGCCATGAGCGCCCTGCCACGGCTGGTCGTCACCGGCGCCTCGGGTTTCGTCGGCCGCCACCTGCTCGACGTGCTCAAGCACGACTACCACATCTTCGGCATGGCGCGACGGTCGCAGGCCGAGGCCGGGGCGCCCGTGCACGAGAACATCTCCTGGTGGCAGGTCGACATCGGCGACCGCGCGCCGCTCGCGCACGCCTTCGAGCGTGTGCGCGAGAGCGGTGGCGCCGACCTGCTGATCCACCTCGCGGCCCACTACGACTTCACGGGCGACGAACACCCCGAGTACGAGCGCACCAACGTCACCGGGCTGCGCCACGTGCTCGACCTCTCGAAGGGCCTCGGCCTCAAGCGTTTCGTGTTCTCGAGCTCGGTGGCCGCCTGCGAGCTGCCGCCGCCGGGGCGCACGCTCGACGAGCAGAGCCCCCCGGACGGCCACCACATCTATGCGCGCAGCAAGCGCATGGGCGAGGAGATGCTGCGCGAGTACGAGCGCTTCTTCCCGACCACGATCGTGCGCTTCGCCGCGCTGTTCTCCGACTGGTGCGAGTACGCGCCGCTCTACATGTTCCTGGAGACGTGGCTGTCGTGGGCCTGGAACCGCAACGTCATCGCGGGCCGGGGCAGCGCCGCGATCCCGTACCTGCACGTCGAGGACCTGGTGATGCTGTTCGAGCGCCTGCTCGACCGCCACGCCGAGCTGGCGCCGGGCGAGGTGCTGGTGGCCAGCCCCGATGGCTCCGTCTCCCACCTCGAGCTGCACGAGACGGCGACGCTGCTGCAGTACGGCCACCGCCAGCGCCCGCTGCTGCTGCCGAAGGCGCTGTGCGTGCCGGGGCTGCACGCCCGCGACTGGCTGGGCCGGCTGCTCGGCCAGCGCCCGTTCGAGCGGCCGTGGATGGCCGACTACATCGACCGTGCGATGAACGTGAACGCGCGCCGGACCCGCGAACGGCTCGACTGGGCGCCGCGCCCGCGGCTCGAGATCCTGCGCCGGCTGCCGTTCCTGGTCGAGCACCGCAAGACCGAGCCGCTGGAGTGGGACCGCGTCAACCACGCCGCGATGAAGGAAGTCCGGTTGCGGGCCAACCTGCTGATCCACTCGCTGCTCAAGCAGCACAAGGCCGAGATCGAACACGAGTACACCGAGTTCCTGCTCGGCGAAGAAGGCCGTCACCGTTTCCCGAGCTACCAGAAGCTCTCCGTCGAGGACCACCGCTGGAACCACCAGTTGATCCTCGGCCACCTGATGAACGCGGTGCGGACCCGCGAGCGCGGCCTGCTGATGGCGTACTGCGCCGACCTCGCGCGCCGCCGCTACGCCCAGGGCTACGACCCGGCCGAGGTTTGCGGCGCGCTCGAGCAGTTGAACCGCATCTGCTTCAAGGTGCTGCGCCGCGACCGCGCGACGGACGGCTTGCAGCGCGAGATGCAGGACCACATCACGATGACGCTGCGCTTCGGCTGCGACCAGGCCCAGCACACGTTCGAGCACCTGGTGGCCGCGTCGCGCCGAGGAGGGGGGCGCCCGCCCGCGCCGCAATAGCTGCGCCGCGGGCTTCATCGAGAGCAGCGCTTTGCGCCCGGGGACCCGCCCTGGCGAGCCGAGGAGCGGTGGGGCGTTGGCACGGGGCTTGGACCTTCGAGGGTGATGGAACTCCCGGGCGTGCGGTTGACGGTCCGCGGCGTCGTCCAGGGCGTGGGCTTCCGGCCCTTCGTCCACCGCCTGGCCTGCGCCTGCGGCGTCGTCGGCCGCGTCTGGAACCATGCCGAGGGCGTCACCATCGAGGCCTTCGCCGCGCCGGCGGCGCTCAGCGCGCCTTCCGCCTCGGTCTCGCGGATCAGCCGGATCCAGGCCATCGTCAGTCCTCCGCCAGCGGCGTCAGGCCGAGGCCGTCGAGCACGCCGAGGAGCTGCGCCACGGAGGGCCGGACCTTGTAGTCGGGATCGGCGTGGGCCCAGCGCACGACGCCCGCGGCGTCGACCACGAACAGCGCCGGCACCGCGACCGCGTGGTGCTTGCGGCCCGAGGCCCGCTCCAGGTCGATGCCGAAGCTGGCCAGCCGCGCGTACTCCGCGCTGCCCACCTCGTGGACGACGCGATAGGCGCGGTGAGCGGCGAGGTTGGGGTCGGACAGCACCGGGAACGGGATCTCGTAGCTGGTCTTCGTCCGCGCGGCCTCGTCCGCCTGGTCGACGCTGATCACGGTCGGCGTCACGCCGCGGGGGCGGAACTCGTCGAACGCGCGGGTCAGGGCGTGAACCTGGGCGTTGCCAGAACGGGCACCAGCCCCCGCGGCAGCGAGGTCGGTCGGCGGCGTGTCAACGCTGCTGTTGCCCGGAGTCCCCGCCCGATCTCGATGTCGATTTCGGGATCGACTGATCGGCGCGAGGCACGGTTGACGAGCCAGGAGCCAGAATCCTCCCACAGCGAGGCCCTCGGCATCGGCCGCTATTCGCTCACAGGGGGCGGCATTTTCTAGGTCGTTTCGTGATGACCTGGAGCAAAGGAAGTACTGACGGCTTTTCAAGATACGCAATATGATATTCAAGGCGCTGGATGCGTGCAATTCGGATGCGCTCAGGAGGGACCAAAGCAATGGAGTTCCGGAGGCGGATGGCGCGAAAACTCGTGACCCTTGCTCTCCTCGGCCTTGCGATGACGGCCGAGGCCACAGCACCTGATTGCCGAAACAACTGGCTCTTCTGCTTGGGGGCCGGCTACCAGCAGTGCTGCGAGCTCTGCGACTGCGTCGACAACGTGTGCACGTGCGTGTGCTGCTGATCTGACGGGCTGAGCGGGCGCCTGTCAGAACCGCCTCGGACAGGCGCCCGCTCGACGCTTTGGGAGACGCAGGGTCAACAGAGGAGAGACCACTTGAACGTCACGACACTCCTGGATCAGGCCGCAAACGTGGCGATCATCTGCGCAGCGACGATCGTGTCCATTGCGTATGCGCGACCCCTTCTCGCCCCCCCGGTCTCGCGGCCCCCTGAAGGCCGTCTCCCCTCGTACGCTCGCGGGGACGTTCTGCCCACGCTGCCGGGTCTCCACCCACTTCCCACGGAGCGGACCTTTCTGATCCTGGTTTCGAGCGGCTGCGCCTACTGCACCAAGGAGATCCCTTTCTATCAGGAGTTAGTCAAGCAACGACGCCAGGGCAGCGCGAACGTCGTCGTGGCTTCGCGAGACGAACCCTCGACGCTGCGGGCGTACCTCGCGAAGCACCGGCTCGAGCCGGACCGGATCGTCGATGTCGCGAGCGGCACGGACCTGAAGCTCCGCCTTACCCCATCCATTCTCGTCCTGGACAGAGAGGGACGAGTTCTGGACACGTGGACGGGTGCTACTGACGCTGGCGCCAAGGAGACGCTGCTTGATCTCGCCGCTCGCTGAGGGGCGCCCGCAAGCTCGTTTGGCGGCGAGAAGTTGGCTGCTCGTCGTGCTGCTGGTGACGGCGATCCCTCCCGCCACGTACGCTGCCGAGCGCAGCGGGGCTCCATCGGGCGGCACCTCCAGGGAAGCGGAATGGCTGCTGGAGAGGGTGCGGCGGGCCGTCAGCAGCGGAGCCCGCCGAATCGAGGACGTGCAGAGCATCGCAGTCGAACAGGAACAACGCTGGAACTGGCAGCCCGACGTCCTGAGCCACGTGTCCCACACCCTCCTCCCGCCCGACCGCTATCGCAAGCGAGTCTGGTTCGATGGCGGCGATGTCACCAATACCCTCGATGGCACGGACTTCTGGCAGAGCGCAGGCATCCCCGAGGGGCTCGCCTCTAGAGCGCGGGCGAACATCACCTTGGAGGCCCGGCGCCGGGCCCTTCAGTTTCTCCTGAGAACCAATGGGTTGAGCTTGGTTCTCGCGACGCGGCCGGCCCCGGGACATCCCGGCGAGGTGACGTTCATGGCGGGAACGCAGAGCCTGGCAACCCTCGTGGTCGATCCAACGTCCCATCGGCCCGTTGCGTGGCGCCACGCCAGCGAGTGCGGCGAGGTCGTCGAGCACGTGGAGGACTACCACGATGTGGGCGGGCTCTGGTTCCCCCGCAGGATTCGCTTCGACTGTGGGGCGCCGCGCGCCGAGTTCGTCAACGTCCGTATCGCGATCGACGATCCCGGCGTGACGCCCGCGCTCTTCGCTCGACCTTGAGACCACCCGTTCGCACGGCCCTGGGCCGACTCGCAACTCGGCCTTTCGCGGCGCTTGTGGGCATGGGCAGCCTCGCCCTCGGCGGTGGCGCTTGCGCTGCGATCGCCACGACCGCGGTGCTGCTCGGGGGCCCCTCCTACCCAGCTGAACACGAGCTGTGGAGGGTGGTGCCCCACCTCCGCGGGAGCGCTCTGCCGGGGTTGGTCGATGGGCCGGCATTCGTGCGATGGCGGGCAGAGACCCTGGCTTTTCGACAGCTCGGCGCCTATCGCACGCTCGCGGGGACCGTTGGCGAGTCTCGGGCCCAGACGCAGTTCGCCGGCGCGGCCGTCACGCCCGAATTGCTGGCGGCTCTCGGGGTCTCGCCGATCGCAGGACGCTGGCTGGCCCCCGAGGACACAGGCTCCTCCAACACTGCGCTCGTCAGCGAGATCTTGTGGAGGGCTTTGTATGGCGACACACGGTGGTACCCGGAGGCAACCCTGTTGCTGGATGGCAACCCGGTGAGGATTGCCGGGGTGATGCCGCGACAGTTCGAGTTCCCTGACGCCGCGACTCGCTATTGGACTCCACTCGACCCAAGCGTCGAGTTCGTCCGTGACGGCTCCGGCCGGCTCGCCGTGAGCGTCCCCAAGGTCGTCGTCGTCGGGCGGCTGCGAAGCGGCGTGGAGCCGAGCGCCGCCCGCGCCGAGGCGCGCCGCATCCTCGAAGCGGATGAGGGCGAGGTCGAACTCGTGAGCCTTGCGAGCGAAGCAGCAGGAGGCCTGCGTGTGCCGCTGGCCGTGCTGGGCGGCGCGGGCAGCCTCGCGCTCCTGGCGGCCCTGAGCAACCTCTCCCTGTTGATCGGCGCTCGCGCGCAGGAATCGGCCCGCGCGATCGGAGTCCGGATCGCTCTGGGCGCCACTTGGCCCCAGGCCATCCGCGATCTCGTCCTGGAAGGCGCTGTGCTCGGGGGACTCGGCGGCCTTGGCGCCCTGCCCTTGGCCTGGGCGAACTTTCGCTTGCTGGAGCTTCAGACCCTGCCTATCGGGGCTAGCGCGCGCGATCTGGCGCCGGCGTGGCCCGTGCTTGCGGCGACACCTGTCGCAACGGCCCTGGTCGGAGCTCTCGCAGCGCTGGCGGGGACGCGCGGACTGGGCAACTCGATGGCCTGGCCGAGCCTGAGTGGCACCGGGTCACGCTACGCCACCGACCTCTACCGGCCCCAGGACGTAGTGCTCGGAGCCCAGGTGGTGCTCGCGATGATCCTGGCTTCCGGGGCGGCTGCGTTGGCAACGGGTGCCGGCGCGCTACTGACGGCCGATCCCGGATTGCGGGCCGACGGACTGACGGCGCTCGACGTTCGTCTGGACGGTTCCCGCGTGCCGGTGGCGCACCGGGCTGCGACCGTGCGAACGGTCGTGGAGCGGCTGAAGAGTCTGCCCGCCGTGCAGGGCGCGGGCGCCACGAGCCACCTCATCGACGGTGGGCGCCACCCTTATTCGCTGGGCGCGGCGGAGGCCGAGCCTGCCCACTGGCTGCTCGACGGCGACCGGGGAATGATCGCTCGCATCGCCTACGTCGACACGCGACATTTCGAGCTTCTCGCGATTCCGATCCTTCACGGGCGCGGGTTCTCGGAGGTCGATCGAGCGGGAGGGCAGCCAGTCGCCGTCCTCAGCAAGTCGGTCGCCGCTGCCCACTTCGGCGGCCCCAAGGCGCTCGGACAGTTACTCAAGTTCCGGGGGGCCCACTGGACGATCGTCGGGGTCGCAGGTGACGTGCGACCCCGGCCGCTCGACTCGCGGCCCGAGCCTCTCGTCTACCTCTCCTACGAGCAAGCGTCGACCGCCTGGCCTCCGTTCTTCCCGCGAGCGATGACCATGCTGGTTCGCGCCCGTGCGGCGCCCCCGTTCGAGGATCTTCACGCCGCTGTCCACGCGGTCGACCCGTCGCTGCTGATCGAACAGGTCTCGACCCTTGCAGCGCGCCGACACGCCGCCCTGGGCCCCGCAAACCTCATCTCAGCGATGCTGTCGGCGAGCGCCACGCTCGCTTTCGTCCTTGCGCTGCTTGGGGTCGCGGCCCAACTCGCGCGGCAGACAGCTCATCGGCAGCGCGAGATCGGCACTCGCCTCGCGCTGGGTGCCCGCCCCAGCGATGTCGTGCGAATGGTGGTGTGGCAAGGCCTGCGCCGCATGGCCGTCGCGCTGCTGGCCGGCCTTCCTCTCGCGGCCGGCGCCGCCTGGGCTCTCCAGCGCACGTTCCTGGGTCCGGCTCCCGCGGGCCAACTGCTCGTCGCCCCCTTGGTGGGTCTTTGCCTGTTCGTGGCGGGCGCCCTGGCCGCCTTCGGCCCGGGGTTCACCGCGAGTCGGATCTCTCCCGCCTCATCGCTTCGCACCGAGTAGCGCCGCGGTCGCGGAACCGCATCACCGTCGCGATCCAAGAGCCTCCTGGACGCCACAGGTCGGCCTTCGCGCGGGCCGCGCCGACTTGCCGCTCACCAGGGCGGCGGGCAAGCTGGCGGGGCCATGGCCCCGTCAGCGGCTTGCTGGGTCCCACCAACACCGGCAAGACCTGGACCGCGCTCGAGCGGATGCAGGAGCACGCCACCGGCATGATCGGGTTCCCGCGGCGGCTGCTGGCGCGCGAGAACTACGACCGCCTGGTGCGCGAGCGTGGCGCCGACGGTCACCGGCGAGGAGCGCATCGTGCCGCCGCACCCGCGCTACTGGGTGTGTACCGTGGAGGCGATGCCCGTCGACCTCGAGGTCGACTTCCTCGCGCTCGACGAGATCCAGCTCTGCGCCGACCGCGAGCGCGGCCACGTGTTCACCGACCGCGTGATGCACGCCCGCGGTCGCGCGGAGGCGCATAGGCGAAACAAGCACCATTTCAGTCGCGAACCCTTGGTGAGGAAGTGCCTCTGGGAGCGCTCGGAGACGCTTCTGCCGGCGCCGAGGGGATCCTGAAAAGCTTGGCTGAGCCGTCGTAGTAGCCGAGAGCCTTGCGGCGGAGGACGGTGGCGTCGAGGCGGCGGTAGAGGAGCTTGGCGTCGAGACGGGTCGAAGGCGTGTCCATGAAGGGCGCGGATGTTACCACCGCGGTCCGGGTGCCCCCGTGACGG
>JAMPXO010000213.1 GCA_023701125.1 Vicinamibacteria bacterium | reverse complement strand
GGGGTCGGTTCCGGCGTGCCCGGTGTCAAGGCTGCTCGCTGCGCTCGCACTTTCGCTTCGCGAAAGCTGACGGCCCTGACGCCGGTCCCACCGGAACCGTTGGTTCCTGCGCAGGCCACCTCCGGCCTGCGGAAGGAGTTGGCCATGGGTTCAGAGATCGGTCGTCACCACTCGCCGGTGGGCTGCGCTGGGACGGACGTGCACGTGGACGTGCACGTGCACGGCGTTGCCGTGCTGGATGCCGAGAAGCTGGATTGCTATCGGCTGGCTGTTCGGTTTCAGCCTGTCGTGGCTGAGCTTGTGGCGAAGGTCGGGTACAACCTGCGGGATCAGTTCGAGCGGGCTGCGCTGTCCGTCGTGCTGAACATCGCCGAGGGTTCGGGGCGGCGGTCGCTTGGGGAGCGGCGGCGGTTCTATCAGATTGCTCGGGGGTCGGCCGCGGAGTGTGGGGCGTTGCTGGATGTGTTGCTCGCGCGGGGGCTGGCGTCGGGCGCGCAGGTGAGGGATGGGAAGAATACCGTGGTGCGGTTGGTTCAGATGCTGAGCAAGCTCGAGGCGCGGTTGCGGTAGCGCGCTGCTGGTTCTCGGCCGGGTTTAGCCCGGCTGAGGGCCGGGTCTGCCTACAAGGTGGCCGCTCCGCGGCTTCATCTGATTCCGCCTTCGGCGGCACGGACGGGGCACGTGCACGTGCACGTGCACGGCCGCCACGTCAAGCTACGGCAGCCAGCGGGGGTACGTGACTTCCGTGCCGGCCGGGAAGGTGGCGATCGTCTTGCGGGCCGTGCCGTCCGCCTGGATCACCACCAGGCTGGGTTGGCGGGTCGTGGGGTCGATCTCCACGAAGACGATGCCCTTGGGGCCCCAGTCCGGGGCGCCGCGGAAGCGCGGGCCCGTCACCAGCGGGGACGTCAGTTCCGTGTCCAGCGAGACCGTCATCAGGTCCCAGAAGCCGGCGCCCGCGCCGAGCGCGGTCAGGCGGCGGAAGAGGACCGCGTCGCTCTTCGGGGAGAAGTCCGGGTCGGCGTCCGAGCCCACGCGGTAGAGCGTGCCCGGGAGCAGCTCGCCCGGAGGGCCGCCTGTCGTCAGCGGGATCAGGTCGGTCGCCGAGAGGTAGAAGTAGATCTGGGACGGCGCCGTGCCCTCGAAGCGCTCGAAGACGGCCACCGTGCTGGCGGCGTCGGTCCGCGGGCGCCGCTCGCGGGCGGCGGGACTGAACGTGAGTGGCTCGCGGTTGGTGCCGTTGGGCTCGATCACGAACAGGTCCTCGAGCCCGGACGCCGGCGTCACCGCGCTGTGCAGCACGAACGCGCCCGAGGGCGACCAGTCGAGGCCGTCGACCTTCCAGTTCGGCGCCAGGAGCTCGCGCTCGACACCGCGGGCCAGATCCATCACGGTCAGCGCCACGCCGTCGGCCGCCGGTTCGAGCTTGCCGTCGCCGTTGCGGTCCTGGACGCGGCGCAGGATGACCTTGTCGCGGTCGATGCCGAACGAGGCCTCCACGACGTCCGTCGCCCGCGAGTTGTTGAACGCGGTCAGCCGCTCCAGCCCGGTGCCGTCGGCGCGGATGGCGTGCAGCTCGCGGCCCGCCGCGGGGTCGGTCGACCAGGCGCTGCTGACGAACACGATCTCGGCGTCGGCGCGTGGCGCGCGACCCGGGTTGGCCGTCAGAAAAGGGTTCTCGTCCGACTGCCCGCACCCGGAGAGGGCGAGCACGAGAGGGGCCAGCGCGAGCAGGGAGCGACCGCGCATCAGGGTGCAGCGAGGCTAGTGGGGGGCCGGGGCGAAGTCAAGGGCGTGATATCCTCGCGCGGTTCGAAAAGCGCGCTCCAGGCCGCGCCAGCGCGCCGCCGCCCGCCGGGGCCAAGGCAGCCCGGGTGCTACGAAAAACCATCCACGAGGACCAGGCATGAGTTCTGACGTCGTGATCGTCGCGGGCGCTCGTACGCCCATGGCCGAGTACGTCGGCCACTTCAGCAACGTCTCGGCCAACGAGCTCGGCGCCCATGCCGCGAAAGCGGCGATCGAGCGCTCCGGCGTGTCGGCCGCGGACGTGGACCACGTCGTGATGGGCAACGCGCTGCAGACCTCGGGCGACGCCCTTTACGGCGCCCGCCACGTCGCGCTGAAGGCGGGTTGCTCGATCGAGACGCCCGCGCTCACCGTCAACCGCCTCTGCGGCTCCGGCATCCAGTCGGTGATCTCGGTGGCGCAGATGATCCGGCTCGGCGAGTCGAAGGTCGCGGTCGCCGGCGGCATGGAGAACATGACCCAGGCGCCGCACGTGATCCGCGGCGCGCGCGCGGGCTTCGGCCTCGGCCAGGGCAAGCTCGAAGACAGCCTGATGGTCTCGCTGCTCGACACCCACTGCGGCCTGTACATGGCCCAGACCTCCGACAACCTGGCTCGCCAGCACGCCATCACCCGCGAGGCGATGGACCAGTTCGCCCTGCTCTCGCAGCAGCGCGCTTCGGCCGCCCAGGCTCGCGGCGTGTTCAAGGACGAGATCGCGCCGCTCGAGGTGAAGCAGGGCCGCAAGACGACGCTCGTCGAGCTCGACGATCACTTCCGGCCGGACACCACGCTCGAGGGCCTCGCCAAGCTGCGGCCGGCGTTCGGCAACGACGGCTTCGTGACCGCGGGCAACGCCAGCGGCATCGTCGACGGCGGCGCCGCGCTGGTGGTGATGAGCCGTGACGAGGCGCAGAAGCGAGGCCTGACCCCGCTCGCCAGCATCGTGAGCTGGGGCCTCGCCGGCGTGCCGCCCGAGGTGATGGGCATCGGCCCGGTGCCGGCCTCGCGCAAGGCGCTGGCCGCGGCCGGCCTGGAGCTGAAGCAGATGGACCTCGTCGAGGTCAACGAGGCCTTTGCGGGCCAGTACCTGGCCGTCGAGAAGGAGCTGGGCCTCGACCGCGAGCGCACCAACGTGAACGGCGGCGCGATCGCGCTCGGCCACCCGCTGGGCGCGTCCGGCACTCGCCTGCTGCTGACGATGGCGCTCGAGCTGCGCCGCCGCGCAGCCACCTACGGCCTCGCCACCGCCTGCATCGGCGGCGGGCAGGGCATCGCCATGATCATCCGCCGCGAGTCGTAGCGGCATTTTCGAAAGAAGCGAAAGATGGAGATCAAGAAGGTCGGCGTGCTCGGCTGCGGCCTGATGGGCTCGGGGATCGCCCAGGTCTGCGCCGAGGCGGGCTACACGGTCGTCGTGCGCGAGGTCTCGGACGAGGTCGCGAAGAAGGGCCTCGGCAAGATCGAGAAGTTCCTGCAGAAGGGCGTCGAGCGCGGCAAGGTCACCCCGGAGCGCATGCAGGAGGTGATGGGCCGCCTCTCGGGCACCTCGAGGCTCGAGGACCTGAAGGACTGCGACCTGATCATCGAGGCGGTGATCGAGAACCTCGACCTCAAGCGCGAGGCGTACCGCACGTTGGACGCGATCTGCCCGGCCCACACCATCTTCGCGTCGAACACGTCGTCGCTGTCGATCACCGAGCTGGCCGCGGCGACCAGGCGCGGCGACCGCTTCGTCGGCCTGCACTTCTTCAACCCGGTGCCGCTGATGAAGCTGGTCGAGGTCGTGCGCTCGCCGCTGACCTCGCCCGAGGCGTTCGACAAGGCCTACGCGTTCGCCACCTCGCTCGGCAAGCAGCCGATCAAGGCGGCCGACAAGGGCGGCTTCATCGTCAACCGGCTGCTGGTGCCGTACCTGCTCGACGCGATCCGCGCGCTCGAGGAGGGCGTCGGCTCGGTCGAGGACATCGACAAGGGCATGCAGCTCGGCTGCGGCTACCCGATGGGCCCGTTCACGCTGCTCGACTTCGTCGGCCTCGACACCACGTACTTCATCGCCGGCATCATGTTCGACGAGTTCCACGAGAAGCGCTTCGCCGCGCCGCCGCTGCTGAAGCGGATGGTCCAGGCCGGCCTCCACGGCCGCAAGACCGGCAAGGGCTTCTACGACTACAGCCAGGAGCCGCCGAAGCCCGTAGCGGGCCTGGTCTAGGAGAAGAGTCATGACCTACGAGTTCGAGACGCTCAAGGTCGAGGTCAAGGACAGCGGCGTCGCGGTCCTCACGGTCAACCGCCCGGACAAGCTCAACGCGCTGTCGTCGGTCGTGATGCGCGAGCTGGACGCGGCGTTCACGGCGTTCGCGGCCGACTCCGCGGTGCGCGGCGTGATCGTCACCGGTTCCGGCGAGAAGGCGTTCGTCGCCGGCGCCGACATCGCCGAGCTGGCGACCCAGACGGCGCTCCAGGGCCGCGACATCGCGCGCAAGGGTCAGTCGGTCTTCGACCGCATCGAGAACCTCGGCAAGCCCGTGATCGCCGCGGTCAACGGCTTCGCGCTCGGCGGCGGCTGCGAGCTGGCGCTCTGCTGCCACCTGCGGATCGCGTCCGAGAACGCGAAGCTGGGCACGCCCGAGGTCAAGCTGGGCCTGATCTGCGGCTACGGGGGCACCCAGCGCCTGCCGCGCCTGGTCGGCCGCGGCCGTGCGCTCGAGATCCTGCTGACGGGCGATCCCGTGGACGCCAACGAGGCGTACCGGATCGGCCTCGTCAACAGGGTCGTGGCCAAGGACAAGCTGCTCGAGGAGAGCGAGGCGCTGCTGCGCAAGATGCTGGGCAACGGCCCGGTCGCCCTGCGCTACACGCTCGACTCCGTCAACGCCGGCCTCGGCATGACGCTGGCCGACGGCCAGGACCACGAGGCGACGTTGTTCGGCGTGCTGTGCGCGACGGACGACAAGCGCGAGGGCACCCAGGCCTTCCTCGAGAAGCGCAAGGCCGCGTTCGCGGGCAAGTAGGGGAGTCCTCTTGGCCGCGAAGCAGAAGCCCGTCAGCAAGTCGCGCTCCGAGCAGCGGGCGTCCGCCCGTGGTCTGCGCGTGGCCGTGCTGCGGGCGCGCTTCAACGCCACGGTGGTCGACGGACTGACGGCCGGCGCGCGGGCCGAGCTGCTGTCGCTCGGCGCGCGCGCG
>JAMPXO010000212.1 GCA_023701125.1 Vicinamibacteria bacterium | reverse complement strand
TCGTAGTTGACGATCGGCACCAGCACCGCCGGGATCTTCAGCGCCTGGATGAAGGGCGCGATCGGAACGCTGCCGCCCATGCTGCGCAACTGCACGGGCGGCTGGCCCCAGGCGTCGGCGAGGGCGGCGGCCAGCCGCCGCGACTCCGGGCCGAGCAGCGGCGTGCGGAACGCCTGCAGCGGAGCCCTGTCGGCCTCGATCCGCGCGATCCGCGAGTACCGCGCCCGGGTCGCGTCGTCCGGTTCCGCGTCCACCAGGTGGTAGCCCTGGGCGCGCACGTGCTCCGCGACACGGGCGATCAGCCTGTCGCCGGGGGTCTCGACCAGGGTGCGGATGTCCATCTCGGCCACCGCCCGGTCCGGGATGATGGTGCGGGCCTGGGCGCCGACGAAGGCGCTCTGCAGGCCGCGCACGTTGAGCGTCGGCCGCAGCAGCGCGCGCTGCAGCGTGAGCCCCGGCTGCTCGGGCTGGGCGACGCCGAAGGCCTTCAGCAGCTTCGCCTCGTCGCCGGGCACCGCGTCGATCAGCGCCAGCTCCTCCGCGGTCGGTTGCGGCACCTCGTCGTAGAAGCCGCGGACCAGCGCGTTCCCCGCGTCGTCCTTCATGGAAGCCAGCAGGTGGGCGAGGCGCAGCGCGGGGTTGGGCACCCAGTTGCCGTAGTTGCCGCTGTGCACGCCGGACTTCGGCCCGTAGACGGTGAGCCGGAACGGGTGGATGCCGCGCGCGCCGTAGACGAGCGTCGGCCGGCCGGACGTGTGGGCCGGGCCGTCGAAGACCAGCATCTGGTCGGCGGCGAGGCGGTCGCGATAGCGCTCGATCGCGGCCATCAGGCTCGGCGAGCCCGACTCCTCCTCGCCGTCCATCACGACCCGCACGTTGACCGTGGGGGCCTGGCCGCCAGCGGCCAGCGCGTCGAGCGCCGCGAGGAAGGCGACGATCGGCCCCTTCGCATCGGAGGCCGAGCGCCCGTACACGCGCCAGTCGCGCTCGAAGTGGTCGAGCTGCCGCGGGCTCTCGACCGGTGTGGTCGCGCCGGCGTCGATCCGGCCCGTGCGCACGACCGGCTCGAACGGGTCGGGCTGGGCCCAGCCCTTCGCGGACACGGGCTGGCCGTCGTACTGGAAGTAGATGAGCACGGTGCGGCTCGCGCCGGTCGGCCGCAGTTCGCCCCACACGATCGGGTTGCCGTCGGTCGGCAGCACCTCCGCGCGGAAGCCGCGCTTCTCCAACGCGGCCTTCAGGAACGCGGCGTTGCGCTCGATGTTCGGCCGGTCGGCGGCGACGTTGGGGATCGCCAGCAGGTCGAGCAACTCGCCGACGACCTGGCGCTGATGGGCCTGGACCCAGGCCTCGACCGGCCCGCGCGCGTCCTGGCCGAGCGCGAAAGGGGAGCACGAGAGCAGGAAGGCGAGGCCGAGGCGGGGGAGTCGCATGTGAAATCGTATGTCGAAAGCGGCCCGGGCCTTGACGCCGAGCGTTGCGTTCTCCGACACTGACCGCTCGGTCAGTCCGCTGACCGTCCCGTCAACCATGAGCCCCGAGAGCAAAGAAGCGGTCCTCGAGACCTGGCGTCGGAACGAGATCGCCCAAGCCACCCACCGGGTGCTGGCCCGGCGCGGCCCGGCCGGGCTGTCGATGCAGGCCATCGCCGACGAGGCGGGCATCGCCAAGGGCACGCTCTACCTCTACTTCGAGGACCGCGAGGCGCTGCTCGAGCACGCCGTCGACGCCACCTTCGGCGAGTTGATGGCGCGACTGGAGACGGTGCTGCTGCCGGGGCGGCCGATCGCCGAGACGCTGCCCGAGACGGTCCGCGCGCTGATCCTCTTCTTCGACGAGAAGAAGGACTTCCTGCGCGCCTACATGTCGATGCGCTACGGCGACGGCTGCGCCGAGGACGTGCGCCACAAGCGCCGCAAGCGCACCCACTACCAGTCCTACCTGAAGCTGCTGGCCGCCGCTTTCGGGCAGGCCGCGGCCCGCGGCGAGGTCAAGCCGCAGGACCCCGACCGGCTGGCGGCGCTGGTGGCCGACGGCATCAGCGCGGTGCTGCTGCGGCGGCTGGACGAGCGCCCGCCGCGGCCGGCCGAAGAAGACGTCCTGTGGATCTCCGAGCTGCTGCTCCGCGGCCTGCTCGTCCCTGGGAGGAACTCGTGATCGAAGTCGTGCTCGCGGCCGCGCTGGCGGCCGCCCCCGCGCCCCGGGACGGCGAGCCCGCACCGGCGCCGCTGGCAGCCGCCGTCGCCGAACTCGCGCAGGCGGCGCCCGGCTCGCTCCCGCCGCAGGCGTCGGCCGCGACGGAAGCCACGCCGGCCGGCGACGGTCCGCTGACGCTGGCCGCGGCGCTCGGCCGCGCGCTGCAGGCCAACCCGCAGATCGGCCGCGCCCGCGCCGAGATCGGCGCCGCCGACGCCTCGCGCCGCGGCTACCTGTCGCTGATCCTGCCGCGGCTGTCGCTGAGCGGCTCGCTGACCCGCAACAGCACCGAGGTCTCGTTCGGCTCCGACGAGGACCGCCGCGTGCTGTTGCCGGAGAACGACTGGAACACGCGGCTCACGCTGCAGCAGCCGGTGTTCGCCGGGCTGCGCGAGCAGCGCGCGTACCAGCAGTCGAAGGAGACGCTGCGCCAGGCCGAGCAGGGCCTGCGCGTCGCCGAGGACCGGGTGCTGCTGCGCACCGCCGCCGACTACCTGCTGCTGGTCCAGGCCGAGCGGCTGGTCGAGGTCGAGAGGCAGTCGCTGGAGCTGGCCCGCGGGCGGCAGAAGCAGGCCCGCGACCTGTACGAGGCCGGCGAGGTGACCCAGGTCGACGTGCTGCGCGCCGACACCTCGGTCAAGGCGGCCGAGCGGCGGGTGGCGTCCGCGATCCAGGCCCGCGAGAACGCGGCCTCGCTGCTGCGGCTCGACCTCGACCAGGACGTCGCGTTCCAGGTCGTCGAACCGACCGACGCGCTGCCGCCGGTGCCCGGCGAGGCCGAGCTGATCGAACGCGCCCACGCCACCCGCGCCGACGTGGCCCAGGCCCGCGGCGCGCTGCGGATCGCGGAACTCGAGGTCGCCAAGCAGAAGGGCGCGTACCTGCCGACGATCTATGCCGACGCCGGCTACGTGTGGCAGAAGACGACGTTTCCGGTCGACAAGTACGGCTACGCCGCGCTGCGCTTCAACGTGCCACTGTTCCAGTCGGGCGAGGTCGGCGCCCGCGTTGCCGGCGCCCGCGAGCGCGAGACGCAGGCCCGCATCGGCCTCGACGAGGCCCTGCGCGGGGCCCGCGAGGACGTGCGCCGCGCGCTGGTGGAACTGCAGACCGCGCGCACGACCGAGGCGCTGGCGCTCGAGCAGTTGCAGGCCGCCGAGGCCGAGTACGCCCAGGTCCGCGAGCTCTATCGCAGCCAGGAGGCGACGTCGCTCGACGCGGCCGCCTCCGAGGCCTCGCTGGCCGAGGCCCGCCGCGGCGCGGTGACGACCCGGCTCGAGGCCGTGTTTGCCGTGCTGCGCGTGCACTTCGCCGCGGGCGACCTGAAGGGCGCCCTGCTCCCGCAGATCCAGACCCGGACCCAGACTCCGACTCAGACTCAGGAGGTCCAGTGAGCCGCCGCACCTGCCGTCTCGCCCTCGCCGTCTCGGCGCCCGTACTCGGCCTCGCGCTCGCCGCGTGCGGGTCGAAGCCGGACGCGCAGAAGCCCGCTGCCGCGGCTCCCGCCGCGCTGCCCGACGACGTCAGGGCGGTCGCCGCCGCCGTGGCGCCGGGTGCGGCCGCGGCGGCCGTCGCCGAGAAGGCCGCGTCCGCCGCCGAGGCGTCCTCGCTGCAGCTCTCCGGCGAGTTCGACTCGCCGATGCGCTCCAAGCTGGTCGTGCGCTGGCCCGGCCGCGTGCACAAGGTGCTCGTGGACGAGGGGACCGTGGTGCGCGCGGGCCAGCCGCTGCTGGAGCTGGAGAAGGAGTACCTGGTGCTCGACGTCCAGCGCGCCGAGGCCGAGCTGGCGCGGGCCCGGTCGGCGCAGGCTGAGGCCGCTGCCGACTTCCAGCGCAAACGCGACCTGCTCGCCAAGGGCTCGGTGCCCCGGGCCCTGCACGACCGCTCGCAGGCGGCCGCCGAGCAGACGGCGGCCCAGGTCCAGGGCGCCGAGGCCAGCCTCGGTGCCGTCAGGCAGCGGCTCGCGGACGCCGTGCTGGTCGCCCCCTTCGCGGGCGTGATCGCGCAGCGCCACGTCGCCGTCGGCGAGCACCTGTCCGACGCGACGCCGGCCTTCGTGCTGGTCCAGACGGCACCTCTCAAGCTGCGGGTGCGGGTGCCCGAGCGCTACCTCGCCAGCGTGAAGACCGGCCTCGAGGTGAAGGCCGCGGTCGACCCGTTCCCGGGCGAGACCTTCGACGGCACGGTGAGCGTGGTCAGCCGCAGCGTCGACCCGCAGAGCCGCACGTTCCTCGTCGAGGCGCTGTTCGCCAACCGCGACGGCCGGCTCTCGCCGGGGCTGTTCGCCCGCGTCGCGGTCTCCGGGCTGGGGGAGTAGCGCACCGTGCAGAAGCTGGCCGAGATCTGCGTCCGGCGCCCGGTCTTCACCTGGGTGCTGGTGCTGTCGTTCGTCGTCGTCGGCGCCTTCGCCTACGTCCGCCTCGGCGTCGACCGCTTCCCCAAGATCGACCTGCCGTTCGTCACCGTCACCACGCTGCTCGTCGGCGCGGCGCCGGAGGAGATCGAGACCGACGTCACCGACAAGGTCGAGGCCGCGGTCAACACCATCAGCGGCATCGACACCCTGACCTCGATATCCGCCGAGGGCGTCAGCCAGGTGATCGTCCAGTTCGACCTGGAGAAGAACGCGGACGTGGCCGCCCAGGAGGTGCGCGACCGCGTCAACTCCGTGCTGCGCGACCTGCCCCGCGACATCGACCCGCCGGTGATCGAGAAGATCGACCCCGACGCGGCGCCGGTGCTGTCGCTGGCGCTGTCGGGCGAGGGCTCGATCCGCGACCTGACCGAGTTCGCGGACAAGACGCTGCGCCGGCAGATCGAGTCGGTGCTGGGCGTCGGCCAGGTCAAGCTGATCGGCGGCCGCGCCCG
>JAMPXO010000211.1 GCA_023701125.1 Vicinamibacteria bacterium | reverse complement strand
GGTCCTCCGCGGCGCCCTCGACGTCCGCGGCCGCAGCCTCGGCGGCCGCGCCCCGCGAGGTCCGGATCGAGGCCACCGACGCCCGGTCGCTCGACGCCTGGGAGCGGCAGCTGGAGGGACTGATGCGGGCGGGCGCGCTGCGGCTCGACTCGCAGGCGGCGGACACGCTGCTGCCCGGCCGCCGGCACGAGCGGCTGCAGCAACTCCACGAGGGCGTGCCGGTGTTCGGCGGCGAGGTCACCCGCCAGGTCGCGGACGGGGTCACCGTCTCCGCCTTCGGCACCCTCTACGACGTCGGCAGCCTCGACCCGACGCCGCGGATCGCAGCGGAACAGGCTCGCGCCGACGTCGAGCAGCTCACGGGGTCGACGGTCTCCGCCGCGCCGCGGCTGGTCGTGCTCCCGCTCGACGGCGGAGGCTCTGCCCTTGCCTGGCAGATCGAGGCCCGCGGCGGCGCCGACGTGCGGGCGACGTTCACGGACGCGCACACGGGGCGCGCGCTGCTCGATTGGAGCGAGCTGAAGGCGTCCGAGGGACGGGGCCGCGGCGCGCAGGGCGACGAGCGACGGCTGGAGGTCTCGCCCCACGCCGGCGGCTGGCTGGCGATCGACCCGCTCCGCAACGTCACCACCTTCGACCTGCGCGGCGACGGCCGCCGCACCGCGGCGATCGTGGCGCGGGCGGCCGGCCTGGAAGTGGTCGACGTGGCCGCGTCGGCCACGCCGGCGTGGGCCGACCCGGTGGTGGTCGACGCCCACGCCCATGCCGGCACGACCGTGGACTATCTTCGCGAGCGGTTCGGGCGCCGCGGCCTCGACGGCCGCGACCAGCCGATCGCGATCCTCGTGCACCCGGGGGAGGCCGCTGCGCTCGCGCGCACGGGCGCGTTCTGGGACGGCCGGGTGGCCGTGCTCGGCGAACGCGCCCCGGCGGCGCTCGACCTGGTCGCCCACGAGCTGGCGCACGGCGTGATCGACGCGTCGTCGCGGCTGCCGTACCGCGGCGAGTCGGGGGCCTTGCACGAGGCGTTCGCGGACGTCGTCGCCACCGGGGCCGAGTTCTTCGCGCAACCTGCGGGCGAGGCCACGGGTGACGCCGACTACCGCGTGGGCGAAGACGCCGTCGAAGGCGGCCTGCGCTCCCTTGCCGACCCCGCTGCGCTCGGCCAGCCCGATCACTACGAACGGCGTTACGTGGGGGCCGAGGAAAACGGCGGCGTGCACAGGAACGCGTCGATCGCCGCCCACGCCTTCTTCCTGGCGATCGAAGGTGGTGCGAACCGCACCTCGCGACAAGTCGTGCGCGGGGTGGGCGGCGCTCGCCGGGCGCAGGTGGAGCAGGCCTTCTACCGCGCCTTCGTGTACCTGCTGCCGCCGTCGGCGACGTTCGCGACCGCGCGCGCGGCCACGCTCCAGTCCGCGCGCGATCTGCACGGCGCGGGCAGCGACCTCGAGCGCGCGCTGGCGGAGGCCTGGGCGGCCGTGGGCGTGCGCTAGATCCGGCGACGGACGAGCGTCGTCAACCGGAGCAGCGGGCGTCGAGCCAGGTCCAGAAGCCGCCGTCGCCGGTTGGCTGCCGCCACGGGGCGGCCACGCGCGCCGCGTCGGCCGCGCGGCCGGACTCGCACAGCGCCAGCGCGCGCAGTTGGGCGATGCGCTCCAGGCCCGGGTTCCACGCCTGCACCTGGGCCAGGCGCCGCTCGGCCGCCGCGGCGTCGCGGCGGGCCAGGTCGCGGGCTGCGAGGTGGTACTCGGTCATCGAGTTGGCCTCGCCGGTCGCGGCGTCGACGATCCGCAACTGGTCCGGGTCGCTGCCGAAGGCGACCAGCGGTGCGAGCGGCGAGGCCGAGAGCGACCACGCCTCGCCCAGCTTGGCGTACCAGGTGCCGCCGGGGACCAGTACGCGGTTGAGCGCCTGCTGGGCGGCGAAGGCCTGGAGCGTCGGCTCGCGCAACGACGCGGGCCACACGTGGCGGACCCAGGCGCTGGCGGCGAAGCGCTCGCGAGCGCCCACGGCGTCCGTCACCCGCGCGAATTCCGGGTCGACGACGTCGTGGTCGGGCACGCGCGGCGACAGCCGGGCCGGGCGGTCGTCCACCAGCGGGGGCACGGCCCCGGTCCACTGCGCCAGGAACGTGGCGTCGCCCAGGAACGTGGCACCGAGATCGGCGGGACCCGTGAGTCCCAGCGACTGCAGCTCTGTGGCCAGTGCCGGCTCGCGCCACGGGCGGGCGAGCGTCGCCTCGGGCGCCGGCGGCACGCCGCCGCGCGAGCCGACCAGCATCCAGTTGAGCCCCGAGCCGGTCCACAGGCTGCAGTCCGCGAACGCATCGCAGAACGCGCGGGTGATGGCGCGGGCGTCGTCGGCCTCGAGCAGCCACACCGGCAGCCAGTAGGTGGCGAGCCCGCGCTCGGAGAGGCGGCCGCGCACCAGCTGGAAGTACTCGCGCGTGTAGAGGTTGACGATCCCGGCGTACTTCGGCGGCGGCGGCTCGCCCGTGATCAGGTCGAAACGTTCGTCCGTGGTCTGCAGGAAGAAGCGGCCGTCCTCGACGTGCTCGTGCACCCGCGGGTCGTCGAGCGGCGAGCGCTCGCCCTTCGGGGTGGTGCTGCGGCCGAGCGCCAGCACCTCGCGCGAGACGTCGACGACGTCGATCGAGGTCAGCTCGGGGTGGGCGACCAGCGAGCGCGCCGTCGCGCCGACGCCGTAACAGATCAGCAGCGCGCGGCGCGGCGCCTCCTGCAGCGCCAGCGGCAGATGGGCGAACAGCGCCATGTAGCGGCGCGAGCTCCAGTCGGTGCCCGACATCGAGTAGTTGTTGGTGACCAGCCGCTGGCTCAGCGGGCGCCCGAGCAGGTCCTTCTGGAAGTACAGGATCGACTCGCTGAGCCCCTCGACCTGCGCGATCAGCCGCGAGCCGTCGCCGCTGAAGCGGCCGATCACCTGCCCGATGTAGCGCTGCTCCATCAGGCCGAACGGGAACAGCGCGAGGGCGACGGCGCTGGCGAGACCGCCTGCGCGCGCCAGCGTGCGCCACGGCGAACGAGGGCCGGCCAGTGGCCAGAGCACGAGGCCGGTGGCCGCGTAGGCCAGCGCCAGGAAGAAGAAGGAGCGCTCGAGGCCGAGCCGCGGCAGCAGCACGAGCGCCGCGAGCAGCGAGCCGGCCGCCGCACCGAGCGTGTTGGCGAGGGTCAGCGCACCGGCCGTGCGCGCGGCCTCGCCGACGGAGTCCTCGAGCGCGCGGCCGAGGAACGTGAACAACACGCCGGACAGGAACGAGCCCGGGAAGAACAGCGCCAGCGAGAGCGCGGCGACCGGCAGCAGCTCGGAGGGATGAAGCGGGGCGAGCGCGGCGACCCGCGCGAAGAGCGCGTAGGCGGCGATCGACACGGCGCTGGCGGCCAGCGCCAGGCCGGGGGCCGAGCGGTGGGCCTCGGGCCAGCGCGACAGCAGCCGCGCGGCGGCGAAACCGCCGAGCGCGATGCCGGCCAGCACCACCGCGAGCATCACGGAGAACGCGAGGCTCGTGCCCTGGACGAACAGCATCATGAAGCGGAACCACACGACCTCGAAGGCGAGCAGGGCGCCGCCGCAGAGGGCGGCACCGGCGAGGATGCGGAGCCCCGCGCGGCCGGGCCGGAACGGGAGGGCCGCCGGCGGCTCCGAGTGGGCGGCCGTTGCGCGCCGCGCCCCGGCCACGATCACGGCCGCCGCGCCGAGGTTGAGCAGTGCCGCGACGAAGCCGGTGCCGCGCAGGCCCAGCGCGTGGATCAGCACGCCTTCCCCGGCCAGCGCGCCGACCACCGCTCCCAGCGTGTTCCAGCCGTAGAGCCGGCCGAGAGCGGCGCCGAAGTCGTGCTCGCCTTCGACGGCCGCCTTGACCAGCAGCGGCAGGGTCGCGCCCATGGCGACGGCCGGGCCCGCCATCAACAGGCTCGACAGCGTGAAGCGCAGGCCGTTGAGGGCCAGCGGCCAGTCGGCGAGTGGCCGGAAGATCGGGGCCAGCAGCGGGGCGAGCAGCGGCAGCAGCAAGACGAGGGCGAGCCCGCTCGCGCCGATCGTGACCTCCGCAGCGGCGTAGAGCCGGGCGGGGCGACGCAGCCGCGGTCCCCAGCGCGCGACGAGACCGCTGCCGAGGCCGAGGCCCGTCATGAAGCTGGCGAGCACGAGGCTCGCGGCCCACACGCTGTTGCCGAAGGCCAGCGCGGCCTGGCGGAACCACAGCGTCTCGAACAAGAGTGCAGCGGTCCCGGAGAGCAGCGCCGCGAGGCTCCGGGACATGTGGGCGGAGTTCACGCGGGCGAACCTACCACGCACTCGCCCAGGCGAGCGGGGGCGGGCGTCAGGCGCGACGCGACGGATCGCCCCCGGCCTCCGCGCGGCCCGCCGCGGGCAGTCGCAGTTCCACCTCCAGGCCGTGCGGCGCGCGATTGCGGGCGGCGACGCTGCCACCGCAGGCCTCCGCAGCCGCGCGCACGATGGCGAGGCCGAGGCCGCTGCCGCCGCTCCCGCCGGGGCCGCGCTCGCGCGCGGCCTCGACCCGGTAGAAAGGCTCGAACAGCGCGGGCAGGCTGGCCTCCGGCACACCCGGCCCGTGATCGGCGACGGCGAGCAGCACGGCGCCGCCGTCGGCCCGCGCGCTGACCTCGATCGGGCCGGCGGCCGCGGCGTAGCGCACCGCGTTGCGGACGAGGTTGGCCAGCGCGCGCTGCAGCAGGTCGGCGTCTGCCCGCACCCGCAGCCCTTCCGGCACCGCCACCCGCACCTCGGCCGCGCCTTTCGCCTCGGCCTGCACGGCGCGAGCGGCGAGCTCGGCGAGGCCGACATCTTCCGGCGCGCGGCGGCTGGCGGCCAGCTCCGCGCGGGCGAAGGCCAGCAGCTCGTCGGTCAACGCGATCAGCCGCTCCACCTCTTCGGCGAGGTCGCGCAGTCGCTCGCGGTCGGCATCGGAGACTCGCGTCTCGAGGATGCCGAGGGCCAGTTGCATGCGGCCGAGCGGTGAGCGCAGCTCGTGGGCGACGTCGGCCAGGAAGCGCTTCTGGCCCTGGAGATGGCCGCTGAGCCG
>JAMPXO010000210.1 GCA_023701125.1 Vicinamibacteria bacterium | reverse complement strand
GCCGACGGGTAGGCGCCGGCGAGTGCGATCGCCGACCAGCCCGCCCCGCAGCCGAGATCGGCGATGCGGGCGGGCGGCTCGCGGCGCAGGCGCGCGTCGAGCTCGGGCACCGCGCCGATCCAGGTGGCCATCGACCGCAGGTAGTCGACGCGGCCGAGGCTCGCCTGAGCCCGGCGGGAGTCGTCGTCGTGGTCGGCGCTGGCGATGCCGCCGCCGTCGCGGAACGCCGCCAGCAGTTGCGGCATCTGCCGCGCCAGCGGCAGCAGGCTGAGCGGGCGGTCGCCTTGCCACAGCGGGTCGTCGCGCTCGACGAGGACCCGCGCGTGACCCGCGGGCAGCGCGTAGCGGCGGCGCTCCGGGGCCGCGGCGGGATCGTCGACGATCAGCAGGCCGCTCGCCGCCTGCTGCTCCAGCCACTCGCGCACGTAGCGGGGGTGGGTGCCCGTGCGCCGGGCCAGCCCGGCCGCGTCGAGCGGGCCGTCGGCCGCCAGCGTTGCGTAGAAGCCGAGCTTCTGTCCGACGTAGAGGGTGAGCACGTCGAACCAGCCGAGCGTCGACTGGCGCAGGCGAAGGGTGAGAAGGGCGGCGTCGTCCTCGGCGGCCATCGCCCCGCAATCTAGCAGGGGTGGCGCGCGGGCGGCGTCGGCCGCGCGCCGGGTCCGCGCTACGGCGTCGGCGGCAGCGGGTCCGGGACCTTGTTGCGGATCGGCTTCAGCGACATGAAGTAGGCGTACATGGCCTTGAGGTCGTCATCGGTCGCGTGCTGCATCGGCAGCAGCGGCATCGGCGGCAGCAGCGGGCGACCCTTGCCCATGTGGCGGCCGTTGCGCAGCGTGTCGAGGAAGTTCTGCTCGGTCCAGGCGCCGAGGCCCGTCTCCTTGTCCGGCGTCAGGTTGGCCGTGTAGCTGGTGCCCCACGGGCCCGCCCACGCGGTCATCGTGCCGGAGCCGACGAACACCCACGGTCCCGGCGGCAGCTTCGGCGCGGGCGGCAGCGCCATCCCCGCGGGATGGCCCGCGAAGGCCATGCTCGCGTCCGGCTCGGGGCCGTTCGGGCCCATCTTCATCGGCGTGTGGCAGTCGGCGCAGCCCGACGTGTGGACGATGTAGCGCCCGCGCTCGACACGCGCCTTCGCTGCGTCGTCGGCCGTTGCGTTGGATGCGAGCCCACAGGCGGCGGCGGCCAGGACGGCGATTCCCATCTTCATTCTGCTGTCTCTCCTCACAGGGTCAGTGCCGTGCGTCTTCTCGACTCGACGGCAGGTCTTCGGCGATCCAGGCCCGGACCAGCGCGACCGCTTCGCGGTCGACCCGCTCGCTGCCGAGCGGCGGCATCCGCAGCACCGCGTGCCGCGACTCCATGCGCTGCACGAGCGCGCTGTGATCGGGGTTGCCCGGCGCCACCCGCAGGCCCTGGCCCGCGGCGACGCCAGCGACGTCGATCCGGCTGCGCTGGCCGACGGCGGAGCGCAGCGCGAGCTGCGTGCTGGCGCCCGTGCCGGGCTCGGTGCGCAGCCACAGCCCGACCGAAGCCGCCTCGTCGTCGGGGTGGTGGCAGGTGCCGCAGTTGGCGTGCAGGTAGCCGAGCACCGCCCGCTCGCGCGGGCTGCGGGCCGCGATCCGCGCCGAGGTCGCGAGGTCCGCGGGCGCAGCGGCGAGCCGGCCGTCGGCGATCAGCGCGGCGAGGTCGAGCATGCCGGGCTCGAACGGCTCGGCGTGCGGCGCCAGCGGATCGCGCGCGGGGGCCAGTTGCACCGCGCTGAAACCGAGCACCGCGTCGCGGCCCGTGGCCTCGTGGCAGACCTTGCAGTCGACGACGCCGGGGATGTGGTGGCGCGTGTCGTCGTCGATCGCGGCGTGGTCGCGCAGGCCGCGGTCGGGGGCGCGCACGGCTTCCGTCTGCGCCTCGTTCCAGGCGTAGGACGCGTAGGCCCAGGTGCCGTCGGCGCGCTTCTCCATGTAGCGGGTCTCGACCTTGCGGCCGCCGAACGAGAACTCCTTCCAGAAGCGGGTGCCGGCGGGGAAGACCCAGGCGCCGGGCTTCGAGGCGTCGATCGTCGCCCCCGCAGGCAAGGAGACCCAGCGCCGCTTGGCGGCGCCGTCGGTCCACAGCGGATACACGGGCGCGTAACGCTCGAGGCCGGAGACCCTGTCGCCTTCGAGGCCCGTGGCCGCCAGCGTATCCGGGAGCGCAGGCGGGCTCGACAGCGCCGCCGCCCCCCAGGCGCAGAGCGCGCCCACGATTCCGACCGTCGACCATCGCCTCGCCACGCGCACCCCGGAGGAGACGCAAGGCGGCACCTGCGGGTTCCCCGCGCCGGTGATCCGGATCACGACCCTGAGCGCTGGCCCGGGCCGAGGTAGCGCACCGCCAGTGCGGCGATGTCGTCCGAGGGCGGGGCGGTCGCGGCGTGGGCCTTGACCGCGGCGAAGGTCAGGCCGACGAGGTCCGCGGCGGACGCGCGGGCCTGTGCCGCGAGCAGCTCTTCGAGCCGCGCGGGGGTGAACTCTTCTCCCGCCGGAGACAGCGCCTCGGTCACGCCGTCCGTGTAGAGGAACAGCGCGTCGCCCGCGGCCAGGTGCAGCGGCTCCGAGCCGCGCGGCGGGCCCTCGATCAGGCCCAGCGGCAGGCCGAGACCGCCGCGCAGTGCCTCGACGCTGCCGCTCCGGCGCACCACGTAGGGCGGGTTGTGGCCGGCGTTGGCGAACTGGAGGGCGCCCGTCGCCAGGTCGAGCCGGCCGAGGAACGCGGTCACGTACAGGCCGCGCTCGTTGTCGCGGACCAGCTCGCGGTCGACCCGCGACAGGAGCTCGCCCGGCGGCAGCGTGCTGCCCATCGCCGCCCGCAGCAGGGTCTTGGCCATGGTCATGAACAGCGCCGCGCCGATGCCCTTGCCCGAGACGTCGCCGAGCGTGAACCACAGCGCGCCGTCCTTGACCAGGAAGTCGTAGAGGTCGCCACCGACCGAGCGCGCGGGCTCCAGCCGACCGGCGATCTCGAACTCCGCCGCCGCCGGGAACACCCGCGGCACCATCGCCATCTGGATGTCGTGGGCGAGGCGCAGGCCGTGCTCGATCTTCTGGCGGTCGACGAAGGCCGTGACCAGTTGTGCACGGTCGAGGGCGATCGCCGCGTGCGAGGCGAAGGCCTCCAGCAGCGCCTCGTCCTGGCTGCCGAACGTGCCCGTCGCCTTGTTCATCACCTCCAGCACGCCGATCAGGCGGCCGGCGTGGGTGTACATGGGCGCGCACAGCAGCGAGTGGATCGGGGCACCGCCGGCGGCCTCGGTCGCGGGGTCGAAGCGGTGGTCGCGGGCCGCGTCCGCGACGTTGAGCAACTGGCCCGAGCGCGCCGCGTGGCCGACGAAGCCGGTGCCGACGGGCACCCGCAGCGGGCGCGCGTCGACGTCCGCGGGCTCGCGGCTGCGCAGCACGTCGTCGTCTTCGTCGTGGACCCACAGCCGGCTGCGCTCGGCGTCGACGACGGCGCGGGCGCGGGACAGGATCACCGCCAGTTGCGAGTCGAGGTCGGTCGCGCCCGACAGCGCCTGGCTCGCCTCCAGCAGCGAGCGCAGGCGGGCGATGGTGGCGTTGAGGTCGTCCACCATCCGCGAGTTCTGCATCGCGATCGCGGTCTGGCCGCAGAAGGCGGCGAGGTGGTCGCGGTCGTCGGCCGAGAACGGCCCGCCGCGCTTGTTGATCGCCTCGATCACGGCGACGACCAGGCCGTCGCGGTCGCGCACGGGCAGGCACAGCAACGACCTGGTGGCCGAGCCGGCGCGCTCGTCGAGGGTGCGGTCGAAGCGCGGGTCGGCCGCCGGGTCGGCCAGCACGACGTCCTCGCCGTTGGCGAAGAC
Source organism: Vicinamibacteria bacterium (assembly GCA_023701125.1). Lineage (GTDB taxonomy): Bacteria > Acidobacteriota > Vicinamibacteria > Fen-336 > Fen-336 > WYBL01. The sequence continues at coordinate 1,232 of JAMPXO010000210.1, read as the reverse complement.
CGCCGCGGCCAGCTCGGGGTGCGACGGCGTGCCGCCCGGGCCCTGCTCGCCGCCGGCCATGGCCCACACCTCGCCGGTGCGCCGGTCGCGCACGAACAGCGTGACGCGCTCGGCGTCGAGCACGGCGACCGCGGTGCTGGCGATGCGGCCGATCAACGGCCGCAGGTCGACCTCGCGCGAGAGCGCGGTGCTGACCTCGATGAACTGCGACTCCTCGGCGCGGGCGCGGCGCACCTCCTCGTGCAGCAGCGCGTTGGCGAGGGCCGTGGCCGCGGGCGCCGCCAGCGCCTCGAGCAGCTTGACGTCCTCCTCGTCGAACGTGCGTCGGCGCTTGTTGAGGACCTGGGCGACGCCGACCGTCTCCGCCCGTCCCGAGCGCACGTGCTTGAGCGGCACGCACAGCAGGTCGCGGGTGCGGAAGCCCGTCTGCTCGTCGATGTGGGGGTTGAAGCGGGCGTCGGCGTAGGCGTCGGGGATCAGCAGCGGCTTGCCGCTGGTGAACACCGTGCCCGCGATGCCGCGGTTGGCGGGGACGCGGATCTCGCGCTCGAGGCCCGAGGCGACCTTGGTGAACAGCTCGCCCGTGCGGCGGTCGTAGAGGAAGACCGAGCAGCGCTCGGCGCCCAGGAAGTCGCTGATCAGGTCGACCAGCCGCGGCAACAGCACGTCGACGAACAGCGAGTCGGAGAGCTGGCGCGAGATCAGCAGCAGCGCCGAGGTCCGGCGCAGCAAGGACTGGAGCCGGGACAGGAAGCCGTCGCGGTCCTGGCGGTCGAGCTTGCGCAGGATGCGCTGGACGTCCTCCTCCTCGAGGTTGCGGCGGACGAGCTCGGTGACGACGTCGATGTCGACGACGGCCTCGACGAGCGCCCGCTGGTAGTCCTCGGACAGCCCCTCGGGAGGGAACTCGCGGCTCGACATGCGGCTCCTGTCAGGCGGGTGGAAGATTCAACGGATCGTACACCGGCCCGGATTCCGGAGGGGGCTAGTTAGTCCCGCATCCGAAGCACCGCGGCGTAGGTCACGATCCCGTCGAACAGGTGGCCGAGGCGCAGGTTCTCGTTCTCCTCGTGCTGGTTGTTGTCGTAGTTGACGATCGGCACCAGCACCGCCGGGATCTTCAGCGCCTGGATGAAGGGCGCGATCGGAACGCTGCCGCCCATGCTGCGCAACTGCACGGGCGGCTGGCCCCAGGCGTCGGCGAGGGCGGCGGCCAGCCGCCGCGACTCCGG
>JAMPXO010000209.1 GCA_023701125.1 Vicinamibacteria bacterium | reverse complement strand
GTCGACGCCTCGGGCAAGCTGGTGATGCCGGGCGGCATCGACGTCCACACCCATCTCGACATGCCGTTCGGCGGCACGACCTCGTCGGACGACTTCGAGACGGGCACCATCGCGGCGGCCCACGGCGGTACGACGACGCTGATCGACTTCGCGATCCAGGATTTCGGCCACGGCCTCTACCCCGCCTACGACGGCTGGATGCAGAAGGCCGAGGGCAAGTCGGTGATCGACTACGCCTTCCACATGATCGTGCGCGAGCTGTCGGAGCAGGCCGCGCACGACATGGACAAGATGACCCGCCACGACGGGATCACGTCGTTCAAGCTGTTCATGGCCTACCCGGGCGTGTTCCAGGTCGACGACGCGACCATCTTCAAGGCGATGAAGCGGACGCGCGAGAACGGTGGCCTCGTCTGCATGCACGCCGAGAACGGCGGCGTGATCGACACCCTGGTCCAGGAGGCGCTCAAGCGCGGCGAGAAGGCGCCCAAGTACCACGCGCTGACGCGGCCGACCCGCGCCGAGGGCGAGGCCACGGGCCGTGCGATCGCGCTGGCCGAGATGGCGGGCGTGCCGGTCTACATCGTCCACCTCTCCTGCAACGACGCGCTCGAGAAGGTGAAGCAGGCGCGCGAGATGGGCCTGCCCGCCTACGCCGAGACCTGCCCGCAGTACCTGTTCCTGTCCTACGACGACTACGAGAAGCCCGGCTTCGAGGGCGCCAAGTACGTGATGTCGCCGCCGCTGCGCGAGAAGTGGCACCAGGACTGCCTGTGGAAGGGGCTGAAGCGGAACGACCTGCAGGTCGTCTCCACCGACCACTGCCCGTTCTGCATGAACGAGGCGCACCAGAAGCTGCTGGGCAAGGACGACTTCTCGAAGATCCCGAACGGCGCGCCCGGGATCGAGACCCGGCTCTACATGCTGTGGGACGGCGGCGTGCGCACGGGCCGCATCGATGCCCACCGCTTCGTCGAGCTGGTGTCGACCAGCCCCGCCAAGATGTTCGGGCTGTGGCCCAAGAAGGGCACGATCGCGGTCGGCTCCGACGGGGACCTGATCCTGTGGGACCCGGAGAAGGAGACGACGCTCGGCCTCGCCACGATGCACATGCGCGTCGACTACAACCCCTACGAGGGGCGCGTCGTGAAGGGCGGCCCCGCGGTGGTGATCTCGCGCGGCGACGTGATCGTCGACCACGGCGAGTTCAAGGGCGCGAAAGGCCGCGGCCAGTTCGTCAAGCGCCAGGCCGGCCGTCCGCTGATCGCCTAGGCGAAGCGCCCCTGATGAACGCCGGCACCCCGCTCACCGGACCCACGCGCGGCATGGTCCGCGCCCGCGGCGACCTGTTCGAGCTGCGCAGCGAGCCCGACGACCCGTCGCTGTCGAACGCCGACCTGGCGCCCACCCGCATCGGTCGGCGCACCTGGGACACCTACCACTTCGCCTCGCTGTGGGTCGGCCTCTCCGTCTGCATCCCGACCTACATGCTCGCCGCCGGCCTGGTCGGCGGCGGCATGAGCTGGGGGCAGGCGCTGGTCACGATCCTGCTCGGCAACGTCATCGTCTGCATCCCGATGACGCTGATCGCCCACGCCGGCACCCGCTTCGGCATCCCCTTCCCGGTGCTGGCGCGGGCCTCGTTCGGGATCTTCGGCTCCAACGTACCCGCACTGCTGCGCGCGCTGGTCGCCTGCGGCTGGTTCGGGATCCAGACCTGGATCGGCGGCCAGGCGATCTACACCATGCTCCGGGTCGCGATCCCCGACTACGAGCCGCCGTTCGCCCGGGCGCTCGGCTTCCTCGTGTTCTGGGCCATCAACATGTACGTCGTGGTGCGTGGCTCGGAGATGATCCGCAAGCTCGAGGCGTACGCGGCGCCGTTCCTGATCGTCTCCGGCCTGGCCCTGCTCGGCTGGGCCTACCAGCGCGCGGGCGGCTTCGGCGCGATGCTCAGCCAGCCCAGCCGATTCCAGACGACGGCCGAGTTCGTCGCCTTCTTCATCCCCTCGCTGACGGCGATGGTCGGGTTCTGGGCCACCCTGGCGCTCAACATCCCGGACCTCTCGCGCTATGCGAAGGATCAGCAGGCACAGGTCCGCGGCCAGTTCTTCGGCCTGCCCACCACGATGACGCTGTTCTCGTTCATCGGCATCGCGGTCACTTCCGCGTCGGTCGTCATCTTCGGCGAGGCGATCTGGGACCCCGTCGCGCTGCTGTCGCGGATCGAGAGCCCGGTGCTGATCCTGATCGCGCTGTTCGCGCTGCTGATCGCGACGCTGACCACCAACGTCGCCGCCAACGTGGTCGCCCCGGCCAACGGCTTCGCCAACCTGTGGCCGGCGAAGATCGACTTCGCCCGCGGCGGCCTGATCACCGGCGTGATCGGGATCGCGATCATGCCGTGGAAGCTGCTGGAGAGCGCCGACACCTACATCGGGTTCCTGATCGCCTACTCCGGCTTCCTCGGCCCGGTGGCCGGCATCTTCATCGCCGACTACTGGGTCGTGCGACGGCGCAACCTGTCGCTGGCCGACCTGTACACGAAGGACGGGATCTATGGCCGCTGGAACCCGAAGGCGCTGGCCGCGCTGGCGGCCGGGGTGGTGGTCGCGCTGGTCGGCCGTTTCGTGCCGGCGCTGGCGACGCTCTACTCTTACGCCTGGTTCGTCGGCTTCTTCGTCGCCTTCGCCGTCTATTGCCTGCTGATGCGCGGCACGCCCGTGGTCGACCTCGAGGCGGTGCCCGTCGTGGAGGAAGCACCGTGAGCGGTTCTGCCGTGGCTGCCCGCCGGTTGACCGGCCCCGAGATCGTCGCGCTGTCGCGCAAGCACACCGTCTACGAGTGGTCGCCGCAGTCGAAGGTCGACCCGCTGCCGGTCGACCGCGCCCTTGGCGTCTACTTCTGGACCCCCGAGGGCCAGCGCTTCCTCGACTTCAACAGCCAGTTGATGTGCTCCAACATCGGCCACTCCCACCCGAAGGTGGTGAAGGCGATCCAGGAGCAGGCCGCGAAGCTGTGCTACGCGAACCCGTTCCTCGCCACCGAGCCGCGCGCGCTGCTGGGTGAGAAGCTCGCGGGCCTCGCCCCGGGCGACATCGACACGTTCTTCTTCACCAACGGCGGCGCCGAGGCCAACGAGAACGCGATCCGCGTGGCTCGGGTCGTCACCGGTCGCCACAAGATCCTGGCCCGCTACCGCTCATACCACGGCGGCACCGCCGGGGCCATCGCGCTCACGGGCGACCCACGGCGCTGGGCGGCGGAGCCCGGCATCCCCGGCATCGTGCGCGCCCCCGACACCCACAAGTGGGGCCGGCCCGAGCCTGAACCGCTCGACGTCTGCCTGCGCGAGCTCGAGGACGTGCTGCGCTACGAGGGGGCGCACACCATCGCGGGCTTCATCCTCGAGCCGGTCGTCGGCACCAACGGCCTGCTGGTCCCGCCCGACGGCTACCTGCAGGCCGTGCGCGAGATCTGCGACCGGCACGGCATCCTGCTGATCGCCGACGAGGTGATGTCGGGCTTCGGCCGCACGGGCAAATGGTTCGCGGTCGACCACTGGGGCGTGGTGCCGGACATCCTGACGATGGCCAAGGGCCTGACCTCGGCCTACGTCCAGCTCGGCGCGGTCGGCCTGCGCCCGGCGATCATCGAGGCGTTCCGCGACCGGGCCTACCCCAGCGGCATGACCTACAACAGCCACACGCTGGCCTGCGCGACGGCCCTCGCCACCCTCTCCGTCTACGAGGAGGAGGGCCTGATCGAGCACGCGCGGAAGATGGGCGACGTGCTGAAGCAGCGGATGGCCGAGATCGCGAAGCGCCACCCGAGCGTCGGCGCCGCCCGCTCGATCGGCCTGTTCGGCATCGTCGAGCTGGTCCGCAACCGCGCGACGTACGAGCCGATGGCGCCTTACAACGGCACCTCGGAGGAGATGGCCGCGCTCGGCCGCTTCTTCCGCGAGAACGGGCTGTACACGTTCGTGCGCTGGAACACGTTCTTCACGAACCCGCCGCTGATCGTCACGGAGGCCCAGCTCGAGGAGGGGCTCGCGATCATCGACCGCGGCCTGGAGATCACCGACCGCGCGGTGAAGTAGCCGAAGGTAGAGGAGGCCGCATGGCGACCACGACCGAACCCGCCGTCGACGACGAAGCGCAGGCGGCCGAGATCCGCCACTGGATCGGCGGGCAGCCGCACGCGGGCGCCGTCGAGCGCTGGGGCGACGTGTTCGACCCTGCGACCGGCCGCCGCCAGTCCAGGGTCGCGTTCGCGACGCCCGCTCTCGTCGACGAGGCCGTGAAGGTCGCCACCGAGGCCGCCGCCGGCTGGCGCAACGCTTCTCTCTCGGTGCGGACGCGGGTGCTGTTCGCGTTCCGCGAGCTGGTCGAGAAGCACAAGCAGGACATCGCCCGGATCCTGACCCGCGAGCACGGCAAGGTGCTCTCGGACGCGATGGGCGAAGTCAGTCGCGGCCAGGAGGTGATCGAATTCGCGTGCGGCATCGCCCAGCTCCAGAAGGGCGAGTTCTCGGAGAACGTCTCCTCCGACGTCGACAGCTACTCGATCCGCCAGCCGCTGGGTGTCGTCGCCGGCATCACGCCCTTCAACTTCCCCGCCATGGTCCCGATGTGGATGTACCCGATCGCGATCGCCTGCGGCAACGCCTTCATCCTCAAGCCCTCCGAGAAGGACCCCTCGGCCGCCAACTTCGGCGCGGAACTGCTGCGTGACGCGGGCCTGCCGGCGGGCGTGTTCAGCGTCGTGCACGGCGACAAGGTCGCGGTCGACGCGATCCTGAACCACCCCGGCATCGCGGCCGTCAGCTTCGTCGGCTCGACCCCGATCGCCCGCCACGTGTACGAGACCGGCACCCGCGCGGGCAAGCGCGTGCAGGCGCTGGGCGGCGCCAAGAACCACATGGTCGTGCTGCCCGACGCCGACCTCGACCTCGCCGCGGATTCCGCGGTCAACGCGGGCTACGGCTCGTCCGGCCAGCGCTGCATGGCGATCTCGGTCGTGGTCGCCGTGGGCGACGTCGCCGACCGGCTGCTGCCGAAGGTGCGCGAGCGGCTGCGCAAGCTGAAGGTCGCACCGGGCCTCGAGCCCGGCGCCGAGATGGGCCCGCTGGTCACCCGCGAGCACCAGCAGAAGGTGCTCTCGTACGTC
>JAMPXO010000208.1 GCA_023701125.1 Vicinamibacteria bacterium | reverse complement strand
GGGCGGAACAGCGTGCCCGCGAGGCTCACGCCCGCCGCGGCGTTCTCGACCCGGACTTCCTCGGAGGCGTAAGGGAACGGGGGCTTCGGGTCTTGCGGTCGCGACGGCGACGGGTCAACGGTCACGCGTCAGCCTAGCAGCGAAAGGGGCGGGGCCTACTCCAGCAACTCGACTTGCTCCACGTGCACGCCCAGCCCGCACGAGCACCAGTGGTCCAGTTGGCCCTCGGCGGCGAAGGCGTGCTCCTCCTCGCCCCCGCGGGCCGGCGTGCGCCGCCTTCCACTCCTCGACCGCGCCGTCCGCTCCCGCCTCCGACCGGTGGGCCGACAAGGTCGTATGGTTATCGCATTCCCCGTAGTAGCCCACCTCGGGCTCTTCGACGACGAGATAGACGTGGGTCATCCCTGCCTCCGAACTCCGCGCTCACGAGGCGAGCAATGCAGCGAAGCGCTCGAACAGCACCGCGGGCATCGGCGATTCGAGCCGCCAAGTGATCCCCATCGGCCGCTCACCCGCGTGTCGCTCGTAGTGAACCGGGCCGAGCGCAATGAAGGCGTCGTCAGGGGTCTCGCGCACGAAGGGGAAGAAGCGCCAGCCATTCGCGGACTGCTGAATGTAGCGGCGTCCGCTCGCCGTGTGCTCGGCGGAAGCGTTCTGCGATTCCCAGTGGAAGCGGTCGCGGCTAATCGCGTAGTCGCGGTAAGCCGTGGTGGGCGAGAAGCCGCCGCGAGTCTTGTCAAGCGTCACGAAGAACAACTCGGCCTGCTGGTCCGGCAGCCGGAGGACCCCCTCGCGATGCTGGATCCGGCGTTGCGGGGTCATGTGGCCGCACGCCGTCTGGACCTCGCGACGCTCATAACTCCGGTGCAGGTGCAGCGGCCAGTCAGGAGCGACGAGTGGACTGGTCACGGAATGCGCGCCGGGCTCCAGGGCGTCGGCCAACTCCCTGAGTTCGCGAAGCAGCTCGGGAGAGAGACGGGCGATCCATGCTTCCGGTTCGAACCGGTCCGCCGCCTCGTGAAATAGCTGATAGCCGAGCATCAGCTGCTCCGCGGGCCGGGCCCGCATCGGGTCACGCAATGCGGCCAGCCGGTCTGGGTCGTCGATGTGGAGCAGGCTCTTGAATCGGGCGTTGACGGCGTGATCGTCGGCGGCCGGCAACTGGCCTGCGAGCCGGCGGAGATGGGTCATGCCGCCGGCCGCGTAGACCTGTTCCAGCGGTCGGCCCGAATGTTCGAGGAACGCGGAGAGAGTCATCGGACCCGCTTGTCGCACCTCGTCGGCGAGCCGCTGTTCGCCCCCGGCCAGCGCCTGGCGCACCGAACTCAGCACGCGCCCCTGGGCGACGCGATCGAGCTGGATGACACAGCCGGAAGGGAGCGTCGGAAACTCATCCCTGACGGCATCGGCGAGGCGGCCGCGTGAAATGCCCGTCATGGCCGACAGGGCGCCGTCGAACCGGAATTCAGCCCTGTGCTGCCCGACGAAGTCGAGCACGAGGCAACTCGCCTTGTCTGGGCTCAACCGCAGACCGCGCCCGAGTTGCTGCAGGAACACCGTCGCGCTCGCCGTGGGCCGAAGGAACAGAAGCGTGTCCACGAATGGGAGGTCGACGCCCTCGTTGAACAGATCGCAGGTGAAGAGGACGTTGACGTCGCCGTCTCGAAGGCGTGAGGTCGCCTGCTGTCGCTCGGCGCGAACCGTGTCTCCATGGACGACCATGGAGGGGATGCCGTAGCCCTCGAAACGGGCCTTCATGAACTCGGCGTGGCGAACACTCGTGCAAAACGCCAGCGCCCGCGCCTGCCGCCAGGCGCCCCGGTACTTGCGGAACTGCTCCGCGATGAGCTCAGCGCGCCGGTGGTTGCCGGTCAGCACGTTGTCGAGTTGGGCCGCGTCGTAGCCGCCACGACGCCACTCGATCGCCGAGAAGTCTGTCTCGTCGGCCAGACCGTAGTACTCGAAGGGGACGACGAGCTGCTTCTCTAGGGCGTGCCAGAGGCGCATCTCGGCGGCGATGGCGCCGTCGAAGTCCGGAAGCAGGGACTGGTTGTCCGCGCGCTCGGGCGTTGCCGTCAGGCCCAGCAGGATCGACGGCCGGAGCAGGCGAAGTGCGGCTTGGTACGAGTCCGCCGGTGCGTGGTGCGCCTCGTCGAGCACGACGTATTTCCAGTAGTCGGCGCCAAGCTGGCCAGCAAGGCCGCTGCGCAGGAAGCTCGGGATGGTCGCGAAGAGATGGGTGGCCTGCCGCGGCTTTTCGTGGCTCGTCAGCAACTCACCGAAGCTGCCGTCGCGGAGGATGTGGCGGAACGAGGTGCGCGCCTGACGGAGCAGCTCTTCGCGGTGGGCGAGGAAGAGGAGATTCGGCCGTCCCGGTTGTCGCTGGTAGTCGAACCCAGCCAGCATGGTCTTGCCAGTCCCGGTCGCAGCGACCACCAGATTCCGGTAGCGCCCCCGCCCGGCTCGCTCCTCCTCGAGTTGGTCCAGGATCTCGTCCTGGAACGGGTAAGGGCGCAGGTCGAACAGGATCTCGGGCTCGGCCGGGCCCGAAGGTCCGCCACGCGCCGCTTCGAGCGCGCTTTGCAAGCGTTCGATCTGCTTCTGGTTCTCGGGGTCGATTCGTTCGAACTCGAGGTCCTCCCACAAGCTGTCGAATGATCCTCGGAACAGTTCCACCACGTGGCGGAGGTCGGCCTCGCTGGCCTTCATCGTCCATTCGAGCCCGCCGGCGAGGGCCGAGGCCGACAGGTTGGCGCTACCGACCCACACCGAGCTGAAGCCCGTCTCGCGATGGAAGAGCCAGGCCTTGGCGTGGATGCGGCTGCGCCGACCGTCGAAGGACACGCGCACCTCGGCGCCGTCGAGCCGGGCGATCTCTCGGATCGCCGCGGCGTCCGTCGCACCGATGTATGTGGTCGTCAACAACCGCAGGCGGCGACCCGAGCGCGCGTGCTCCTCCAGCGTGCGGCGCAGTCGCCGGAACCCTCCCCAGGTGACGAAGCTGACGAGTGCGTCGACCCGGTCTGCCGAAGCCAACTCGGCCGTGAGCTCGTGTCCGAGGTCGGGCTTGCCCGGGCGAACCAGCAGGGTGGAAACCCCGATCGGAGTCAGCGGACGCGGTGGGGGCTGCGGCGTTCGATGGATTGCCAGCAACACCTCGGGCGGCACGACGATGGTGTCGGGGTCGCCGGTGCCGATCTTGGCACCCAGCCAAGCGAGCAGTTCGTTGACCAGGACGGCCTGCCGCTCGGCGCGCTGCTCGGCCGGGAGATCGCCCAGCATTCGACGCACCTCTTCGGCGACGAAGCGGGCGAAGCGGTCAGCAGCGTCCGCCTCGGGCAACTGCGACCGGGAAGCCTTGAGGCTACCCAGGTGTCGGCGCAGGCCCGCCGTGAGGAGTGAGTCGTAGAGGCCCTCGCGCATGGACGCCCAGGGTAATTCACTCCAGGAGATTTCCGTACGCTACAAATTCGCCTGCAGCCAGGTCGGGAAGTGCGACCAGGGGATGGCCAGGTGTCCGTTGGGTAGGTGGCGCTCGCGGTCGGTGCGGCAGACGACCAGGCCCGGGCGTGTGGCTTCGTCGCCAGCGAGGGCGCAGAAGCGGTCGAGGGGTTCCGCGTGGCCCGGGGTCGGTGTCGCCGAGAGCTTGACCTCGATCGGCTGGAGCTTGCCCCCGAGTGCGATCAGCAGGTCGACCTCCAGGCCGTCGTGCGAGCGCCAGAAGTAGAGGTCGGACTTGCGGCCGGCGGCCATGAAGGCCTTGGCCGCTTCGCTGACGACCCAGCCTTCGAGCAGGGCGCCGCCCATCGGGCCGGCGAGGGCCGACGCCGCGTCGGGCTGGCGGGTGAGGAACGTGGCCAGGGCCGAGTCGAAGAAGTAGAGCTTCGGCGTCTTCACGACGCGCTTGCCGTAATTGCGGTGCCAGGGCGCGAGAAGGAACGCGACGTAAGAGGCCTCGAGCACGCCCGCCCACGACTTGATGGTGGGCTGGCTGAGGCCGAGGTCGCGGGCGAGGTCGGCGGCGTGGAAGACCTGCCCGTGGCGGGCAGCGGCCAGCGCGACGAACTGGCTGAAGGCGTGGAGGTCGGTGACGTTGCGGATCTGGCGCACGTCGCGCTCGACGTAAGTCGCGATGTAGCTGCGAAGCCAGAGGTCGCGCCGGTCGGGGTGGAGCGCCGGGATCGGGTAGCCGCCATCCCAGAGCGTGGCATCGAGCGTCTCGCGGGGCAGTTCGAGGGCCGAGAACGGGGGCAACTCGAGGAGCGCGACGCGGCCGGCCAGCGATTCGCTGACGTCGCGCATCAGGCCGAACTGCTGCGAGCCGGTGAGCACCCAGCGTCCCAGCCGGTCCGGTTCGGCATCGATCCGCATCTTCAGGTGCGAGAGCAGCGACGGGACGTACTGGATCTCGTCGAGGAGCGCGGGGCGATCCGCGAAGCGGCCCAGGAAGGCCGCGGGATCTGCCGTCGCCAGGTCGCGTTCGAGCGGGTCGTCGAAGGTGACGTAGTGGGCGTCGGCCAGTTCGTGCCGCAGGAACGTCGTCTTGCCCGACTGGCGGGGGCCGGTCAGCAGGACGGCCGGAAAGGCCGAGAGCGCCGACCGGAGCGTCGTGCCAAGCTGGCGTGACCGGTACATTGCGTAAAACTAAAATGCGATTTTAGTTTTGTCAACCCGCTGATTGTAAAGACCTTACCCTACCCCGCCAGGTACCGCGGCAGGTAGAAGACTGCCGCGAAGCGGAGGAGGCGGCCGAAGGTGCCGATCGCCATGAAGGAAAAGAAGGACATCTCCAGCATGCCCGCCGCGATGCTGACCCCGTAGAACGGGGGGACGCCCGTGATCGCCGAGAGCAGGACGACCGCGTCCGCGCCTTTCTCGTGCCGGTGGAGGGACTCGCTGGCCTTGTGGACCTTCTCCTTGGCCCGCAACAGCCACGGCAGGTCGAGGGCGCCGCGGCCCACCTGGTAGAGGATCGCCTTGGCGATCATCTGGCCGAGGGTCGTCGACAGGATGATCGCCAGCGGCGGCGCCTGGGTCAGGGTCGCCATGCCGACGATGTAGACCTCGATGTTGACGAAAGGCACGAGGCCGCTCACGATTCCCACGCCCAGGCTGGACACGAAGTAGCCGGGGTCCCACGCTCCGAGGCCGTTCACGCTTGGGGCATCCTTGTGCCGCGCACGATCATCCGCGTCCCGGGGC
>JAMPXO010000207.1 GCA_023701125.1 Vicinamibacteria bacterium | reverse complement strand
GCGCCGGCTCGCCTACGCCGGCAACGAGGCCGCCCGCCGTTACCTCGAGGGCCGCCTCGATGCGGCCGGCGCGGCCCGCTTCCTGGAGACCTACACGCTCTCGTCCCCCGAGCGCGCGAAGCAGCGCATCCGCTTCTTCGACCAGTACCGCAGCTACGTCATCAACTACAACCTGGGCCAGGACCTGGTCCGCCAGTACGTGGAGCGCGAGTCGGGCCCGGCGGCCCCGCCGGAGCGCCGCTGGCAGGTCTTCAGCCGCCTGCTCGCTTCGCAGCGCCTGCCCGGCGGCCTGGCGTAGGCCACCCGCCCGCGGCGATCAGGGGCGGGTGGCGACCAGGAAGGCGATGTTGCGGTCGGGGTCCTGGAAGGTCTGCACCTCGCCGCGCAGCTCCGTCGGGAGCGTGCGATGGAGGAAACGCAACTGGCTCTCCGAGCGGTGGACGAGATACCAGTCCATGCAGGCTTCCATGAAGCCGGCGTCGGGGATGTCGGGCACGAAATTGGCGATCACCACCCGGCCGCCCGGGCGGGCCGCCTCGAGCATGCGCTGCAGCAGCACGGCAGCGACGTTGTCCTCGAGGTAGTCGAACAGGTCACCCGCGTAGACGAGGTCGAAGCCCATCAGGGTGAGCGAGCGCTTGATCACCGCGGCGATCGACGCGACGTGCGAGTCGAGGCGGCAGGCCAGCTTGCGCGCCACCTCGCGGGCGACGAGCAGGGTGGCGGTGTCGTGGTCCAGGCCGACGACCTCCACCAGGTCGCCCCGGCGCACCGAGGCCGACAGCTCCAGCTCGCGCAGGTGGCCGCAGGAGAGCGCGAGCACGCGACACGCGCCCTGGCCCTCCGCGCATGCCTCGTCGATCATCTCGGCCAGCCACTGGCGGCGAAACCGCACCGCCCGCAGGGCCGGGCGCGACAGCACGAGGCGGTTGACGGCCGCGCCGACCGTGGTCGCGGGCGCGTCCTGCCAGGTCCCGTACACGTGGTCCAGCAGCACGGCGTCGCCGGCGTAGCCGCGCGGCTTCTCGTAGGCGCGCCGCGTGAACGGGTCTTCGTGGATCGCGGCCAGCAGCGGGCTCGAGCGCAGCGTCGAAACCGTCTGATCCCAGTTCGTGTCGGGCCCGCGCCGGGCCTCGCCGAGGTGCGCGACGAGGCGGCGGGTGGCCGCCACCGCGTCCCGGGACATCTCGTCGGTCAGGTCGGGGATCCACGCCTCGTGCGGCCCCGGCACCATCAGCCCAGTGCTCATCGCCCCTCCTCGATCCCGGCCGCTCGGCCTGTTCGTGGTCGTGAACGTTGTAGCGCAAGGGGCGGCCGCGCGCGTCCCCTGAATGGGGGAGGGGTCCTCACCTGGGAGACCCCTCCGCCGCGCTGCGAGCGACGCCCCAAAATCGCGTATTGTCGGCGGTGCCACTTCCAATCGGCTGAGACCCTCCCAGCCAACGAGAACGAGGCCCGCGTCTTGAGCACGGACCTGCTGACCGGCATCCCCTGCCCGCACTGCGGAGCGCGGGCCCAGGCGACCGCCACCTGTGTCGCCTGCGGCGAGACGCTGGCGGTGGGGGTGCTGGAGGTCGTGCGCGGCGTGCACAAGGGCGAGTCGTTCGCGCTGCTGCCGCTCGAGTACTCGCTGGGGCGCGCGAGCGAGTGCGACATCGTGCTGCGTGACCCTTCCATCTCGCGCCACCATGCCCGCCTCCGCTGGGACCCGCCGTCGTTCGTGATCAGCGACGCCGGCAGCGCGCACGGCATCATCGTCGGCGAGCACCGCGTCGAGTCCGCGGTGCTGCACCCGGGCGACCTCGTGCAGGTGGGCTCCGCGGTCCTGCGCTTCCTGCCGATCGACGCCGACGCTCCGACCCCGGGCGTCGGCGGGCGCTCCACGGACGCGCCCACCGGCGTGCCCGGCGACCTCGTGCTGGGCGCCCTCGACCGCCTGCGGCTGGGGGTCGTCCTGCTCGACGCCCGCGGTCGCATCGCCCACGAGAACCGCAGCGCGAAACGGCTCCTCGACGCGAAGGACGGTGTCTCGCGCGGCCCGACAGGCGCGTTGCTGCTGCACACGGCCCGCGGCGCGCGGCCGGCGGCCGAGCTGTTCGCGGCCAGCCCCGACGGCGCCCTGGCCTGTCCGCGGCGTGCGCGGCGCGCGCTCTCGGTGATGGCGGGCACGCTGCCCGGCGCCGACGAGGGCCTGCGCGTCGTGTTCCTCGCCGACCCGGAGGCCGAGCCCGACGCCGACGACGGCATGGTGCAGCGGCTCTACGGCCTGACCCCGACCGAGGCCCGGCTCGCGATCCGGCTGGCCCGCGGCCAGACCCTCGAGGAAGCCGCGACCGACCTGGGGATCGAGATCAGCACCGCCCGCACCCACCTCAAGCGGGCGTTCGCGAAGACGGAGACCCGCCGCCAGAGCGAGCTGGTGCTGCTGCTGGCCACGGGTCCGTCCTCGGTCCAACCGGCGCGCCGGCAGGACTGAGACGAGGCCGAGGCCGGCAGCCGATCTTTCGGTATCCTCCCGGACATGCACGGGGGCGAACGGGTCGTCGAAGTACTGCGGGCACACGGGGTGACCGCCCTGTTCACCCTGTGCGGCGGGCACATCTCGCCGATCCTGGTGGCGGCCAAGGCGAAGGGCATTCGGGTCGTCGACACCCGCCACGAGGTGACCGCCGCGTTCGCCGCCGACGCGATGGCGCGACTGACGGGCATCCCGGGGGTCGCCGCCGTGACCGCCGGGCCCGGCGTCACCAACACCATCACCGCCCTGAAGAACGCCCAGATGGCGCAGTCGCCGCTGGTGCTGCTCGGCGGCGCGACCGCCACCCTGCTGCGCGGCCGCGGCTCGCTCCAGGACATCGACCAGATGGCGCTGGTCAAGCCCCACGTCAAGCTGGCGCTGCGGGTGACGCGGGTGCGCGACCTGGCGCCGGCGATCGAGCGCGCACTGCGCACGAGCATCGGCGGCGTGCCTGGCCCGGTCTTCGTCGAGTGCCCGGTCGACCTGCTCTACCCCGAGCACGTCGTCCGCGAGTGGCACGGGGCCAAGACCGCGCGGGCGCCGAAGAACTTCGCCGAGCACGCCGAGCGCGCGTACGTCGACTGGCACCTGGGCCGCGTGTTCGGCGGCTCGGCGCTCGCGGAGTCGGCGGCGCGCGCGCTGCCGGCCCCACCCGAGGCAGCGCCGGGTGTCGTCGAGAAGGCCGCGTCGCTGCTGCGCCGCGCACAGCGCCCGCTGCTGCTGGTCGGCTCGCAGGCGCTGCTCGACGTGGCGGGGCTGGACCACCTCACGCTGGCCGTGCGCGCCCTCGGCGTCCCGGTCTACCTCTCGGGCATGGCCCGCGGCCTGATGGGCGTCGACGAGCCGCTGCAACTGCGCCACAAGCGCAAGGAGGCACTGCGCGAGGCCGACCTGGTGATCCTCGCCGGCGTGCCGTGCGACTTCCGGCTCGACTACGGCCGCCACGTTCCGGGCCGCGCCGTGCTGATCGCCGCCAACCGCAGCCGCGCCGACGCCCGCCGCAACCGCCGGCCGACCGTCGCCGCGATCGGCGCACCCGAGCGGTTCCTGCGCGCGCTGGCCGTGCGCAGCGGCGGCCCGCGCAAGGAGTGGGCGCCGTGGCTCGCGGCACTGCGCGGGCGCGACGCCGCGCGCGACGCCGAGATCGCCGCCCAGGCCGACGCGCCTGCCGCCGGGGGACTCAACCCGCTGGCGGTGTGCCGCGCGCTCGACGCCATCCTCGGCCGCGACAGCGTGATCGTCGCCGACGGCGGTGACTTCGTCGGCACCGCCTCCTACGTGCTGCGCCCGCGCGGGCCGCTGTCGTGGCTCGACCCCGGGCCGTTCGGCACGCTCGGCGTCGGCGCCGGCTTCGCGATCGGCGCCAAGGTCGCGCGCCCGCACTCGGACGTGTTCGTCGTCTTCGGCGACGGCTCGTTCGGCTACTCGCTGGCCGAGTTCGACACCTTCGCCCGCCACCGCCTCGGCATCGTCGCCCTGATCGGCAACGACGGCGGCTGGACCCAGATCGCGCGCGAGCAGGTCGAGGTGTTGAAGGACGACGTCGGCACGGTGCTGGCGCGGACCGACTACGAGCGCGCGGCCGAGGGCCTCGGCGGCCGCGGCTTCCGGCTCGAATCGGGCGGCGACCTCGACGCCACGCTGCGCCAGGCGCTGGCGGGCGCCCGCGCCGGTCACGCCGCCTGCGTCAACGCGCTGCTGGGCCAGAGCGACTTCCGCAAGGGGTCGCTGTCGATCTGATCGCGCGCCGCGGCCGTCTGCCGGCGCCCCACCCACGGGAATCAAGGGACCCTCCACACCTTCATGCACGACAGCCACCTGCTTCACGACATCGGCATCGCGATCATCGCGGCGACCGTGCTGGCGCTGTGCGCCAAGGCGCTGCGCCAGCCGCTGATCCTCGGCTACCTGCTGGCCGGCGTGCTGGTCGGGCCCGGGCTCGGCCTCGGCCTGGTCAAGGAGCAGGCCTCGGTCGCGCTGATCTCCGAGATCGGCCTGATCCTGCTGCTCTTCATCATCGGCCTCGAGATGGACCTCAAGAAGCTGATGGGGGCGGGCAAGCCGCTGGTGGTGACCGGGGTCGTGCAGTTCCCCGTCTGCGTCGTGCTCGGCACGCTGGCCGCGCGGGCGTTCGGCCTGCCGCTGGGCGAGGGCCGCTTCGACGCGCTCTACGTGGGCGTGGCGCTGGCGCTGTCGTCGACGATGATCGTGGTCAAGCTGCTCTACGACAAGTACGAGCTGATGACCCAGCCCGGCCGGATCACGCTCGGCGTGCTGGTGTTCCAGGACCTGTGGGCGATCCTCGCCCTCGCCATCCAGCCCAACCTGGCCGACCCCAAGCCCGCGATCCTGCTCGGCTCGCTGCTGCGCGGCGCGCTGCTGGTCGGCGTCTCGCTGCTGCTGGCCCGCTACGCGCTGCCGCGGCTGTTCGCGTTCATCGCCAAGCTGCCGGAGCTGATGCTGGTGACGGCCCTCGCCTGGTGCTTCCTGGTGGCCGGCGCGGCCGGCGAGATGGGGTTGTCGAAGGAGATGGGGGCGCTGGTCGCAGGCGTCGCGCTGTCGACCTTCCCCTACAACCTGGACGTGATCGCCAAGGTGATCAACATCCGCGACTTCTTCGTCACCCTGTTCTTCGTCACCCTCGGCATGCAGGTGCCGAAGCCCGAGCCGGCGCTGCTGGCCGCGGCCGTGGCGGCGGC